>NZDU01000013.1 GCA_002688875.1 Candidatus Pacearchaeota archaeon | reverse complement strand
TCGCGCGCCCTTATATCCACAGCCTAAAGGCTGGATAGTTTTACGGGCGCATTATAACAATTCATCAAATCAATACTATTTAAACCTTTCCATATGTTACCACTAAGCAATGAACAATAGACCAAACATTTAAATACCCTCATTATCTCAAAAATCTATGATAACACGAAGAAATGCACTAAAAGCGATAGGCGTAGGACTAGCAGGATATATAACTAAACCTACATATAGCAACGAGCCTGAACAACTTAGACCAGTTCAAACACCATCTCAAAGAAGTCCCATTCAAAAATCTAACTACCCATCACAACCAATTCCATCTCTAAAACCACTAACTGGAAAAAATCTAGAAAAAAAAGAACCAAAATTTGATAATATAATAGAAGGAAATGAAGTACAAGTATACGATACAAGAAGAGAGCTTCAAGGTTTATATCAAATTAACGTAACTGAAAAAGAAAGAGAACTATTTGGAGGTAAAACAACAAAATATGCATATCTTTACGATCCTAGAGATAAGGAAGTTGATTTATTAGAAAAATTAGTATTAGAAGCTAGCATACCCAAGGGAAACACTATTAAAAAAACAATCTACGATAGAACAAAAATAAATGAAGATCCATTTGCAAAGGCAGAATTACCAAAAGCAAACAAAACTGCAAACCATTATTTTAAAATTGCACTTAACACACCAAACCAACCAAAAAACAACACTTCACAAAAACAACGTCAACCAGTAAAACCTTGGTCATACTTTTCTAGAAAAGTAAAAGACATATGGCCTGAAACAAAGGATATGAATTCTAGACCACGATTTAATCAATAATTAACTTCAGATATAAAAGAGTAAAATTAGATTATCTAATCTCCTCGAATAACCTCTGCTTCAGATTTGATAGTCTTTCTCGCCCTACTAAGTTTCTCCTTTTCAGAATCTTTATTAAAATCCTTGTATATCTTCGCATAAATAACAATCGCCAACGTAATTATAATAAATATAGCGGTCAAAATCCAAAGATTTACCACCGTATCCAACAATTTAACAGCAACTCCGATTACTCCCTGACTACCTGTCAATGAAGCGACAACAAATCCAGTTAATAAACCAAAAATCCAGTTATCAAAAATTCCATTTGCGGGAAAAAATATAACAACAATAATTATAATCCAGAAAAACATATGTGAAAAAAAAGCAAAACTCCAATTAAATTCCATACCAAAAGTAAATTCCCACAAAGGATCAAAAAATGAAAAGAACCTATCAGTATAATAAAGCACAGGCCCTACAACGGGATTCTCCGAAAATATCCCAGTCCACTCTCTAAACAAATAGCTTTTATTTTGTTCTCTATCAACAAGAGAATTACTAAACTCAAGATATTTCTCATAAGTTTCAGGATATCCCTTTTCAGAATATTCTCCAACATTATCTGTAATTTTATCAGCAGGACTTTCAGGAACTCCATCAGTATCCTGAGCAGAAACTAAACAAACAAAAGCCAAACCAATTAACAGAAATATAACAAAAACATTCAATTTAATATCCATAACAAAATTAAGTTTCAATAGTTTTTAAGAGTTATCCTCTTAAGAAAATTAAAACCAAAAAATCACATCAAACTGGAAATCCCTTTTTTCCCACATAATCCTCAAATTCTTCTTCCTTCGATTTGTCCAAGGCTATCCTTTTATCCTTACCCGCCTTAAGCTTCTCCTTGTCAGAATCTATCTTTAGATCCCAAAACTTTTCCCTTATGAAAGGAATGAATATAAAAAGAGCAAGTGAAATCATAAATGCCCCAGCATACATCCACCAAGCGGCCTCCTCATTAAACGGAGTAGAAAAGAATATAATCAAGTAATAAACAAAAAACACACCCCAAATAGTTCTCGCGATAATCAAATTCACTTTATCCACCCATATCGTAAAATAAAGTGCAATTAGAAAAGGAATCACTGTAAGAATCGTTGCACCTAAGGCAACGTAATTAGTTACAAGCGCCTCCAAAAATCCCTCAGGAAAATATAAGAGAGAGATTACTGCAACAATTATCGCAATTATAGGCGCAGCATATTGAACTTTTTTAAACAACTCCATTTCAGTAAGAACGCTATACAAGACCATATACAAAAGAAGCCCCAACAATATACTAGACAAATTAGTAATAGAAAAGATACTTCCCTCTCCAGAAGCGCCATTAATTGCAGTACCAACTCCTCCCAATAATGCCTCACCAACAGTCCCACCTTCCTTCTGCGCAAAAACAAATGAAGTCTGAAACAAAGCTAAGAACATCACAGTAAACAATACTACAAAATAAAACTTCTTCCCAAACACCTTTTTCATAAACCCCCTAACAATCTATCATTTATAAAGATTTCTTATCTCTATAAGACTAAATCCTAATAATCACAAAATAGAAACATTTATAAACCTAATTACTACTATAAAATTACTACATATAAAAATGGTAGAACAAACTGATACTGAAGACAATACTGAAGAACAAGGAAATTATTACAATCTTATTTTCCAGGGTGTTCCTGACATAGCAAAATGGACAAGCTCTAAATTATATTCTTTAACAAAAACAACAATACTCCCAATCGCAATAGGATCAGGATTAGCTGTTGGAACACATTTATTAACAAGTGATAATAACGCAAGAGATTCAACATTAAATGACTTAACATACACACAAGTAGATGGAACAATCTTCGAAAGAGATGAGAACAGAGGTTACAGTTTAGAAAGTCTAATGCAAAACCAAATTGACAAGGCAGAGAAAGTTTACGACAACAAAGTAAATCAAACTAATCAAAAATACGATAGAATTAATGATAAAACAAGAGAAGAATCAAAAAAGGTTTGGAGTTTAGAAGCAAAAGCAAAAACAGAAGAAGCTAAACCCGAAGAAGAACAAATTAACTACAGAGCAAGAATCGAAGAAAGATCTAAAAGATATGAAGAGGCATTAAAGAAATAAAATGAAATATAATTTACTAAAACACGTAGGACTAGGCGCATTAGCTTTTGGAGTTACACTTGGAACACTAAACTACTCAAAAGATCAACCTCAAGAACTATTATATCGTAATCTAGACGGTTTAGGACCAACAAATGATGACATCATAGTTAGGCACAATTCATCAGTAGAAGCAAGATTAAGAAGTGCAGATGGTTCATATCACAAATCGGAAACATTAAGAGAAAACAAACTTGCAAGCCACTTAGACGACTTTAAAGAAGAGAAAAGTGAAATAAGATCAGATTTTAAGGAACTAGAAAAACAAATCAGAGATTCACAATAATCTTTAGAAATCTAGATAAAATCTCATAACTCATTCTCAAACACCAAATCTTTTTAAACTTCTATTATCTTAATCAACTATGAAAAAAAATGGTGTTTTGTTAACAACCTTAATTGCATTGACAACAATAAGCTTAGCACTAGCCCAAAACTTCCAAGGAGATATCCAGGAAGGCATAAGAAGTTTTGTAGTTGAGATAGGGAATACATTTACATCATTCTTAGGACCAATTCTTGGAGTAGAAGCAGGAGGTGAATTCGTCTTCGCAAAAATACTATTGTTTTTTGTAATATTCTCCATGATAAGTATTGCATTAAAAAATGTAGACATATTTGGATCCAATAGGGGGGCGCACTTTCTCGTAACAATAGGAGTCTCAATATTATCTATCAGATACTTACCAGATGCCGAAATTATAAGAGCAATCCTACTACCCTACGGAGCCCTAGCAGCAACATTTGGAATTGTAGCCCCAATTTTAGTTATTTTCTACTTCGTCCATAATTCCGACATAGGACCATTCGCGAGACAATTTGTCTGGACCATGTATGGACTATTCTATTTTATGTTATACTGGCAAAGAATACACTTAGAAGAAATATCTTCAGGGATTATTAATTGGATATACCTCATAGGACTAGTATTTATTATAGCAAATATTTTACTTGATAAGTGGATCCACCAATATGTAGGGGCTGCTGGAACTCAGAAATATTTACATAGATTAGAAGATGCTAGACTTGGAAGGATTGAAGCAGAATTAGATAATTTAAATAATATTACTGACCCCAGTAATAGGGTCAAGAAAAATATAAAAAGACTTGAAAGACAACTCGCTAGGGGACATCGATAAAATATCTATAAAAATATAATCCTATATATATCCAAATAACCCCAACACCTACTCCGCCTTATACCCCACAATCCGCCTTTTCTTCCCCTCCCCCTTATATATCGGAACCTCTTCCGAAACATGCTTAACCTTCCCACCCCTCGAAGAACCACCCCCAAGAACAATCAAAATAACAACTCCCAAACAAACCAACACCAACCCAGGAATCAACAACACTAACTTATCAATCCCCCCAAGAAACTCAAACTGAGAACGAGCAATTGCCGAATTACTAGCTAAAACTAATAAACCCAGAAATGCAATCAAATATCCAAACACCTTCTTCATCCAATCATATAATAAAACAACTTTAAATATCTTTCTCGAACCAAAAAATCAAACCAAAATCTTTATAAACGTTATAACATGTTATAACATATGGAGACACAACTAATAAAACCAATAGTAAAAATAGGAAATTCAGCAGGCGTAGTCTTACCTAAATCCTGGCAAGGTAACAAAGCAAGAATAGAATTAATAGAAGAATCAATAGAGGACATAACCCAAAAAACTCTACAAATTCTAACAAAAAACAACCTTCTCCCAATAACTCTAGGAATTTACCTCATAGGAAGCCACGCAAGAGACGAACAAACCAACGAATCAGATATCGACATCCTAGTAATCACGACAAACAAAAACCATAGAATAATCGAAGGAAGATATGAACTAACATTAATTTCAATAGAAAGTCTAGAAAAACAAGTAAAAGAAAATGCAATTCCAATACTCCCTTGGATTATAGAAGCCAAACCAATCCTAAACAACAATCTCCTAGGAAAATACAAAAAAACCAAACCAACCTACAAAAACCTCAAATGGCATATAGAAACAACTAAATCAGCAATGAATATGAACAAAGCAGCCATGGAACTAGATCAAGATTTAGAACAGATAAATACTGGAGATTCAACTGCATACTCATTAATACTTAGACTAAGAGGAATTTATATAATAAATTGTCTTATAAAAAATAAACTGTGGAAAACACAGGAGTTAATTCAGTTAGTAAAAAAGATATCTGGATCCGTAATTGCATACGAAAGATATCTCTACATAAAGAATGACAAAGGAAAGTCAAAAGATATATTACCACTCAGTCAAGCAGAAAGATTAATGAAATATATCAAAAAAGAAAATTTAAAACAAGAAAAATGGTTAAAAGAAAAAAGAGATTAAAAAAAGGAATAAAAAGCCTAAAAAAGCAAATAGAATTTCATGAAGACAAACTTGAAGAAGCAGAAAGAAGAAAAGATGAAAATTTAGTAAGATATTACGAAAAAGAGATAAAAGCAAAAGAAGGAGATCTTGATAGAAAAGAAGATCAACTCAAAAAACAATAAACATGGCAGACTACGACATAATAGGAAGCATAGCAATAATCAAATCCGAAGCAAATGGAAAACCCAAAAGCAAAGCAAGAAAACTAAAAGAAGCAAAAAAATTATTAAAACAACCAAACATCAAAACCGTACTAGAAAAATCAACAGACATCAAAGGCCGTTTAAGAACTTTCAAAACCAAACATCTACTAGGAGACAAAAACCTAATCACAGTCCACAAAGAAAATAACTCCTTACTAAAACTAAACGTCCAAACTTGCTATTTCTCTCCTCGCCAATCAAACGACAGAAAAAATCTAGCCAAATCAATCAAAAGAAACCAATCAGTCCTAGTCATGTTCTCTGGAATCGGAGCCTACCCAATCATAATCAAAAAACTAGCCAACCCCAAACACATAACCTCCATAGAAATCAGCAAAGCCTGCCATCAGTACGCAAAAGAAAATCAAAAACTAAACAAAATCAAATCAACCGAATACACCATAATCCAAGGCGACGTAAAAACCAAAATCCCAAAACAAAAGTTTGACATAATAATAATGACAAGGCCCAATCTCAAAACAACTTTCTTAAAACAAGCACTAACCTCCGCAAAGAAAAACACCAAGATCTTCTACCAAGCCTTCTCCCACGAAGACAACCTAAAAACCATAAAACAAAACCTAATCGAAGAAGCCAAACAACTCAAAAGAAAAATCAAAATCACAAAAACAGTAAAAGCCGGAATCATAGCCCCAAGTAAATATCGATATCGATTAACTATTCATGTACTTAACTAAATTAAATGATATTAACTTACCCCTAGGAAATACTTATAAATTATAAAAAACTCCTAACTAAATGGCAAAAACAGAACCAGATTTAAGTATTGGAAAAAAGGCTGCTATTGAAGGAAATTTTGACAAAGCCTCAACAATCTTCCTTAATGCAATTAAATGGTACGAAAAAAAATCCAAAGCTTAAAAATTCTGCAAATTCAATAGAAGCTTTAGAACTATCAAGTCAAATTTCAAAACTTCTTTATTATAGGGATAAATTCAAGTGTAGCAATAAACATCTTAAAGAATTAATTAAATTAAATAACGGAAACATAGACTCTACCGCAGAGCAGCTTAGAAGAGAGAATAAAATAGGTCATAAGAATTTTGGAGAAAAAGAAATTTCAAGATTAGAGAAAAGAATTGTCCAAAAACTAGGATTTCTACCCTTAATCGCATTATCCTTCTCAATATTATTTTTTTCACCAAATCTAACTGGAAACACAATAGCAAACTTAAACGGTTCTTCTTCAAATATTATCGGAATCATTTTATTGATAATAGGAGCCATAGGATTATATTTTCTGAAAGGAAGATAACCACTCAACTTTTGCATTTTGCGTGTCGGACTTTGGGGTTTTATAAGGGCCATGCAAAAGTTGAGTTTGTGAGCATTTTAAGTGTAAAACGCAAAAGCTCACAATCAACAAACCTTAAATACCCCTAACTTCTACCAAATCTAAGATGCAAACCAAATGCCCCCTAAAACAAATAACAATAAAACAAGACAGAGAAACAGTAAACTGTGACAACAACACATACCCCTGGCAAAAAGACCCCAACGGCTATTTCTTAGTAAAAATAAACAACAACAAAATCCACTGCGGTTTCGTCAACAACAACCACGAACTAACCCTAGAACTAACCGCAACAAACCCCGACAAAATCATAAAAGAAATAGTAAAACGAAACCTAGTCAACAAACCCCATCTAGCCTACATCGCATCAGAACTAATGATCGCATTATACTGCATCCAAAACAAAAAACCCTATATTCAAAGATAATTTTATTAACTAAAATAATTAGGCCATACTAGAAAATGGAGAATAACAAAGAAGTAAACAAAGAAGAATTATTAGCCTTTATATCTGAAGCCCACAAAAATACTTATGCAGCACCAAAGGAGGTCAAATCAAAACATAAATGTGAGACACCAGTATTACCCGGACACAAAGATTACAATTACAAAAAAGGAGATTGGGAATATCATGACTCCTATGCGGGAAGTAGTTGGGCACCTGGTAGAGAAGTTATTTTTTTAGAGGGACAACCAGTTTGGTGTATGAGTTATCAAGGAAAACATAATAAAGATTATTCTAATGATTTCTTCCAAAACGAAGCATTTCCATTCTTAAAAAAAGCCCTAAGAAGGATGAATGATTCAATGCCCTTTAGAGGACCCTCAGAATTTGAAGAAGGAGACTTCAGATATTCATTTGAAATGAATGGAGATTATAGTTATTTTACAGGAAGAGAAACAATACACCACAGAGGAACAGAGGTCTTCTTTCAAGATGTTATGGGAGAATTAATCAGATAATCAAACAACAAACCAAATCAAAATACTTCCACCTCATCATAATCACCTAAGATACCAAAACATTCAAAATCAAAAATGCAAAAACAAACATTCAACCAAAAATGCTACCAAATACTAAACAAAGTTCCAAAAGGAAAACTAACAACATACAAAGCCATAGCCAACAAACTCAACACAAAAGCCTATCGAGCAGTAGGCAACGCCATGAACAAAAACCCTCGGCCTTTTCATAATGAAAACCTTATTAATTCCCCACACACCCCCTGCCACCGAGTAATCAACTCAAATGGACAATTCGGAGGATTCGCATCAGGACTAAAAAACAAAATCAAACTCCTAAAACAAGAAGGAATCGAAATCAAAAATAACAAAATAGACCTAAAAAAATACGAACACAAATTATAACTTATATTCTAACCAACATCAATATTTATTAACTATCATCACTCAAAAATATCATGATACCAAACGGAAATATAAGATTCCACTATCTAATACCTATGACACATGAAGATAATGTTCATACTTCCCCAGAAGAAACAATATCAGTTATGGAAGAGATAGTAAGAGCAACAGAAGAAACAAGAGAATACGATTCAAATTGCATAATCAATTCATGCCTAGACACTCTAAAAACAGCCCCCAAATCAACAGCAAAACATTCTCAAGATTTAACATATGTTTGCAGAGTCTCTCTAGACAGCTCTCTCGAACCAGACGCAACTCAAAATGAAACCTCATTAAGAAGATTCCTGGAATCTATAGATAGAAAACCTTACTTTGATCAAGGAAGAGATTCATTAGCAAGAGTTGTAAACAAATATACTGAAAAATATGAACAGAAACTCTAACCATCCCTTCTCCAAACAACCTCTCCCAAAAAAGGTTCATTCTCAACATAATCTAAACTTGCAGGCCAACAACTCAAACTACAATCATAACCTCCCCTAAACAATTGAATATCTAAATCACATAACTCCTCCTCAAAATCAGCATCATACCTACTAGGTCTCAAAAAATAATACACTTCACCACCCTCCTCAGGACAATTCCCTCTTGTAATACCTTCAACCCCATCAAATCTAGAAGCAAACTCAACTAACTTACTCGAAAAATAACCCCCACTAAATAAACTAGGAAAAACCAGACCTGTTCCAACACCCGTCCTCAAAAATCCTCTTCTATCCATCTCAAAACCAACATTCAAAACCTAATAAATCTACCTATACAAANACCTTCTTCTCCTCAACAATCGCCTTCGGCGCCTCCCCCCCATGCCACGTCAACCTCGGCCGAATCCTAACCGGATAAATCCTCTCACTGTTATCATCCAAAATAATCCCACTCCCCTTCAAATCCGGCAACTCCCTCATCTCCTTCTGAATAGTAGCCAACATATAAGTCTGCATTATCTCGTTAAGAGCATCAATATCATGTTTATTTGTAAGACGATGTGCAAGCACAATATCCGACTGCGTCATAACATCCCTATGAATAACCCCCGGTTGCTGAGTCGCCAACACCATAGAAATCCCCGGCTGCCTCCCCTCTCTCAACAATTGCACAAGAGAATTCGTAGCAGGCGTCTTATAATCATTAGGCAAAAACTCATGCGCCTCATCCAGAAACATCCAAACCAACGGCATCTCTTTCTTCTCACTAACATTATCCAACACATGATGAATACTATCTATCTCCTCTTTCTTCCTACTCATCATTCTCTGATTAAACAACTTCTTACTAACCAACCCAATAATCAACGCACGAACATTAAACGCAGCAACCGAACTATACATCGAAATATCAAGAACAGTAGTCTTCCCCGCAACAACCAAATCCCCGATCTTAGTACTCTCCTCGCCATTTTTAGCAAAAACCTTCCAAGACTTAGCCGCCTCAAACAACGCAGAACAACTCTTCCTACTCTCATCGCTAGCATCCTTATTTTCCCTAACCTCATTAATAATATCATCCAAATCAAACTCTCCCTTAGCCAACAATTTATTTATCGACTTCTGAATCAAAACACTAATCGGATCAATCATCGGCAACTCAAAAATACTCAACCAATCTTCAATATCCAACTCATTCACCGCAAGAGAAAACTTATGATCCACTGGAATCTTCCTCTTCTCAAACTCCTCCACATACCCCCCCGGAACCCAAACATTCACCCCCAAATTCTCCCCCTTCAACTCCCACTCCTCCAACGCCTCAATATCCTTATCATTCTTATACTTCATAGTCCAAAAAATCCCCATAGTATCAAAAATAATCGGCGCAATATTCTCCCTAACCTCCGGAGGAAGTTTACACATCTCCTCGGCTAATACTCCAATTGAATAACTATTATGAACAATTACGTCATTTGCAACAAAATTATGATTTCCAGGAACACATATATCATAAACAGTAAAATCTCCTTCCAAAATCTCCATAGATACAATCTCATCCCAAAAGATATCAGATTCAGCCAACAATTTCAATCCATTCACCTGCTCAACCTTCGCTATCTGCAATAAAGTCTGCCTAGATGGAGAATATCTCATTTTTTCACGCATGGCCTTAGGATGTTTATAACCAAAAGCCCTCCCCACTTCCGCCCAATTATTTGGTTTAAATGTTTCCCAAACTTCCTTAGGAATAGTATCCACATTAGGATTCCTAATCTTAGCCAAAATCTCGCCTCTAGCAATAACTTCTCTTTTCTCTTTCTCACCAAAAAATCCTATCCCATCAATAAACTTAATAACATTCTCTGAATTCAAAACCAACTCATAGCTATCTACATAATCTCCATTATATCTAATCTTCTTATTTCTCAACTTTGATAAAATATTAAATCTTAAAAGCAAATTCTGAACTTGCCTTATTAATCTCTCAGAAGAAGAAGAATAAGAAATCTCCCAATAATCATTTGTCTTATAAATACTCCCATCACAACTAAACAACCTATTCAAAAATAAAGCCAATTTTTCTTTTTTTAATCTCAAAATATTCTGAGACAAGAATTTCTCTTTAGCAAGTCTCCCATATAACTCCTCTCTTTCTATCAAATTTCTAATACTTCTTTTCTTAACAATATTGCCATTCCCCTTAACAAATTGCCCTTTTTCATTTCTTTCTAGACTATATCTCTCAATTTCAGTCCTATATTCAGGTTGAGAAATCCTATAATGACCCTTCTGATCTTCAACCAATCTCAAAGAAGAATCAAATGCATTAAGACTATCCCCAAAATCATCAACAATCTTATCATCATAATTAGAAAATAAAACAATCTTTTTTGTATGTCCCTCTGCTATCAAATAAGACAATAATTTAACTTCATGATCAGGCATAAAACCATCTCCAAAACTAGGTAAATTTCTAGGAGTAGCAATCCTACTACCAATATTCAAATTACCCGCCTCCTCCCAACCCTTAATTGTTAAAAGGGGATGTTCCTTAGTCAATTTTATTTCCTTGCCACTCCTCAGTCTCACTTTCAACATCTTATCAACTTTACGATCAAAGAATTCACTCTTTTCAGATTTCTCTATCTTAAGTTTTCCATTCAATGAAACAATTCTATTATTATTATTCTCAAGATCTTTTATAGGAACTAATGACCCATCATCTAAACTAATCAAAGTATCTCCTGCCAAACATTTCCCACTCCCTCTCTTCCCCGCAATCAATATAACATGACTCCTCACAACATCCAACCACAACCGATTCGAAAGCGAAGTATAATTCCCCATCTTAACATACCCCTTCCCAATATAAACCAACCCATCCTGACCATACTTAGCCTTATCCTCTTTATTCCTCCCTATCGCAATATCGTATGGCATTTTACTCACTCTCCTTAAAAATAAATAGATTCAACAATTTTTAACTCTTTGTATACTAACCAATAACAAAAAACCACCAAAATGTTTTTAAAAGACTTTATTCTATCAAAACAATGGACTATCCAACCAATAACGAACATTCTCAAAATAGAAACCACGAACCCCCTAGACATTCTGATCACAAACCTCATAACCATCGACCAAATGAATTCAGACCACATGAACACAAACCCCACGACCACAAACCACACAATCACAATCCCCGAGAACACAACCACCACAACCACGAACACCCCAAAGAACCTCACAACAACCCTCACAACCCTCCAAAAAAAGACCACTTCCCTAAAATAGACAACAGCCCAGACTCGTTAAGAGTAAAAAACCCTTGGAAAATCGCAGCAATAGTTCTAGGAATTATAACCATAGCATTACTATACATGATGTACTCAGGAAACTCTCCAATATCCTCATTAACAATATCTTCATCAACAACCGGAGAAGAAGCAGGAGAAATAATAATCGACTACCTCAACGCTAGAACCGGCGGAGGAGTCACGTACATCTCCAACACAGACCTAGGATTCCTATACGAAATAACAGTCTCATACAACGGACAAAACATACCAGTATTCATAACCAAAGACGGAAAATACTTTGTACAAATAGCCCTACCAATAACCGAAGAAGGACCTCCAAACCAACCACCTACAAACAATCAACAACCAATACAGGTCAGTGAAGACGATGACGCGGTTGAAGGACAAGCCGACGCACCAATCACAATAATCGAATTTTCAGACTACGAATGCCCATTCTGCGGAAAATTCTACACCGAAACCCTACCATTACTAAGAACAAACTACATAGAAACAGGAAAAGTAAAACTCATCTTTAGAGACTACCCCTTAAACGACATACACCCCAATGCCCAAAAAGCCGCAGAAGCAGCCGAGTGCGCAGGACAACAAAATAAATATTTCGAAATGCACGACAAACTCTTCGAAAACCAACAAGCCCTATCAATAGACAACTTAAAACAATATGCAAAAGACTTAAACCTAAACCAACAAGCCTTCGACACTTGCCTCGACGACGGAACAATGGCAGAAGAAGTCAATAAAGACTTAGCCGAAGGAACAAGCTACGGAATCTCAGGAACCCCTGGATTCTTCATCAACGGAAGACCTATCGAAGGCGCCCAACCTTTTGAAGCTTTTGAAACAATAATAAAGGAGGAACTAGAAAAAATATGATATCTGAACTAACAATCGGTCAAGGTAACGTAAACGTTGAAGGAACTATCCACGAAATCGGAGAAATGAAATCTTTCAACAAATTCGGTAAAGAACTAAAAGTCGCTAACGCCATGCTCAAGGATGAATCAGGTTCTGTAAAACTAACCCTATGGAATGATGACGTCTCAAGATTCAAAGACGGAGATAAAATCAAAATCGTTAACGGTTACGTAAACGAATTCCAAGGCGAGAAACAACTCACATCTGGTAAATTCGGAAGTATGGAAAAACTAGATGGATCAGAAGCAACAGAAGAAGCTCCAGCCGAACCAACTGAAGCAGGAGAAACACCAGTTGAACCAACCACAGAAACTACTGAACCGGCAAAGGAAACACCAGCAGAAGAACCATCCGAACCAGAAGCAGAAACCGAAGAACCAAAAGAAGAAATTATTTAATTTATTTTAATTACTTATTTTTGATGAAACTTTTACTATAAAGCTTATAAACTTAGTTCTGTAACCAACCATATGAGTTTAGCAGATGAAGTATTAACAATAACTAACGATTTCCCAATTAGAAATCAAGAAATTCATGATGGAAAAGTTAGATCTGTTTATTGGTTGACTGATGAAGATAGTAAAAGAATTATTGAAGAATATGGATTCGCTAAACAACCATTTGACATCCATCAAGATTCAACCCTCGGAATCATGATAACCAGCGACAGAATTTCTGCATTTGATGTTAATTGGCAATCAGAAAAACTTGCAGGAATCCCTGGAAAAGGAGTATATTTAAATGCTATATCAAACTACTGGTTTAATTTATTCGAGGAAAAACTAAATATAGATAACCATCTCCTAGACGACCCTCATCCGCAAGTATGGTTAGTCCAAAAAGCCGAACCAATCAAAATTGAAGCAATTGCCAGAGAATATATAACTGGAAGCATGTGGCGCGCATACAATTCAGGAGAAAGAATATTCTGCGGAATGAAATTACCAAATGATCTAGAAAAAAATCAAAACCTAGGAGCTATACACCTAACCCCCACAACAAAAGGATCACTAGCAATCAAGGGCTTACCCAGCGGAGAAGATGCAAATCTAACAAGAGACCAAATAACTCTAAACTGGGAAAAATTAGGGTTTAAATCTCTATCAGATGTACTTAATTGCGAAGAAATGTTAATAAAAGGATTTGAGCTTGCAAGAGATTATCTTTTTAATGAAAATGAGATATTGGTCGATACAAAACTTGAATTTGGGTACGTTAGATATAATAATGGGAATTCAAATATGATAATCATAGACGAAGTAATAACTCCTGACTCATCANGATTATGGGATTTAGAAAATCACAACAAAGGAAAATATGTCGAAAACTCAAAAGAACCGTTTAGAGATTTCCTTCTAACCAAATCAGGACTAGAGGCCAACGTTTTACTCAACAGTCAAAGAATGGATGAAAGAAGAAAACTAGCCGCTGAATACAAAGTCCCAACTGAAGTCTTCATGGAAGTATCAGACACTTACAGAAATATAGCTAGAAAAATTACAAATATTACAGACCCAGCTCAGGGAGTTGAAAACCCAAGAGAAGAAATAATACAAACCCTTTCAGATAATTACGAGATAATAATTTAGTCTAACCCCCAAACCTATTCAACCCACCACTAACAACCATATCCACCCTCTTCTCCTTCAAATACTCCTCTTCCTTCTCATCCAAATCCAATCTCCTCTTAGTCCTCTCATCAACCCCCTCAAGTATAAACGGCAACAACCACTTATCCTTATTAGCCTTCTTCTTACTCAAATGACACAACGAAGCATACTTCTCGACAACTCCCTTCATCTTAAAATTCCTCTGATTAGCCAACCATATTTTCAATATTCTCGAAGGCCTCTTATAACTCACAAACTTATCATTTTTGTTTTTAGAAGCACTCGAAACCCCTGCCGATAAAAAGAATGACTGATAAACCAAAAACCTCCAATACTGCTGCCTATAAATCCTACCCTTAAACAAATCCGCCTTACTCAACAACTCATAAGCCCGAACCAACGCATCGCCCTGATACTCAAGCGGGATATTCTCTTCAATCCACAACAACACCTCATCCAAATTAACATCAGTCCTATCAAAAGCCCTCACAACCCTATCATCCAGAGGCCCTTGAAAAACCCTCTTCAAAACATTAAACACACTCTCACTTTTCTCTCTACTTATCTCACTAAGAAAATCCTCCTCCCCAACATCAAACACACTCTGCAAATCATTCAACCCAGCCCTAACGTCTCCTCGAGCATGCTTAACAATATGATCTAACACATCCATTTTTACTTCTTTCTTCTCCTTAAACAAAACCCCCATCAAAATCCTTTTAACAGCCAACTCATCTAACTCCTTCAAATTAACAATATTGCATTTCTTCCTCAACCCACTAAACTTCTTCCCCCAAATATCATTAGCCGTAATAACAATAGGAAAACTACTCTCATCTATCAATCTAATCAACTCAACAACCCCTCCTCGATCACTCCCCGTAATCCCATCCGCCTCATCCATCAAAATCAACTTCCCCTTACTAAACAAAGAACTCTGCCCAATAGCCGGACGCAACACCTCATCCAAACTTGACTTATTCCTTAAATCACTAGCATTCAACTCAAACAACTCCAGCCCATTCTCCTTAGCAAGCGCAACAGCCATCGAAGTCTTCCCAGTCCCAACCGACCCATTAAGTATAAGCGCTTTCTTCTTAGGAAAATTATCAAAAAACTCCCTAACTTCCCGAATAGCCTCATCCTGATCTTTAATATCCTCGAACTTACTAACTCTATATTTTTCAATTAACGGTATCATTCACAAGAAAAGTAAATATTATTTATAAGGATTTATATCATAATTTAATTCTATATTCTTCTGAACCTTCTTCAAACTCAACATCTTCCTTTGCAATCTCAGCTATGTCCTTAGAACCAATTATAGAAAAATACCTAACAGGTTTCATCTCCTCCTTAGCAAGAACTATCTCGGCTAATACACCATCAGCTACAGGACCAAAAACCCATAACTCATCAGATTTCTTAACTAAGTTATTATTTGCATTTCTTACGACGTCTCTATCAACAGTATCCAACATAAAATACTCAAATATCATAAAAGGGTTAAGAGGAACACAATTATTATCTAAAACATATTTTGATATATGCTGACGAAAAAAGAAATAATACTTTGAATGTGCAGGATAAACCAGCTTCATTTCACTAAATTCCATCTCACTTCCCCCGCCCCGCCATCACAAACCCCGCAAGCAAAGCTTCAAGTTGTATAAACTCATCACTCCCCTCAACCAACCGAAACTCAATCTCCCCTGTTTTCTCCGTCAACCGAACCTTCAACTCCGGATCCACATCAAGATTCCAAATCTCCTTCTGAATACTTTTTATAATATCCGTCCCCGAAACAGAATCACGCAACATAACATCCAACAACTTCTCCTTAGCCTTCAAAAAATCCCCACTCAACGCATAGTCCAACACAACCTTAATATCCTTAGGCTTCGCACTTGCCGAAAGAGTATTTATCAAATCCGCAGTCACAGAATTCGAAATCGAAGCACTAGCCTGCAACAAATTAATTATCCTCCTAAAATCCCCCTCACTAGCCTCATACAAACTCTCTATAGCCTCATCCCCAACACTAAACCCCTCATTCTCCGCAATCAACCTTATCCTTTTATCAATATCTTTCCGCTCCAACAACTTAAACCGCAACACAACACACCGAGACTGAATCGGATCAATAATCTTACTACTATAATTACAACTCATCACAAACCTACACGTACTTGTATAATTCTCCATAGTCCTTCTAAGCGCCTGCTGAGCCTCCCGAGTCAACGCATCCGCCTCATCCAAAAATATCACCTTAAACGGCACATTGCCCAAAGCCTTCGTCCTCGCAAAATCCTTAACCTTCTGCCGAACAACATCAATCCCCCTCTCATCCGAAGCATTCAACTCCAAATAATTCTCCTTCCATGTCGAACCAAACAACTCCTTAACCACAATCAACGCCAACGTACTTTTCCCAGTCCCCGCCGGTCCAGCAAAAAGCAAATGCGGAATATTCATACTTTTCGTCAAATTCTCTACCTTCTTCACAACCTCCTCCTGCCCCACCAACTCCTCAAACTTCTTCGGCCTATACTTCTCCGTCCAAATACTACTACTCGTATCCATTTACTAAAACCGTCAATTCTTTTTATAAAGATATTTGTGGTAGAAACGAATGAAATTATAAAATAAAAGAACACAATCAAACCAGACTACAAAATATTTATAAACCACACTCACCACAAAACACCATGAAAGAAAAAAGAAAAGAAAGAAAATCTGCTTGCAGATGTAACGTAAACACATGCACCGGAGGAGGATACTGCCTTGGCTTCATTGGAGCAGCAGTCTACAACATATCAACCGCAACAACCTTCGGAATGGGATTCTGGGGATTCCTAAAAGCAATCGTCTGGCCCGCATTTTTAGTCTTCGAACTCATGAAATTCTTAGGAATGTAAAACAACAATTAATAAATAAACTAATTAACATAAATTTATTTCTAAAAATTAGTGGATGTTCCATCCGAGCCTAGACCGCTTTAGTACATTTAGTTATGGAGTAAAGAAGCATATTTGAAAAGATTTTTTCTTTTCATGTTATCTATAAAGGAAGGTTGTATTTATAGTTTACTATTGAATTTTTACTAATTTCTTGATTTAATGTTTTGCCCACATAATTTTACTATTTCGATGATTCGTTTCTTTCGGGTTTCTTCACGCTTAGCTGAATATAACCAATGCAAATAACCTTTTTTATAAATTTTGGTAAAAGCTTGAAAATTTCTAAACGCAATCTTATTTTGATCAAATTTTCTCTTTAAATCATTTGGGATAATTAAGTTTTCTGCATCATCTCTAATTGACCAAGAGCCATCTTTTTTTGCAATTTTTATTTTTTGCAATCCTGATTCATGCATTAAATTATTTTCGATGAGTCTTTTTATATGATCTTTGTTTAGTTTACTCCATCCGCTTTTTGGCTTTCGAGGTGTAAAAAGTTGTTTTCTTTTTTCGCCATCTATCTTTTTTACAACAGAATCTATCCAGCCAAAACAAAGAGCTTCTTGAACTGCTTCCTCCCAAATCATACTTTCTTTTTTACTGGATATTTTATAAAAAATAAGACATATTCCTTTTGATAAATTATGGTTTTTTAGTAACCACTTATACCATTCTTTTCTATTCTTAAGATAAAGTTCTTTCCTTTTTTCCATAAATTTTACAAGAACTTACTGGTTTTATATTTTTCTCTTAAAACCTATTAAGAACCTAATCTACCTCTTTCTTTTTCATTTTCTAAAGGCTACTCTTTCCAAAAATAATAATATATTGGTGATGAAAGGGATATGATAACCACAAGAGATAAAAAAATTCAGATGTAAGAATATTCTCACTTAACAAATAATCCTTAAATCTCAACATATAATCTTCATTCTCTTCAGAAATCTCATCAGACTCTTTTATTTTTTCCATTATTCTCTCAAAACTCCTCTTATGATTATGTATGTCCATGCTCTTATTCATTAATCATAACTAATAAACCACAATGAAGATCACTAAACTTATTTCATATGCCCCGTCCGGGATTCGAACCCGGGTCACCGCCTTGAGAAGGCGAGATGCTTGGCCGCTGCACTAACGGGGCAGAATCATACGTTAAAAGATATTAACGTACCTACAATCAAAATTCTAAATAAACTCAATTTATAAAACTACCTAAAAAACACCATCCATAAAAAAATAGCCCCGCCAGGATTCGAACCTGGGTCCTTCGGCCCAGAACCGAAGATACTTGACCACTGTACTACAGGGCTTTTGCATATATTTGCACTCTCTAAACTAAATAGATACCCTACTTTTAAATGTTTTTAGTAAATAAAAAAGGACAAAAACTAAAGTTTAGTAGGTTCTTCTAATCCAAAACCCGGAATTGAAAGTTTCATTTCTAAAACTCCCTCAACATCAGTTTCATCATAATCTTCAACAATTTTCTTCAATTCTTCAATCAGACCTTTATACTTACTTTGATCAACAACTGCATCTCCATGGCTTTCACCATAATCTATATTCAAGTCAACAACTTTTCTATGACTCTCTCCTTCTTGAACATAATTAATTTTATATACAATTTTCAAGTCACCAAAAGGCACAGTTCTATCTCTACTCATAAAAATTCTACACTATATCTATTTTTAAAGATTATTGCAATGACAAACTACTAACAAAAACCCCCAACTCAATACTCCATCTCTATCCTCAACTCCGTCAACGTATTAATATACCGAGCAATTATCCTCAAATGATGAAAAATCTCCCTCTCCTCATTTGTCTCAGTCTCCTTAAACTTGCTCTTCACTCCAAAATACCGATTCTTATCAATCTCAGATATCCTAATAATCTTCTCTCTATCAAATTTATAAAAAAGTTTAAAATACAATTCCAATTGCTCTTTTATAGACTCAGAAATATCAATCACATGCTCAAAATTTCCATTATTAAAATCAAACAACAAATGATGCGAAATAGACTTAAACTCATCCCCCACCGATTCCAAATAAAACAAAGTCGAAAACAACAAATTAGTTTTCCTAGATTCCTTATGCCCAATCTTATTCAATATCCTTATACAATAATCATGAAACTTATCCAAGTTTATATCCACATCATGAATATGTTTCAATATCTTAGAATCCGAACTATCAAGAGCCTCAAACGTCTCCTCCGACATTTGCTGAACCAACAACAAAACTCTCCTCAATGAAGTATCAAACTCCTTTGACGAAGGCTCACTCATATCCCTTATTAATACCGAACCATCATCATGAGAAATTATCTCAAATCCTATAAACCTATTAACCAATTCATGCACAAATTCCAAAGCCGATATTTCTTCACTTTGATATTTAACATCTGCATCATGACGGCAAAAATACTTATAAGGACTTTCCAATTTCTGATTAGGGCTATGCCTCACTACCAATTCATCATACCCTTCTCTATAAACCGCCATAAAATACTTCCATATAGTAGGAATATCCAACCCATCCAAATCAATCTCCGCCTTCCGATCCCTATCATTCTTTTCAGTCGATATAAACAAACCGTTGTCCTTCTCAACAACATCAACCTCACTCCCTCTAGTCAAATTAAACTTCTTAACCCACTCAGACGGCAAAGTCATTGTTAAAGTATTATGCCCTTGACTAATAACCTTTCTTTTCATTATCAAACCTCACTAACCCATTAACACCTCCAGAGAACTTTGCATAATTGACATTTCCGATGGAAATCGCAGCAAAGTTCTTCTTAGAGAACATTGAAATTGTATTATTTCAAAGTTCTCCTTAACTTACTAATCCCACCCATTTACTACAACATTAATATATTTAAGTTTTATTAAATATATTCAATATTGAAAATATACTTAGATATATACCCAATTGACAATTATTATATAATATCTTGCCCTTAAAACCTTATGATTAATGAAAAAGGGTTAACAAGCATGGTTTCTGAGGATCAAAAAACTACAGACACAAAATGCAATTATTGCGATAAACCTTTGGAAACCCAAACCCCAACCGATTTTTATATAAGCCCCCAAGGAAATAAATACTGCAGTTTCAAACACTGGGTTTTATTCACAGAAGATTAATTCATAAATTTACTTATCACAAAATGAAAGAAAAAATTGGTTTACATATAGTTGGAGGTCTAGGCGACGTCTGCCTTACCAGAAAATATAACGCGGTTTGCGGAACAGACCTCATAGGAAAATTCGATGTTTTATCTATCGCAGATGTTTACGAAGAACAACAAATCAAAGATAACGATAGGCTAGATAGATTATTTGACACCATAAAAAAATATAATATTAAAGGAAAAATTGATCCAAAAATAGAAACCGTCCTAAAAAATCACCTTCTAAATTCTATCAATTATCATCAACTAGACCAAGATAATCCAGAGCTACCAAGTAGTTTTTTTGATAACGTTAATAAAAACGATGTCATCGATATCTCAGTTCCAAATAAATTCCATTTAAACTTAGTTGAACAAGTATTAAAAAAACACGGGCATATGATTGTTGAAAAACCCGCCGTTCATTCTATGGATGATGTTACCAGGCTCAGAAGATCTATAACTGATATGAATATGAATGGAAGAATAATAATGGACGCAGAACATTATTCTCATTATGGTAACGTCAAGCATTACATAAACGATTTTAAAAGAATCTCAAGAGACAAAAGGCAAGGATATGGCCTAGGCAAAATTAATAGTATTGAACTAAGAATTGAAGAAAACGAAGGTTTTGCTAGCGAAAGAAATAGAGGAATCATAGAAATCAAAAAATCAGGTGGAGGAATCTGGTTAGACACAGGAATTCATGCAATTGCCTTTCTTAGAAATATTGGAGCAATAATAGATCATTCAAGTGTTAATGCACAGCCCTACAAATCCAGAGATGCACAAATTCAAGATAATAAGTATGGAGAAACTAGAATGGATGTAAGTTTCAACATTCAACCAAGCAAATATTTTTCAGATGATTGTAATGTAAGTATTAATGTGGCAAAATCTTGTGAGCTCCAACACAAAAGATTTGTTATGCATTATGAAAATGGAAGAGTTGAAATTGACATCCCTAAAAAAAGTGTAAACGGTTTTAATAAAAATGGTGCCGCTATCTTTGATCACTGTGTTCCTGGAGACGCATTTTATCATGTTTTTGAAGATATGAGAAAGAATATTGAGTACAATCAAGAACCACTAACATCGGTCACAAAATCGATAGAGAACATAGAAGATATTTTTCTAATCTATGGTAGAGCAAAACCCTTAATCAAATTAAAGGATAGTAAAACTGGCCCTAAAAAAAATAAAACCTCAAGCAGGTTATCAGCCTAACAAAAAATGGAAATCATAAAATATAAAGACCGAGAAGATATAGAAAAATACGCCTCAGATTACATCTCAGACAAAATAACTGAAGTCCTTAGAGAAAAACCACATGTTACATTAGGTGCGGTTGGAGGAACAAGCGTTAAAGGAATATATTCCAAACTCTCAAAAAAAGATTTAGAATGGGACAAAGTCCATGTTTTTATGGTAGATGAAAGATATGTTCCCATAGACCATGAAGACAGCAATTTCAAACTAGTCAAGGAAAACCTAAGAAATGGCAACCTACATCCATTCCATTACGATCAACCTCTATCAAACTACTTAGAAGAATTCAACACCTATGGAAATTTTGACATTGTCTTACTAAGTTCCGGAGAAGACGGCCATATCGGAGCATTATATCCCAATCATCATTCCGTAAAAAATAACTCTCTAGAATTTATCTCAATGGAAGACTCCCCAAAACCCCCGCCAAAAAGAATGACTGCATCAAGAAGATTAATTGAAAACGCAGATTGCGGAATCCTACTCTTCTTCGGAGAAGGCAAAACAGATGCATACAATCAATTTAAATACAAAGACCAATCAGTAACCGAACGCCCAACGCAATTATTAAAAAACCTAAAACAAGGCTTAGTCTTAGTAAGTTCCAACTCCAAACAATAAGCTTTATAAATCATTCTTTTCATGCTTTAAGATACAGAAACAAAATTTCTGAATAACTTAACATGAAAAGATCAAGCAGGCGTTGGAAAAAGAAAAACCAAATGCGATGGAAATGGCAGAGAAAGATACTGAAAAGAGTAAAGCGAAAACGAAAGCAAAGACGTGGTAAATAGTTCTAATTCTTAAAATTATATAAATTATTAAAAAGTAATAATCTATCTTATCCTATGATAATCTTAAAAAAGGACGGAGAGACCATCGAAGGTCTTTTAAGTGAAGCCCTTGAACATGAAGATAATTTTACTGAATACGATGGAGGAATTCTAAAACATAACGATCTATTTATGTTAGCGGATAGAGCAATTGTTTCAGCACCACTCTCAGAACATAGACAACCCATATTTTGTTTTTTTAATAGAAGATTAAAACCTGAAGGAGGGTTTCGTGGTGAGAACAATTATAAGAGTTATACATGGCATAATCATCTAGATCAAGAAGTACCTTGGTTAGGGTTGAGACTAAACATTCACGATACTACTGGAGATAAAGAAATAAATAATATCAATAATTTTAAGGGATGTTATCTTTTAGAATGGCTTATGTCTCCCCACGTGGGCCGTTACGGAAAAGAAACTGAACTTATTATTTCTAACGCAGTGAAGGTTTATGGATTAGAAGGAAGAAAAGGAGGAGGATTTATAGGTTCGAGTGGTGGAAATATTTTTTCTGATGAAACCGGTTACGGTTCTCTGTCTTTAGGAAAAAGTTCTGCAGTAGTTTTCCCTAGGCAAGTCATCTATAGAAATAATGAAGAATTTCAACCAGATCATGAAAGCCCCATCAAAACCCATAAAATAGATGCTTCTCACATGTATATTGGTTATAACTCAATTGTTGCAGGACTAAAAGATATGGAAGACAAGCCATTAAATGATTGGTTCAAAAAAAATTTTCATGAAAGACTAGATGCAGATCGTAAAATTGATCAAAGATATACTGCAAGTTTATCAAGTAGAAAAGGTGTTACAACTAATTAGCTCAAACAACCTAAACCTTACCCCGAATCTTCTTCCTTCGTTGAGCCCGCTTACTCCTAGCTTTAACCTTCCTCGTAACTCTAGTTCTTGGCATCTTATTATCTCCACTAAAACCTACAATTAACTACTTATAAACTTTCCTAAAATCAATTTCTCACTACTAATCTAAAGAGAATTAGAATCTTGAATAACAATCAATACAACTTATACTTCTCATAATTCAAACAATAATCCTTCTTCCCACTCTTAAACTCTTTATTAGCCATATCAATCATCTTAATCGCCTCATCACAATCCTTAGCATAAAACAACAAACCCATATCTTTCTTAGAAAGAAAATTCATATCAAGAGGATACCTTTCAATCCATTTAATCAAACCCTTCCACATATCTCCCATTAAAATAATCGGAATGTTACATATTTGATTAACTTGCATTAACTGCCAAGAATAAAACAATTCCAATAAAGTCCCAACCCCTCCATGACTCACCACAATAACATTTGACAAAACCATAAAATTATCTAACCTCCCTGAAAAATGCTCAAATTTCCTAACCACATTAACCCCTCCATTAACCTTCTGTTCCTTAGGTAATTTAATAGCCAACCCAATAGAATGAGACTCCTTATCACTCTTCTCTCTACCCACTGCATGTCCCTGACTAGCCGCAGCCATCATCCCAGGACCACCCCCAGTAACCACATCTATCCCCCTCTCTCCCAACATCCTACCCAACTGATAAACCTGCTTATACTCCCTAGAACTTTTCTTAATCCTCGCCGAACCAAAAACAGTAACCCTAAAATCACGCTTCGCGAGCTCTTTCTTAATCAGCCTCTTCTTTTTCATCAACAAAAAAACAAACCAGAATTTAAAAACATTCCTAAACCCACCTTACACTGGACTTTTGCGTTTTACGTGAGGGACTTGGCGGTTTACAAGGGGATTCAACAAAAGTCCAGGTAGGAAACTTTTGCAGTATTTTACACACAAAATGCAAAAGTTTACTTACAAAACATTTATAATACTAACTTCCCTAAACTAAACATCAAAGGAGGACATAATGGCAAAAAAAGGAAGTGGTAATAGTGCTTTATCTGGAGTTGTTAATCTAGCAGTTTGGTTAACCGGTGTTTTAGTCTCACTAGCAGTTGGATTCGGTATGACTGACGGAGTATTAGCAGTAAGATGGATCCCCGACGTAATTACACAAGTAGCAGGATGGATCGTTGTTATCCTAACACTCATAAGCATCGTACTCGCAATAGTAGACCGAGCACAATAATTTTTTTATTTTTTTATTTAACTTTAATCTCAATTAATACGTTTTAAATTTCAACAATCAAAACACAAATCTTTTTATACAAAAGTAACCTCATAACAAAAAGAAGATGGTAGAAATAATCAACTGGCTAGTCATAGGAATTCTCATTGTCGTAGGAGTCATAGCAATCAAAGTCAACCACCTAAAACACAAATTCTTCATAGTAATGCTAGTCCTCCTAGCCCTATTCCTCTATTCAACAATAGCCCTAGTCACCGAAGAAGAAAAACTAGACCTAAAAACATCCGAAGGATTATTCGAAGCCTCAAAAGTTTATGTAGGTTGGCTAGCAAACGGTTTCAATAATCTAAAAGAACTAACCGGAAAAGCCATCAAAATGGACTGGACCTCAACGGAAGGCGAATTCTTCGAAGAAACAAATAAAAAAAGAAGGTAACCCATACATGAAAACTATTTCATTTTTAATTTTATTCCTACTAATCGGCGCCTTCTTCATCATCTCAGAAAACAAAATCCAATTAAACAGCCAAGAAAACATCAAATCATTTCTATCAATCTACACAACCTGGCTCTCAACCCTATTAGACAACACAAAATCCGTAACCGGCTACGTAGTAAAAATGGGCTGGCTCCCCGAACCCTCAACTTAACCCCTTAGAAATACTTTTAAACAACAATCAACATTAATTCATAACGCCACAGTAGCTCAGTTATGGTTAGAGCGTTACATTGGTAATGTGCTGAGAAATCGTGGAATTACATATATGCCGCAGTAGCTCAGTTGATAGAGCGTGCCGTTGGTAACGGTAAGGTCGTGGGTTTGATCCCCACCTGTGGCTTATCTTCTATCAACCTTAAGATCTAAGTGAGGTAATTTTGTTGGTATTGGATATAGAATTATTTCAGCATTAGCTTCTTTTAATCCCTCGTAAAGGAAATCTGAGAATTCTAAGTATTGTTGCCGAAATAATCTTGAATGGATATAATGAACAAATTCATCACTCTCAACCATATTTAAAAAAGGGATATCAAGATCATCAGAAAGCGTTTTCATTCCTTCCATTGAACTCATTTGTTCTAAGGTCATTCCTTTCATTCTTGAAAAAATATCATTAAAGGTAGTCATTTTTGAATTTAAAGGTAGATTAATTATTGAATCATACAGGCCTTTGATTACTCCTTGAGGATCTACCCAATCTGAATACACTAACCTTACATTTTCTTTAAGTAGATCTCTTGCTTCTGCCAATACTGAATCTGGAGGGGGTTGCGGGAATGGGTTAAATCCTCCAACAAAAACATCATTAAACCACTCCTGATTTTGACATGCAAACCTGATAATATCAACACAATTGTTATTATTTACATCATCTCCTTTTAATTTTAGAATAGCATAATCTTCAGCAACATTTGTTTGATTATCAAAAAAAGCACCTACATTATCAAATGTTCTATAACTACCAAAGTTTCCAACATTTTGAACGGCTCTTTCTCTAAGTTCTTCATCAAAATGATTAATTAATACGCTTTTTGCCATAACTTAATGATTATTATTCACTTTATAAATCTTTCCATTATTAACTACCAAATAATAGTAACATTAATTATATTACATTGGTAATGTAGAGGTCGGGAGTTCAACTCTCCCCTGTGGCTTATTGATATAAATAATATAACAATTAAGAAAATAATTCTGAAACATCGTATTTTACGATTTCTTTCTTAGTAACTCTTGTTCCCATATAGGAATCCAATTCTTCTCTTTCTCTATATGCAATCTTAGCAGCTGGAAGGCTCATTCCCCCTGAAAAATTTACAATCTTTCCAGATTCATCTTTGTAATAATCTCTTAGAGTAACAGTTTGAAAACCTAATTCTGGCAACTTACGTGCAAAATTATTAACATGGAAACGAAAAGCTTCATCATAACCCTCTAACCTTTTATGAAGTTCTTCTGCCACTACCCTTAGCGGAGCAGCTCCATCTCTGTCTATTCTAAATGTTATAGCATCTAAGATTACCTCCTCATCCAAATTTTTAGGTCTTTTCATCTTTAACAACCTAAAAAATTAAGTTTATAAAGATTTGTGCTAGTAATTATTATTTAGCAATCACGTAGATAATTCGCTTATTAATAATGTAGAGGTCAGAAGTTCAACTCTCAGTAGGGACTTCCCTCATCATTAAATTTAAATACTCCCATAACCCAACCTCCCCATGACAAAAGAAACAGACGAAATCCCAAGCAACTTAGAAGAACTAAAAAAAGAATACAAATCCCTCCAATCACAATTCTCCCTACCCTCTTTCACAGAACTAAACCAACAATTCGACATCGAAGAAATCTCAANCGAAACNCAATTCCTCTTAAGAAAAATAAGAAGAACAATAACNGAAAAACTAAACGGCTACNTAAGATTCATCGAACTCCTACTAAACCCAAGCTCAGCCCCAATGTTCTTCTTCAACCTAGTAAAAAAAATAGACAGCAACGACAAAGAAACCTTATCAAAACTCTACGAAACTCTTGGCAACTTAGAAACCAAAGCCATCCCCTTAGACATCGACTACAACGAAAAACAAGAAGCAGAATATATAATTAATTCGCAACAAACTTTCAACAATGAAATCAAACCCCAACTCCTTGAAATAAGCAAAAAACTAATGAACGGAAAATCTAACAACGTAAAACAAAATAATGGAAGTTATTTTGGATAGCTATCCCTCACATTAATATTTATATTCCACATATTTTTAATCGATAAATGAAAAAAGATAGAATTGCAGGAGTTATTAATGTATTAGGACTTGTAATAGGATTAATAGCCCTAGGAATAACCACTTACGGACAATTAGAAGATCCACAAACAGGCATCATTATCTTCTTAACAATCTTAATTTTCATAGTACTTTACTTTATCGTATCCTATGCCGTATTAAAGATAATAAATGGAATCAAAAAAATTGACAAAAACTCAATAATAATAGAAAATATTAGGAAAGATTTAAATAAATTAAAAGAAGATATAGGTAATATAAAAGAGGTCTCAAGAATAGATGCACGATTATCTTTTTTAGAAAGTAACTTAAAATGAAAAACAAAAAAGCTCAAATCGATCCTAGAATCATTATTTTAATAATTATTGTAATATTACTATTTTTATATATGAGATCTAAAGGCTGGATTTAACAAATCTTTTCAAACTCCTTCTCAATGAATCATAACAAACAACTCACATCTATCTCCACCGACGCAACCGGCATCCCAATTCTCCCATTCTTCAACACACTCGGCTTAACCTCTCCCAAAAACCCCACAGACTTACCATCAACAAAAACCTCCCCCACCCTACCTTCAATAAAACCCTCGCGACTACCCTCTCGAACCTCATAACTAACAGAAAGCATCCTCATCAAATAATCCAAAATCTGCCTAACCTCTGTAAACCCAACACCCTCACCACACAACGTAATACACAACTTCTCAACCTCCCTAACTCCAGTATCAACAGAATCATCCAAACGAAACACCTTCCCAATCTCAAAAATCCTTTGCGGATACGACGCATCACTATTCTCACTCAAAACCATAATCGTCTGCGCAAACAACGAATCACGCAACACATTATTCTCAGTCTTACTATCCAAAACCTCAATCATCCTATCCTTAAACTCCTTAACCCCTATCCTCTTAAACTGCTTCTCCTTAGTTGAAAGATGAAAAGTCGAAATCTCAAGTAACCCTAAACCAGCCAATATATCCCTAATCTTATTCTTCATTATACTAATCCTACTCTCCTCTCCAATCGTAGAAATACCCGGCAACAAGGGCTCAAAATTATCATATCCATAAGCTATCGCAACCTCCTCAACCAAATCTATCTTATGCAAAATATCATTTCTATAAGCAGGAATCAATACAACCAAATTCCCCTTCCCCTTACCCTCCTTCCCCCCACCCCTCTCACACCCAATCCCCATTCTCCCCAACAACTCCTTAATCTCCTTCTCATCCAACGAAAGTCCCAGATTCTGATTAACATACTCAACATCAATCTCCATCTTCTCACTTTCCAGATTAGGAGAAACATACTTATCCTTACCATCCTCAACCTCCATCCCATAAATCTTCCCACCCATATCGGCCAAAGCGCAGCTAATAATATTTATAGCCTTATCCAAATATTTCTTATCAAACCCACTACACTCCACGAACACATCATTAGTACTCGAGCTTATCTTCCCCGTCTTCTCACTATTAATTATCGGAGGCATACTTAATATCGAACCTTCAGCATCCTCGAATATCGGAAAAACATCACAACCAGCCAACAAATCCGCATAATCTCTACCCTTAGGATGCTGCGAAAGAATCTGCCTCCCATTTATCTCCCGCGGAAACTCCAACGGCCTAAATTTTATCTCCTCCGGCTTCTTAGCATAATACTTAATAGGCAACTTAATCTCCTCAAGCGGATAAATCCCAATAGCAACCTTCTTCCTATTCCTCCCAAAACTCCCATGCAACTTCTCCTGCAACTCAATCACTTCAAGTATTCTCTTCTCATCAAACTTAATCCCCTTAACNATAGCACACGAAGTAAAAGGCCTAACCTCTTTAACACTTTTATCAATCACAACNCTAAAATCCCTATCCGGNTTTTCAACCCTATACTCCTTAACCTTCCCCCTCCCCAAAAACCCCAAAAACCCCCGACAAAATCCCTCCAACGACAACAAATCCGGACGATTCGGAAAAACCTCGACCATCAACTCATCATCATTCTCATCGTCAACCGGCGTCCCAAACATATCAATCTTATTCCTAACTTTATCGTCTATCTTCCCAATCTTCTCTTCCAATTCCTTTTTATTTAATGTTAATATTGTCATTTTATCTTCCCCAATATCTCCACTAATTTATTATCAACACCATCAAACCTATTATTAACATCCTTCTCAAATTTATCCAGGTCATGCTTCACTTTAATAAAACCTACAGTAGTTTTCTTATCCATCGAGAACATATTCCTCCAAATTAATAATTCAGAAGCCGCCACAAAAAGTGCCAAAGTTATCAAAGCATCAGAATCAGGAGGAGAACCACTAAGCAACCACAAAGCAATACCTACAATTGCCACAATAAGCACCAATAAAACTACATCTTCAATTTTCATCATATAAAACTCCTAAATAATACATAAGTACCTAAACCTATCAATATCAAAATTACCAACCAAAATACCATATCTTTAACCTTCATTTTTTATCATCCCCCATTCTCATTCTCACCGATCCCATACTCTCATATCTCTCAATTTATTCAAATCATTCTTGTACATATCTCTTAAATCATGAATCTTAAAATACTCCATAATAATCCTATCAAACCCAGGACCCCAAGCCAACACAGGAATATGTCGACCAAACATTGGAATCGTAACCTCCGGCCTAAACATCCCAGCCCCTCCCAACTCAACCCATTTCTTATGAACTGGATGGAACACATCAATCTCCAAAGAGGGCTCAGTATAAGGAAAATACCCAGGACGAATCTTTATTTTATCATAACCCATCTTCCTAAAAAACTCAACCAAATATCCAAGTAACTGCCTAAAATTTGCATTCTCATCAACCACTATTCCTTCAGTCTGATTAAACTCAAACCCATGACTCCAATCAACAGTCTCATTCCTAAAACATTTACCAAGTGCAAAATACTTAGCCGGAAACTCCCCACGCTTTCCAATATCTAACAAAGTCTGAGCCGACAAACAAGTAGTATGCGTCCTCATCACAACCTTCTTAGAATTCTCCTCATCAAATTTTCCACCCCAACCGCGACTACCAGAAATCCCACCTTCATGCACCTTCTTAACCCTACTAACAACTTCCCCAGCTGGCATCTTAGCAACTTTCCCCTTAACAAAAAACGTATCCTGCATCTCTCTAACTGGATGATCTTGCGCAGTAAACAACGCATCAAAATTCCAAAACCCACTCTGCAACAAACTCCCCTCCATCTCCTTAAACCCCATATCCAACCAAATTCTCTTCCCATAATCTATAGATTGATTCATAAAATGCTTCTTCCCCCCATCAATCCTCGGCACATCACTCGTCACATCATACCTCCTAAACTTCTTCCCTTTCCACTTCCCACTCCGGAGCATCTCACCACTCAACCCTTCCAACAATTCCCTATCACCAATCTTCATTCCCATCAACTTCTTACCCAACTCAAGCACCTTAAACCCAACAACCTTCTTCTCAACCACTTCAACAATATCCTTCCTACTCCTAAGATTCTCAAACGCAAACCTCTCCTCATCCCTCAAACTATCTAAAGCACGAGGAAGAGTTTCAAGAAACTTCTCTTCCAAACTCTTACTAGCAAACTCAGCATGATCCCCAACCATCATTATCCTTCCATTGACCAAATTAATCAACGCCTTCTTCTTCAAAGCCCCAAGACTAGCCTTAAACTCATTATCACTCATCTTCAACTCCTTAACCGCATCACCCATCCCAACACTCTTCCTCTCACTAACCAAATTAGCAAGTCTTCTCTCAGGCAACCCTTTCCTAACATAAAGCACACCATTAACCCCCAACTCAATCACCTTACTCTCATCACTACTCACCTCCACAACATTCTTATTAGCCAGAAAACTCAAAGCACGCAACACACTCGTCTTATCCATCTCAACCTTCTCAGCCAACTCATCCAAATCATCACAATCCAGATTACCAATCAACCTACGCTCGTTCGGACTAAGCGAATCCACAATCTTCCCAACATCCACATCATTATCCTTTTTTACCATTTTATCACATATTTCGAAAACTTTATAAAGATTTAAATCTACCCATTGTCAATAATTGTCCGGTATGGTTCTTCCATACTTGGACTCCTTATTTTTTAGTTCATTTTTTAAGTTTATTGAAGAATCGCAAGCTTTTCTCAACAAATAAGAAGAAGTTTTCGGAAAATAGGCATTAGTGACCTTTTTACCTAACGCTCTCACAGTCCTAATTATAGGAAGAAAATCTTCATCTCCAGAAACAATAATAGCAACATCATAAGAATTCTCATAAGCACTTTTTATTACATCATTAGCCAAATAAACATCATCTCCTTTAATCATAAACTCGATAATCCCGTCCCTATTAACAATTTTCCTTAGATTACATAATACAATATTGAAATTGGGAATCTCTTTCAATTTTCCTAAAAACTTCTCGTGTTTTAAATATTTCTCCTTATTAAAAGCAATATCTAACCTGGCAGTATAATAAAAAATCTTTACAATATTCTTTCCCTTTCCCAAAACTTCAATTATCTCTTGAAACCTTACTTTAATCCAATATTTCTTTAAACTATTATAAAGATTACTCCCGTCTATAAATATCATGACTCTATTCTCCAGATTTCTATTATCTTTTTCTTCTATCTCCATATTATGCTCTTTCTCCACGATTTATATATTTTAGTTCTCTCTAACAATCAATCCACGTAAACCAACAACAGTCAGTTTACTAATCAAAAGTGAAAAAGAACCCAAAAGTAAAACCAACATATTCATTAACAAACCCACTAGTTTCACATTTCATGATCTAACAACAATTAAACATTATTTAAACTTTTTTGTTTAAAATTATTTATTAGCATAATGCTTATTGACATCATCCATGTGTGCTGATTCTACAACAGATAGTGAAGTATATAACCCACCAAGACTTACTAATAAATTGTCAGAAGAACGTTCTATCCCCTGATATTTTGCATCAACTTTAGCCATACCCATATATTTTAAAACATCTGCCCAATTTTTAAATTGCTCAGGATTAGGCATAGAAGCTGTCGCATTTCCATAAATTCTCCGAAAAAGAGTGATAGAAGGAGAATCCCAAAGTTCACTTAATACACCAAACGAATTCTGTATTTCTATAGCGTCTTCGTCTCTTACAACCCTTTCAAGTACTTTTGAAACAGAAGTTTTTAAGTCCATAACACGATCGACATCAAATACCATAAACAATGAATAATCTTACTGTTTTTAAATCTTCCTATCCAACCATCTTCCCCTGCCCACTACTCCCACTCAAACTAACAACCAACCCACTCAAATCCTTCTTGTCATAACTCCCAACAGGATACCCAACCATCCTAACCCTCGTCCTTTTACACAACCCAATATTCTGTCTAACACGAGCTAAAACCTTAGCCTTCTCCAATTTATCTAACCTAGCCAACCTACCAACATCAACTCCAATAACAATCCCATTCTTCTTAGCCAACCTACACATAATCTCATTCAACCCCGAATCCCTCTGTTTAAGTCTATCACGTCGACCAAACTCCAAACCCACAACCATCCCAACATCATTCATCTCAAAAACCTTCCGATTAAAATCATCCCCCTGGGCCTTCACCACAACCTCATCTCCAGAACTAACCAATCTCTTAATCTCATTCCTAACCCTAACCAAATCGTTACTAATTATCATAACTAAAAAAGAAATACAAATTATATAAACCTAATCAAAATACATAGAATTATAAACTATTTAGAATAATCAAACAAATGATAATCAATATAGGATCAACAAATCAGGTAAAAATCGAAGCCGTTAAAGAAACAATTAGTGATTATAAATTTCTTCAAGGATCAACGATCCAACCACAAAATGTTTCATCAGAAGTAAGAAATCAACCACTCTCACTAGAGGAAACAATCACCGGAGCCAAGAATAGAGCAAGATCAGCTTTCACAGAACAATGCAACTATAGCATTGGACTAGAATCAGGATTATATAAATCAAATCACGCTAAGGCAGGATATCTAGATATTTGTGTATGCGCTGTTTATGATGGCGAAAACTTTTCCCTCGGATTTTCACAACCCATTGAATTCCCCATTAACCTAACCAACGCAATTATAAATGAAGGAATTGATGCAAATCAAGCAGCAAATAAAACTGAATTAACATCTAACGATTCCATAGGATCAAAGGAAGGAATCGTAGGCATAATAACTAAGGGCAAAGTAACAAGAAAAGAACACACTAAACAAGCAATTAGAGGCGCTTTAATACATTTAGAAAATCCGACTCTCTACTAACCAATAACCGTCCCCACATAATGCTTCCCATTCAAAAACCTATCTAAATTNTCCATATCCTCTCCCAATATAAAAGACTTAACACNATACNTATCCACGATCTTAGCAGCCGTNTGATCCAAAACAAAATGCTGCCCAGGATGAAACTCAATAGCTCTTGCACGTTTCAAAAAGTCCTTACTAGAAATCTCAGGAATAAACCCAGCCTTCCGAAACTTCTTAGGATTCTTCTCATACAATCCTTTAACATTAGTCAAATTAACAAAATCACATCCCAAAAACTTAGCCAACTTAACCGCCGTCGAATCAGAAGTCTGATTCATCGCATATCTCAAAGCCCCACAAAACACAATATCATTCCTCCTCAAACTATCCTTAACAGATTGCATATCATGAGGAATCCCACGATTAGCATCCTTCCCAAAAAAATAAGTCATAAACCGAGCATTCATCCTCGTACTACTAATCCCCAAAAGAGACTGAAAATAAACCTTCTTCCTACCCTTCATCCCCTCCAACCCCTTAATATAATTCCTCGCCGTACTCCCCCCACCACAAACCACCACAAACCTATACCTCTTCCGATTCCTAAGTAACACCTTACGAAACCTCTCAAGAAACTCAACATCAATCTTATTAGGAACAATCAAACTCCCTCCTAAACTCAACACAATCACCTTTTTCATCNTACAATCAACAATNAACTTTATATAAACTTTTTCAGAAACACATTTCCCACAACAACAATAGTTTTAAAACAATTTATCTAACAATAATCATGTCACAAAAAGAATATTCAGGTGTAGATTACGTCGGACAAAAACTAAGAGAATCTATTGCAGAATATTTAAGTAAGAAATTAGGCGGAGAATTTGAAGTAAGTTATGGTTTTAGTGAAGAAGATGATACAAGCACAATAAATTATAGTATATCAGGTCTTGATGTAGAATTATCTTTGACTAAAGAAAATAAAAGGTCCACTAATTTGTTTAGTTTATCTGAAATTGTAAAAATGGATGGTAAGCTTTTAAACGACACAACCTCTGAGACATTAAAACCTAAAAGAAGTAAATTAGGGAGGATATCAATCCCATACCTTAAAAAGTTTGCAAAAAACAAAATACAAAACCTAAAAGAATTCACAACAAGGAATTAATCAAACAGTAAACAATCTATTATCACTAACTCTATAAATTCTAAGCCGAGCCCCACAATCCAACCACCCATGCGCATAATTCAAAGCCCCATAAGCATCAACCAACCTACCTTCTTTTTTAAAATGCATCGCATCAGACAAATACGAACTAACCATCAAAAATATCTCCTCACCCTCCTCAACCTTATTTTTAACAACCGCCTTCCGAGCAATCCCCAAAGCCTCGCTAGTCAACTTATAATACTTATCAATCTTACTTTTTGCGATTCTATCTTTCATCCAATTAACAACAATCCCCTCTTTAAATATATTTTCAAACATAAGAATCAAAACCCAACCATCCCAATAAGCAAATCAAAAAACAACCTTCAAAAAAACCCTTTTACCTAACCCCCAATCAAATCATCTAAATCATTTAAAAACCAATTATCCTGAAACAAATACAAAAAGAGGATAGGGAGACTTGTTCTCCCTACCTTACCTTCCTATCACACAAAAAACTCCAAACTCTCATCTATCTCATCCAATATCTCATCCGTACTCCCAATATCATCGAACTCATCCTCAGAAACATCATCAATCTCAGTCTTACCAATCACCGCACTACCCTTTTTAATCTCATCCTCATCCCCACTAAAAAAAATAAAACCCCCAACTACTAACAACAACACCACAACACCAACAATTATCCACTTATTCATTATTAACCTCTCCCCTTATACTTTGCAACATAACCCTCAAATCCCTCATCAATGGTTTAACCACTTCCTTTTTCTCACCTTTCAAAATCAACTCTTTTATCACAACAATAGTATCAATAATCTCAGCACCCTTCCCACTTTCAACTCTCCCATTCTCAATAGCATGTTCAATCTTCTCCTGAATATCATACAACAATAAAACAACATATTCCCTTGCCTTACCGTCCCGAACATTCGGCTTCTCATCCTTCAACTCAGCATTAGCAAAATTAGCAACTCTCTTAAAACATTTATTCTTACCCTTCCCATCCTTACCATAACACTGGTCAGCCTTTTTATAAATAACTCTACATCCTTCTCTTTCATTATTCTCCAAATTCCTACAAGCCTCAGGAACAGAATCCTTCGGAGCAACATAATCCTTTTTATTTTCCTTAACATAATCCAATCTACATTTTATCCTATCCCTACGATTACCAGGATCCTCGCACTCAATCTCAATCACTTCATCAGAATTAACATCCCCACAATCCTTAGGACAACTACCTTTTATAAACCTAGCTGGAGGCCCCAAACATTTAGGATCTGCATCAGGCCCACACCCTCCAGGATCGTTAACATTAGCCTCCCCATCCTCACAAACCCCATTACCACATTCAACATCAGAACCAGAACTAGAAATCATGCAAGACACCCCATCATACACACATTCAAAATCCCTAGTAGTTTCAACACAATCACGAACATACGAATCTTTTAAAGTCACACAATCATCCCCACATTTAACACACTCTATAACCTCATCAACCTCCACACCAGGAACAATACCCTCTCCCTCCTCACTATCCAAATCAGAATTAGCACCAGTACTAGAACCCACAGCAATAACACCCCCAACTAAAAACAAAATCAAAACAAACCCAAACAATTCAACTTTCATTATATTCTCATCAACAATCAATTATATTTAAACCCTACGCCCATCTCCAATCAAAGAATAAGGACTCTTCCTACTAATTATAAATCTCGAACCAACATACTCAGACACAACCGCCGAAATAATCAAATCATCAACCGCCGCCTTCAAAACCCCACCCATAACCGGAACACCCGCCTGATTAGCATAATTAGTAATAACCTCTTCTATACCTTTTTCATTCAAAACCAACCGAGTCATATTTATTTTATTCTTAACCTTAAGTAAAATATTTTTCCCAGGCCCCGAACATTCTATCAACTGAACCGCCGGATTCCTAAGAAAATTCTCAATCTGTCGATAAGCTCCACTACTAATTCCTCTATTTTTATTAACTCCAGCACCAAAATTCTGTAATGTCCTATTTCTACCAACATCACCATAAGAAATAACCGGAACACTATTAGATTTCTTAACTTGTTTACTCCCATAAGAAACATTCCTACCTCCAATCTCTTTCTTACCTTCTTTCCTTATACCTCCAATTCCTCCTCCCATCAACCCTTTCCCTTTCTCAACTTTATCCAAACCACCACTCAAACCTCTATCCACCCCTCCATCAACCTTCTTACCCAACCCATCATTAACCCCCCCACCCCTACCTTTATCCAACCCCTTATCCCTTCTCTGCCTTTCATGAAAAATCCCTAAAGTCCCAAAGTCCTCAACACTAACCTCTTTCTCTTTTTCAAGATACTTAAGCTTAATTTTCTCAGCCTTAATCTTCTGCTTCAACCATTCATTCTGCGCAGCATTCATAACCATCTCCGCAGCAAACCTCTGTAAAAAAAGTATTCTCTCTTCATGACTCAATTCTTGTAATCCCATCATCTCGGAATCGGCCTTCTAAACCCCTGAACTTCCTGACGCGGAACACCCCCTCTACCCCTAATCCTATCCTCCATCATCATAATGCCCTTACTTATAGTCTTATTCTGATCCAACAAACTATCCAACTTCTTCAAAAACTCTTGATCAACACTCGCCGGACTAGCCCCCTTATCCGCAAAACTCTTAGCAGAAATCTCAAACAACTCCAACAACCTCCCCATATTCCCCGACAACTCCTCAAACCTAAGAGTCAAATTAGTCAACACCTTCTGCAAACTCACAAAATTCTCAAGCAAAGCCTCGTTAACATCAACTTTACTCGCTCCTTTTTTCTTTCCAGCCATCTTATCACCTACTACTTAAAGAAATAATAATTTATAAACATTAGTATTTTAATATTTCAATGGTATCCCTACTAGACGCGATAATCTTAAGCTTCATCCAAGGAATCACCGAATGGTTCCCAATCAGTAGCTCGGGCCATCTAGCTTTAGCCCAACAATATTTAGGATTCCAAAACCTAGGTTTCGACGTCTACTTACATTTCGCTAGCGTTCTAGCAGTAGTAATCCTCTTCGGAAAAGACATCGCAAAACTAACCTTCCTAACCAAAGCAAATAAAAAATACTTACTAAGAATCCTTCTCGCCATTATCCCAGTAGGAATCGTAGGAATCCTATACAAAGAACACATCCGCTACGCCTTCAGCAATCTACTTTTCATAGGAATCTTCTTCATCATCTTCGGAGTATTCATCTACGCAACAAAATTCTCAAGTGAACAAAAACACAAACCATCAATTACAGATTCATTAATCATCGGTTTCGCCCAAACCCTCTCACTATTCCCCGGAATATCAAGAAGCGGAATGACCGTGGGCTCAGGATTAATTCTAGGAATCAAAAAAGAAGAAGCCATAAAATTCTCATTCCTCCTAGCTGTACCAATCATCTTAGGAGCCACCTTAGTAGAAGCAAAAGAAATCGCACTATCCAACATCCCCCCCACAACCCTCTTAACCGCCTTCACAATAACCCTTCTAACTAGTTTAGTAACCATCAAACTTCTAATAAAAATAATCAACTCAGACAAATTCCATCTCTTCGGAATTTATAATGTAGTCTTAGGAATTATTGTACTAATTTTGAACTTTGTGAACTAAAAAATGGGCGCGGGGCGAGTCGAACGCCCGGCAATCGGTCTGGAGCCGACTATTTTACCATTAAACTACGCACCCATTAAAATCACAAAATTCCAGCATATTAAAGCCTTTCCCATCCTCACTTCATCCCAACATAATCCACAATCTCTTCATCACTTATACTAGCTCCCTTAAACCTCAACCCATACAACAAAGCCTCAAGAGCCTTCGGCCCCCGAACCCTAGTCAACCCTTTCTTAAAGGCCATGTAAACAATCTCCGTACTCCGAATAACCTTAAACCCTTCAAAACTTTTCAACCCCTTAAGATCAGCCTCGACAGAAGTATGGAACTTCTTCTCCAGAACTTTCCGAAGATTCTCCGGATTCTCAACCAACATCCTCGCCGTCCTCTCATCAATAGCAATCGGAACATCAACGCCATTCTTATTTTTCATAACCTTAGCAAGTGCAAGAGCCGCTGCCTCCCCCTTATCCAACAAATGCAAAGTCTTCTTTTTAGTCTTATAAGACCTATTAGCCACATCCATCAACCCATCCCTAATCTCCCTCAACTCATCAACTTCCTTAACACTCAAATCAGCAAGTTTTACCACACCCTTCTTATACAAATCATTCATCCTCAAAGCCTCCAACTTAAATCTCCTTATAGTCATCGGCTTATCAATAACCTCCTTCTTAACTTCCTTAGTAATCAAAAATTCAACATCAGAATTCTTCTTCAACTCCTCCAAAACATACAGCAACCCATTCATAGAAAAGTTAATCAAAGGTCCTGCGTCAAATATCAAACTCTTCATTTTCTAGAATTGTCTTGTAATTTAATAAAAAATGTAGAGACGCCTCCGCCGGGATTCGAACCCGAATGTCTGTGTAGACCCAGTTTATTAGACTGGTGCTTTACCCTTGAAGCTACGGAGGCATACCCTACGCCATCATTAAAAAAAGAAAAGTTTAAATACATATTGCCCTTACCATAGTTAACTGTGTAGAATTGTTTTACTCTTGAAGCTACTTTAGTAGCTTTTCTTTTTTTGATACCATTTAATTTAATTTCCATCTCTTCTTTCCCTCCATTAAAATTTCTTTCAATAAAATCCTAATCAAGCCAATCACCTATCTAGATATGATAACCCCCTCCTTAATTTTATCAGATACCAAAAAATTAAAAATAATAACCATCATCCAAAAATCCCCCTAACAATCTTAACCCTCTCCCTAACTGGCATTGTAATATAAATATTCTCCTTACTTTGAACACGCGGCCCCATATACTCACTCAACTCCCACAAACTAACCCCTAAAGCCTTCGCCGTCTTCTCCATACTTATTCCCTTATCATACAACCTCGAAGCTTTATTCATCTTCGCTCTCTGAATCACATCACCAATATAACGCTTCAACTTCCCCCCAAGATTATGAATCAACTTCCTACTCGCATCAACATCCTCCCTAAACCCCTTCTCATCACGATTCTCCAAACTAACAATCATCTTCTTAATATTCCCACGATAACTCGCATAAAAACTCTCCCAATTCTTCTCATCCTTATAGCTATCACGTTCAATCAACTTACTAAGCGCATAAATAATAACCGCAACCGAAAGCAAATCCACATCCTGATGCACACTAACATGATCAATAATCTTATCACTCAACCGCTTTATCTTAACATAATCCTTCTTCTCCAACGCAACCTGAACCTTCTTCAATATATTTAAAATATGCACACGTTCATCCATCTTTTCAAACAAAACCAAGATAATTATATAAACTTTTAGGATGTTTAATAGTTTATGATTTATGATATCTTCACAAGTAAAGAGTTTGATAAAGAACTAGAAAAAATATCTGAAGAAGAGAAAAACAAAATAATAAAACTTATTGATCAAATTAAAGAAAATCCCTATGTCGGAGATCAATTACAAATTAGATCCTTAAGAGAGAAAAGAATAGAAGAAAATAGAATGTACTACTTAGTTTTTGATGATCTAAAATCCATTTTCCTAATTGCAATAAGTAATAAAAAAGATCAACAAAAAATGATAGATTTCATTAAAGAAAACATAAACACATATAGAAAAATACTGAAAGAATTTATTAACTAAGCAACTCTTGTGATCCGGCCATGCCTCAAATCTTCCAAACTAGCTTTAACCTGCCTAAGCAAATCATCTTCCTCAACATCAGTCTCCTCCTGAGAATCCCCACTTATTTCCCTAACCCTCTCCCTTAACTCTCCCAACTCTAACTGCATCTCATCAAATTTCTCCTTCGAAATCGTAACCATTTCCATCATAAATAAAATCTTTTAAAGTTTATATTTGTTTCTATCACTATTCCCCCTTCACAACAACATTATCACTACTTATCGGCACCTGAAACATCTCCCCACACTTCTCACGTTCAGCACTAACAACAGTAGTCATAGCAGTAAGGATTCTACAACCCTCTCCCTTAACCCGACTAGCCATCCTTATAGAGAACTTTGCATAATTGACATTTCCGAAGGAAATCGCAGCAAAGTTCTTCTTAGAGAACATTGAAATTGCATTATTTCAAAGTTCTCTATACTAATCTCATTCCCACACTTACATTTCATCAACCAACCATAATAAGCACACTTTTAAACATTATTACACTATCTAAAACAACATGCTAATCATACTAGACACAAACTTCCTAATCTACATGGCAAAAGAAAAAATAGACTACGTAGATGAACTAAGCAACTTACTAAACGAAGACTATCAAATCGTAGTCCCAAAACAAGTAATCAACGAACTAACCAGTCTAAAAAACGACAAACTAAAAAAAGTCTCAGGAAAAGACAAACTAGCCTCAGACCTCGCACTAAAAATCCTAAAATCAAACAAAATCCAAACAATCCAAACCAAAAAATCCAAAAACATTTCAGTCGATCAATCAATAATAAATCTAGCAAACCAAGACAAAAAAAACATCGTATGCACTTTAGACAAAGAAATGAGAAAAACCCTTGGCCGTGTTATTTTACTAAACAAAGGAAATAAATTAATTCTGACTAGGTAAACTACCATTAGGATCCATAGTATCATCTTGCACTTTAGTAAATAAACGTGGCATAACCTTGCCAATAAAACGATCATCATCTTCAGATAACGTTTGAACCAACTTATCCCCATTATAAGGTTGAAAGGAAACATAATCATAATTGTCCCTAAGAGCTTGTTTCCTAATCAAACTGAATGCCTTAGCAGCAATACTATTTCCCTTGCTACATTCTACAACGAGCTCAATTCCACTGTTTGGACATTCAGATATATGTTCTCCTTGCCTTAGAAAATTTAACTCTCCTTCTACTTCACCAAAATATTCAAAATTATAGATATCGCTCCTACTAACTTGGACCTGTTTAACAATATAAAATTTTCCAGGAGAAACCTCATCAATTAAGTAAGGCCTTCTAACATCAACATCTATTTTCTGCGCAACTACCATTGCAAAATATTAAAAAGACAACCTTTATAAATCTACTTTTTTACATAAAACTAACATGTTCTATAATATTGAAGTGGAAGATTATGTTAGAGTGGAACCAAGACTTTTTGGACTGAAAACTAGCGATGCTGTTGCCAAACAACTTCAAGAAACATACTCAGATTACCACGACAAAGAAATCGGAGAAGTCATAGGAATAATCGCCGTTTTAGAGGTAGGAGATGGAGTTATAATTCCAGAAGACGGAGCAGCTTTCTATAAATCAAAATTCAGACTTCTAGTCTGGAAACCCGAACTACAAGAACTAGTATTCGGATTAATCGACGAAATCACAAACTTCGGAGCCTTCATCAACCTAGGAGTCATGAAAGGAATCATCCACATAAGCCAAACAATGGACGACTACGTAACCTTCTCAAGCACCGGAACCCTATTAGGAAAAGACTCAAAAAAAGTCCTAAAAAAACGAGATCCCTGCATAGCAAGAATAGTTGCCCTATCATACAAAGGCGACCAACCAAAAATCGGACTAACAATGAGACAACCCGGCCTAGGTAAACTAGACTGGATAACAGAAGAAAAAAAGAAATCAAAATCACTAGTTAAAAAAGCATCAAACGATGACAAAAAGGAGAAGAAATAAAATGGCAAATTATTTTCTTGTTAAAATTGGAGAATGGAGAACAAAATGCAATACAAGAAAAGAAGTCAATACATTAAGAAATAGATTTAAAAAAATAAATCCAAAGTTATCAATAGAAGCAACTCCAAGAACAATTGCCCAAGACTACGCGGAACAATTCGGAGTAAATATTTATGACTATTAAAAATGGCAAAAGAAAAAGCATGCAAACATTGTAAACTAATATACCACGAACCAACCTGCCCTAGCTGTGGAAAGAAAGACATTTCAGAAAACTTCAAGGGAAAAGTAGAAATAACAAACGCAGAAAAATCCGAAATAGGAAAAGAACTAAAAGTAAATAAGGAAGGCCTTTACGCTATTAAATTATAATTCTTGATAATATGGAAATTCAGAACGACGCTAGGAACGAACTTTTCAAAAGACAAGAACTAACCCTAACCCTACAATCAGGCACAACCCCAAATTTCAACGAAACAAAAAAACAATTAGCCGAACAAACAAAAAAACCAGAAGAAAACATCGATGTCCACAACATCAAAAGCGGTTTCGGAAATAAAACATTCACAATCCACGCAAACATCTACGATTCAAAAGAAGACCTAGATAAAATAAAACAATTACAATCAACAAGCAAAGCAAGAAAAGAAGCAAAAAAAGCCGAAGCTGAACCAGAATCAGCAAAGGAAGAAACTTCAACTGAAGAACCAGCAACTGAAACAAAAGAAGAAACTCCAGCCGAGGAAGCTACTGAAACACCATCAGAAGAAAAACCAGAAGAACCTACTACAGAAAATAAAGAAGATACATCAGACACCAAAACAGAATCCCCTTCCGAAGAATCAAAAGAATCACCAACAAACCCCGAAGAAAACAAAGAATAATCCAATTTCTAATTTCTCAATAATTATTTAAACCTCATTAACATACTATTATCA
>NZDU01000012.1 GCA_002688875.1 Candidatus Pacearchaeota archaeon | reverse complement strand
CAATCATACTAGTCGCAAGTTCCATTACCTTGTTACTCATTAATCTATAAACTAAATATCTCTTAATAATTTATCCCTTCAAAAAACACCTTTACTAACCTTTCGGCCTCAAATACCTATTAAACTTCTCCCTATGACCCAAGATATGCATTTTCCTAATCTCCTTTCTAATATACTTCCTTTCCAAAAACAACAAGAAAACAACCACTCCAATTATTGCAATAACAGCAACATTCCCTCCAACCCTAAACCCCTTACCTTTAACCCCCTCAAGAAATTTATACAAATTACCATCCTCAATACTGGCCTCATCAACAGCAAACCCTGTAATCCCTCCAACAATAATCCTTTCATTAATCTTCTGAATTCTAACTTCAACCTTATTATCATTTATAGAAACCAACTCAACAACCAAATCATAATACTCATCATTAGTCAAACTTAACTTAGCACTATCTCCAACCTCCAAAACCACCGACTCCCCATCAACAATCAAATCCGCATATCCAACTCCAATTTCATTAACCCTCAAATCATATTCAAACTCTTCCCCATCTAATAACTTAAACTGAATCTCATCCCCTTGTTTCAGCTCATGATTATATCCCTCAGAAATCTGCTCACTTGATATAATATAATTCTTCTTAAGACCAGCTACTGATTCTACCGACCTACTCCCAGAACCCGAACTCCTGCCAGAACCCCCAGACCCAGAACCCCTACCCGAACCCGAACCACTAGAACCCCCACTAGACCCAGAGCCTCCACTAGAACCACCAGAACCAGAACCCCCCGAACCCGAACCAGAATCCTCCACCTCATTAACCTCAAAACCCCTAACCTCAGAAACCCCTAAATTCCCAGTAAGATCCACACAACTAACCATCCATTCATAACTACCCTCACCATAACTCTCGACAATCACTCCCTCCCCAATCAAATCAACACCATCAACAACACTACCATCAACCATCAAACTACAAGCACTATACTCACCAACATCAAAATTAAAATCAATCTCACTAGTCCCAGAATAACTCTCCCCATCAACAGGCCCCAACAAACTCACAACAGGATTAGTAACATCATAAACAAAATCAAACTTCCCAGCTACAAGAGAAACATTATCTCCACTCGCCAAACAATCCCATTCATAATCCCCTTCATCACTAAAATTATAACTATAATTCACATTACCCAACTCAATCTCAACACTCTCACTATAAACCATCTCCGAATCATTAAACAATCTAAACTCCATCAAATCATAACCACTACCATTAATAATAGAACAACTAAAATCAACCAAAGAAACATTACCATAACTCCTATTCAAAGGCCTATCCAAATTAACCACATTAACAACTTCCTCAACAACAGAAAAAGAATAATTACTAAAAGCGTAACCCTCATTACCATTAACATCACTAGCCAAACAATTCCAAGAATAATCTCCATAATCTAAACCAACATCAAAACTCTCTTCAACAAAAATCCCAGAAACATTTCTCCCCTCACTATAACTCAAATCACTATCATTCCAAATCCTCAACTCAATACTAGCTAGTTGCCAATCACTAGCATTACAAACAAAACTCAAATTATCATCATAAGACAAAAAACCATCACCACCCTCAACCCCTTCACCATTCCCAACACCAACCAACTCAACCCTAGGCTTTATATCATCCAAACTCAACAAAGCCTCATAAACATCAATCTGCTTAATATTCACCCCATTAAAATCAACATCCAAACCCGTACGAACCAACACACTCTCTATCTCACTCTGATTTTTATCAAACAAACTCCTAATCAAACCAATCGAGCCAGCAACAACTGGAGTACTCATTGAAGTTCCAGACAACGAAACATAAGTATCATCAAAATACGTACTCAAAATCCCAGAACCTGGAGCACTAACACTCACCCAATCACCATACGTAGAATAACTCGCCTTATTATCATTCCCATCAGTGGCCGCAACACACAAAACATCATCATAACCACAAGGATACTGTTTAGCTTCACTTCCCGAATTCCCTGCAGCAGCCAACAAGATAGAACCATCCCCATAAGCATCACCAACAGCATTCCGAACACTAACCGAATCCCCACCACCAAAACTCATAGAAATTACATCAGCACCATTCTCACTAGCATAATAAATCGCACTCACCACATCATCCACTTCCAAACTTCCAACACCACCTCCACTAGGCAACTGAATCCTAAACCCAGCACGAACCGGCATCAAACTACAATTCCAACAAACTCCTGCAATCCCCTCACCATTATTACTAACCCCATTAGCTATCCCAGCAACATGCGTCCCATGCCCATCAAAATCCATAGGATCATTATCACTAACATTATAATCCTCATTATCAACTAACTGATAGCCCAATCCAATATACGTCGCAACATCAATATCCACAAAATCATACCCCCTACAATCCCCAAACCACCCATTACCATCCAAGTCAACATCATCATCACAACCCTCATCACTATTATTCCAAATATTAAAAGAAAGATCCGGATGATTCCAATCCACCCCAGTATCAATCACCGCAATCTTAACACTTTCCTTACCCTTACTAAGATTCCAAGCCCTCTCCAACCCAACACCATTCATCCAACCCTGCGAACCATAACTACTATCATCAGGAACAACAAAGCTCCTAAAAATATAATTCAACTCCACATACTCAATCTCCTCCAACTCACCATAATCCTCAACCAACTCACCAACATCCACACCCTCATCAAACACCAAAGTATACAACTCCTTCCCATCAACTATCTTCTCAATCCTATCAGGCCTCTCGACATAATCATAAATTTTAACTTCATCCCCACCACCCTCATCCACAATCACTTCATTCCCCATCCCAACCACTCCATCCCTATACTTCACAATAATCTCCCCAGGAACAAACTCATCACTTTCTTCCAAAACAACAAACCCAGTAACCCTCTTATCGTCTCCAATCAAACCAATAACTGCAATAAAAAACAAACCCAATACAACTATCGAAACCACAGCTACCACTTCTTTTCTAACCATAAAAATCCAAAACAACCAGCATATAAAAAGATGTTTATCCAGATAGATTATATACTCTAACAATTTAAACAACCCATGAGAATAATTTATACATCTCATGCAAAAAAGAGAATGAAAGAACGAGGAATTAGTGAGTGGGAAGTTAATTACACACTAGAATTCCCAAACCATATAAGAAAATCATTTAATAATAGATTGATAGCAGTTGGGGAATTAAATAATAAAAGAATAGAGATAATCTTTATCAGAAAAGATAATTATATAAAGATTATAACAGTAATATAAATATGAAGATCAAACTTGACAAAGACGCAGATGCAGCTTATATTAAAATAGTTGATAAAATAAAAGACGGAGAAGCAACTAAAAATATAATGCTCAGTGAAAATATAATCCTAGATTTTAACTCAGAAGGAAACCTACTAGGAATAGAGGTCCTTGACGCAAGCAAAACTTTAAATCAAGATCTACTTCTCGAAGCTAATTCTATAAATTAACCACACTCATCCAAACACCCCAACACACCGACCCTCAACACACCCACAACTCCCCTGCCCACAATCCAAAGTCCCAGGACGACAATCAGCAGTACAAACAAGCCCCCCACAATCAGGCCCATCATCAACAGCCACACAACTATCAGGATGACAACAACTAGCAGGAACACAATCACTATCAACCAAACATTCAACCTCACCACTTCCAGAATAATTCATACTAAAAAAATAAATCAAAACTACAAACAATATCAAAATTATCGAAACAGCAACCAACAACCCATTATTACCTACAACCCGAATCTCTTTTTTCTTAACAACCATAAAAACTAAAGAAAAAGACAATATAAAAAACTACCCAAAATTTAAATAGAATAAAAATATATACTATGATAAAAGAGGTAATTAATAATGTCAGAAAAAAAACTAACAAGAAAAAACATTACCAAGCTCAACTACGGAATAATACATTCTCAAGTCGGATTTGCAGACGGCGTTTCAATTGTTATGAAACAAATAGAAGAAGTAATGGTTCAAAAAATAAAAATACCAAAATCAAATATTTTTTACCTCGTCGGAAAAACCAAAACACCAAACTCCCATACCAGACAACATAAGGTAATCTGGCATAAATATAAGGACAACAAACTTTTTGATAAAAACTTCAACGAAGGGCTAGGCGGAGAACTTAGCGAAAAAATAGAAAACGCCATATCGATCGCTAAAGAAAAAATAAAAGAATTTGTAAATGATAAAAAAATTGATGTTATCATCGCCCACAATACTTCTCATCCAGTAAACTTCGTACTAGCCTTAGCACTTTCAAGATACTACAGAGACGAAAAAGCAAACAACAAAAAAACCCCAAAATACATTCTTTGGTGGCATGACTCTCATCTAGAAAGAGAAAGATACTTAAAACCAACCAAGGACATTTGGAGATACCTCCTACAAGGAGTCCCTGGAGAATTCGTCGACTATATAATTTTCATTAACAGCCTCCAATTCGAAGGTGCCCAAAAATACATCCACGAAATAGACAAAATCTCCCCTGGATACTTCAATCACCTACTAGACAACCATTGCGTAGTCTATAACACTGCAAGCAGAATCATCAACACCGTAGAAGATTTGGAAAACAAATACAATGAAAGAACCGAAAGATTCCTCAAAGAGTATAAAATAAACGAATTGCTTAAGGATAATAATCTCAAACTAAAAGATACTCAATTTGTACTACAACACACCAGAATAATTCCAAGAAAAAGAATAGACTTCGCCCTTGAATACTCTTACGAACTATTCTCAAAATTAAAAAAGAAAAAATTAAAAAAAGGAATGATTTTCATTATCTCAGGATATCATGGCGACGAATCCGGAAACTATAAAAGAAAACTAATCAGACTAAATAAAAAACTATCAGAAAAATACAAAACAAATAAATTCTTCTTAATATTATCCGAAGATAAAAAAAATACAGACATTCATTTTGACGAAATCCCAATTTTAATCAGAAAGTTAGGGGGAATCTCCACTTATTTCAGTGAAATTGAAGGTTTCGGAAACAACCTCTTAGAAGTACTCGCAGCAGGATTAATCCCCGCAGTCTACACCTACCCCGTATTCAAGAAAGACCTCGCAAAATTCAAATTCAAAACCATCGCCCTCAACAAATTCGAAATCACCAATCAATCAATCAACGACATGATAAAAGTCATCAAAAGCGATAGAACAAAAACCATTTGGGCCAATCAAAACCTAGAAATCCTAAAAAGAAAATTCTCTCATGAAATCATCACTCCAAAACTAAAAAGAGCAATAATAAGAAAAAGGAATCAGGAATGAATAAGCATCAGAAGGGTAATTTAAACTAAACCAGTAAACCATAACAAAAAACAGAATTCATAAAACAACTACAATCTTAAACATCTTATTATCATGAGATAATCCAAAATGATTATTAACCATAAACATTAAAGTTTAAAAAAGTACAAAAGTTTAATTAATTAAAATGGAAAAACAGAAAATTAATATATCAGAACTTACATTAGATGAGAAAATAGGTCAATTGATTATCATAAATGGTATTAAATTTAACAATAAATTAGCAAAATTAAATATTAGTGGTGTATTTATATCAAATAACCGACTAAAAATTAAATCTAAAAAAGAACTAATAAATACAATAAAAAAATGGAATAAAAGTTTAAAGATAAAACCTTCAATATCGGGGGATGTTGAAGGTTATTGGAACCCCTTAAAAAAATTTTATAAAGGCAAAACTTTCGGTGAAATAAAAAATGAAAATGAGGCTTTTGAATTAGGAAAAGAACATGGAAAGGTACTAAAAGATTTAGGCTTCACTATAAACTTCTCTCCAATATGTGAACTAGAAAATAAAGTATGGCCAGGAAGAAATTTTAAAGGGTCAGTAGAAGAAGTCAAGAATAAAATTACAAATTATATTAAAGGAATTCAAGATGAGAAAATCCAAGCAACTGCAAAACACTATCCTGGAGGAAGCTTAGTAAAAGATCCTCACAAAATATCATATAAAATTAAAATTTCAAAAGAAGACTTATCACTATTCGACTCCGCAATTAAAGCAGATGTTGAAGCAATAATGGTAGGACACCCAATAGTATATGGAGCAATAGACTCTGAAAACAAGCCTTCCACAATATCTAAGAAAGTTATATCAAATTTAAGAAAAGATTTCAAAGGAATTATAATCACAGATGCCATATCTATGAAAGGGTTAAGCTCAAAATATAAGTATAGGCTTCACAAAACATATCCAGATCTAATTAAAGCTGGAAATGATATAGTTCTAGACAGCATAGCACCTAAAAAAGGATATCATAGACGTATAAGAAAAGGAATTGAAGAAATAAAAAGTGCTGTAATAAAAGGAGAAATCTCCAAAAACCAGATTAATGAAAGCGTTAAAAGAATATTAAAATTAAAAGGTTATTTAGTAGAAAATTAAAACTAATCTAAAACTTCAAAAGAGTTCTCAAGTTCAGCAATTTTTTCTTTCATTCCCTCAGATCTTTCATACATAGAATCTGCTACTGAAACTAAAGTTCCTATCGGCCTTCCAGCCTGAACTACAGTTTCTGGAGCATAAGTATTGAATATTCCTGACTTTCGTTCCCTAAATAAAACTCCCTCATCATAAGGTCCAACATTATCCTTAATTCTAACAGGAGAATTATTATAAAAAGCACTCTTTTCCCAAAATAAATTATTTGGAGGACTAGAAACTCCAGAAGGAATAGTCCCATTTTGATGAACATATAACTCTATTTCAGGTATGGTCAATCCCCTAATATTTGAGAGTTCATGAGCAAGAATAACTTCCCCACTGCAACCATTATATCTTGCATTAATCTCCACAAAATAAACTTCATCACCTCTAACTATATAATCTACACCAAAATATCCTTCAAAGCCAATCTTGACTAATTGATCTGCTACAATATTTGTCTCTTCATCTATTTTCTTCAATGCATCTTTTCCTAAATTAGTAGGATATTCTGAACCATCACAACATAATGGAATTGGGAACCTCTGTTCTGATAGAGAAAATAATACTCTAGATCCATCTCTTGCAACAATTCCATTAATACATGGAGATGAACTTACATCTGGAATCCAAGAATTCACAACATACCAATCACTATCAAGTTCCTCTTTAACTTTAGCCAACTCTTCTTTAGATCTAACCTTTCTAGCATCAGAACCACCACCACCAACTCCAGTACTTAAAAAAACTCCATCATTTCCAGAATATTGATCAAAAGCATTTTCTAATTCATTTTTTGTATAAAGCCCTCCCGGAGCCATACTAACCTTACCTTCTAAATTCCTTCTTTGAAAAATTTTATTATTTGCCTTAAGAGCAGCTTGTCCATTTGGACCTAATATATCTACAAAAGGATTCTGAAAGTTAAGATGTCTAGTAACCTTATAAGGTTTAATATATAACATATCTTGATCAAATAAAATTTTACTAAACAAATCTTGAATCTTTTTCTCTTTTGAGATTAATGGTTGAAATTCAAACTGTCTCATCCTATATCTTTTCTGTTCATCTTTATCATCAAAATCAACAATTATAGTATTTTTTGGTAAATTATCCTCATGATCTCTTGCAATAAAAATAGGTTCATAATCTCTCAAAAGAGGAGCAATCTGAGGTAAATATTTAAGATGAATTCCTGCATAAACTATCTTGGGTTTATCAGTTTCAAAATTAATTTGCCAATGTTTAATCATATTAAAAATATTAATTTATCTAAAAATTTAATTCTCCCTAAGAACCTCACGTTCCAAACTAGGAGCAATTTTATCTCTCCAATTATTTTGAACATTCAATAATTCGTTCATATGAGAATCCAAATCACTAACATAATTTCTTAGGACCCTTTCAGAAGTACTTAGCTCATCATAATGAAGTAACTTTGCTAATCTATCCGTTGGTTCTCCGATTTTAGCAATCATATCTCCAGTTCTTCTATCTACTTCATCTCTATCCTGTGAAGTCATAGCAATTAGCATTGGAGCATATTTGATCCAACCAATAACAGCATTTCCGAATCTTTTCTTAGTTTCATCATCTACTTGAATATCTTCCAATTTATTGGGAACCTCACCACTAGAAATATTAGGATATTTTACAAAAGGATCATGAAAAATATAAGAAGAAACTTCTGCTACAATTAAATTCTCTAATTGTAATCCAAAAATCGCATCTTCTCCTCTAGCCCCTGGAGGAGTATAAAAAATAGGTATCTTTCCACCTCTCAATGAAGTTAAGTTTATGCCCATATTCCCTGAAAGAATAGCCTTCCCATATTCTCCATTTTTCACAATATAAGAAATAGGTAAATTACTTATTTCAGATTCATTAAGATATCTAACTTTCTTCATCAAACCAGAAAAAGAATCAGCATCAAGAACCTCACTACCAATTGACAACGCAGCCCCTAGTTTCCTTCTAACATCTTCAGGTATACTTCTTTCAAAATCTGAAGGTATTGGAGAAAGATAACCTAAACAATGCCCCCTAGTAATATCAACATCATTTGATAAAGCACTAATGTGCGGAGTAAAAAAATCAGGATAAGTCCAAGTTGTAGAACCATCCTCCATCCTAACAGGGATCTTTGGATCTTCATCATCATCAAAACAAATAGCATAATCATTTCCATCTTCGGCAGCCCTTAGAATTGCAACATTTCTCTGTCTAGAATATCCTCTACCAATAAATAAAGTGTCAGCAATATCTTTATCAACTCCAGATCTTTCTAGAACCTTCTCACCAAATTCTCTACGTTGATCTCCATAAATATATTCTACCTTGTTAACTCGATCTTCAATACTTCTATCAATTTTAAAATCTTCAGGAGCCTTATCTTGATACTCTAGATCAATAGAAAGATAAACAGAAAACTGTTTAAGATTATATCCGAAATATTCAGCATTTTCTAAAAAAGAATTAACAACCTCTCCAACTCTTGGCCTTCCAGTAGGAATAGCCAAAGCAATCTTAGCATCACTATTATCTGAACCATTATTAACACGATGACTAGTAGCTATCATCTCCCCAGACCCCCAACTAATTCCTTACTCTCATCCTCTTCAACTTTATCAATTGAAACACTTATCATCAGATCCGTCATTCTCCCATCCCCTCAGAACCCACCTCAATCCTATTCCACACCTCATACGAACCAGATCGTCCATTTACCAAACTCCCAGCAATTCTCTTAGTACGTTCTTCAGAAACATTGCCAGTCAACTCAATAACCCCACGATCATAATTACATCTAATACCACTCTTTTTAAACAATTCATTGCAACCAAACTCATAATTCAATTCCGCAACCAATTCTGAAGGATCTAAATATCCAGAATTTCCCAAATTCCAAATGTCTTCCAAACCCCCAAAACCAATATCATTACCTACCATTTACAAACTCCCAAGACTCTATAAACTTCCTTACTCTCATCTTCCTCAACTTCATCAGTCAAAACATTTGTCATCATTTTCCATCTCCTTCACCCCTCTCCCTTTTTTCAACAACCATTTCTGGAATCAACCCCAAAATCTTAGCAGCATTCCCACCAAGAATCAAATCCTCATTTTCCTCGCTAAACCCAGCTTCTCTAATCTTAAGCAATGCAACTCCCTGACTATCATACGGAATATCGCTCGCGAAAACCATATTCTTAAATCCATATTTATTAACAGTCTGTAATCTTTTCATAGTTCCAGAATTCATTGAAGTATCAACATAGAGATTTGGATAATCTTTAGCAATCTTCATTATAGAAAAATCATTCCCAAAAAAATGCGCCATTACAACCTTCAAATCTGGAAACCTCTCAGCTATAGACAAAATCTTCTCAGGCTTAGATGTAGAATCCTTAACCGAAGAATGAAACAAAACAGGAAGTTCTCTATCTACACACATTTCATAAACCCAAAAGTATTTTTCATCATCCAAATCAAAATCCTGCGCACGAGGATGTAATTTAATTCCCTTAAACCCTTTATCCAACAACCCACTCAATTCATCCTTAGAAAGGCTCTTCGGATTAATCCTCAATAATGGAACTATCCAATCAGCTTCCTTAGATTTCTCAAGTATCTCCAAAGATTCCTCAATCAAACTTTCATCATCTCCATTAAATGGAAAAACAACAGCCTTATCAACTCCCCACTTATCCATAGATCTTTTTAACTCTTCCAGATTCAAATGCTCATATTCCTCATCAGAAGAATCCTTACCAACATGACAATGAAAATCAATTATCATTATACTAAAACCTTCCCGCTATATTTTTCAAGATCACTTTCATATCGACCCGCAACATAACTTCTAAGAGCCCTAGCACCTGCTTCGCTTATAGTTCCATTACTCTCTATCCCATTATCAGATGCATAACCAATAATATCATCTGAAAAAGACCTTCCCTCACTAATCATAGACCTAAATGGATTCAGATAACTTTCATCATCAAGACCCTTCTCCGCAACATCAAGCACATTTGAAAGATAAGTCCTCAAAGTACTATTAGACAATCCATCCTCAACACCAATCCCCTCAAATCTCTTTAACTGATCATAATTAGGAACAATTATCTTCCCATTTTTAGGAACAAACAATTCCCCAACATCATAACTCCCATCATTAATCTCTACATCAACATTCTCTCTCTCTAAATAATTAGAAACACCCATATAAACAGCTCCAAGCCCAAGCACATTAGATAAATTATTTGAATCAGCCCCTCTAGCCTCAATTGTCCCAAACTTAGTCAATCTCAAAGGACCCCAAATACAATTATATTTATTAAAACTATCATCATCCAATCCCTCCTTAACTAATTCATTCTTAAATTCATCATAAGCTTTAACCTGCCTATCCATAACATCCTCTAATGACTTAGGATAATCCAATAACTGCCCCTGCAGAGGAAATCTATCAAATACCTCATTCCTATAAACATCAACCCTATAATCCCTTTTCGAATTATTTCCTAAAAAGAAAGGACTTGAAGACGCAAATGCAAAAACCGGATCCATTGCCTGCATCAACATAATCTGATTATAAGCCTTACCTTCATCCTCCAGCATATCTACATGAACATGAGTAGCAGTCAAATGATGCTCTAAATCCCAAAGAGCTTCACCCAATACCGCCTTCTTACCCTTACTTCTAGGCCTATCTGGATCCCTCGACCTAACTTTAACCCCGTCATTATGAAAATTTGGAGCAGGCATAACTCTAAGCCCACGACTATTAGCAATATCATTAAAACCATTCAACCTCTCAGAAAGTTCATCAGCTAAATAACTCATATCATCACTTGGAGAACTATTCACCTCAAACATTGTTTCTGAAGACTCTGGAACAAGATAATCAGGACTACCCATAATCTCAATAAGTTCTGGAGCATAATTAGACACAGACCCATTTTCATCAATCAAATGCCCTTCAAGTTCTATCCCTATTTTAACCATCCTAAGCCACCATCCTCCGATCATCCCTTCCAACCTCAAACTCTAACCCACCAATATTCCGAACATTCTTAGAATTCAATATACTTGTAACACTACCACTTTTAATATTCTCAAGACTAGGGCCATGTTTTTTTCTCAATTCCCAATTAAACTTTAAGGAATTTAAATTATAACCTTCATTACCATTCAAAACAACATCTGCATAATCAGCCTTTTCTAAATCATAATCATCAGAAACAACAACATAATTTTCAGAATCCCCAGCAAACTTTAACATAGCTTCCTCAATTTCCTCACTACCTTGATAAACCAAAACTTTAACTCTATCCTTAGAATCTTTAAACAACTCAGAACCTTCTCTTGCGTAATGCAGAGTCACATCTATCTTTCCTTCTTCATTTCTCTCAACCTTATAATTAATTCCTTCCATTTCTTACCCTTGGAGTCAATATCACTCACCTCACCACTAATATTTGTATCCATTTTATAATAATTACAGTGAAAAATACTACTTAAAAAAACCGATTAAGTTTTTTGTACAATCAGAAACATTTATAAGTAATAAGGAACTTTCTACAAAGAATGAAAGCTAAAGTTAAAAAACTGCTATTTGAGTACACAAAAAACTCACGTATCACAACTAAAGAATTAGGCAAGAAAATAGGCACTAGTCAGCAGTCTGCATCCTACCTTTTAAGCAGCCTAAAAAAGAAAAAACTTATCGAAAAACCAGCGACGATGGTAGACGCTGTAAAGTTCGGTTATGTGAGCGTTATCGTCGGTTTCAACCTCTTAAACACCGAATATTCTACCAAAAAAGAGGTCATAGATGAACTAAAAGAAATAGGCCCAATCATATCGATAGAGGAGTGCAAAGAAGGAGTCGATCTACTAGTAGAATACCTCGCCCCAAACCTCTCCTCATTCAACAAATCGCACATGGAAATCATATACAAATTCTACAAAAAATTAAGGACAATTTTCGTATTCCCCCTAATCGTCAGCCACAAATACAATAAAAACTATTTAGCCAGAAAATTAGACAATTCAGACAAAATCATCTTCGGTGATCGTGTCCTAAGAGAAATATCAGAAAGAGAATCAATAATCCTAAAAGAGCTAATCAAAAACCCAGACAAAAAACTCATCGACATCTCGGAATCAACAAAACTCCCCACCAAATCAATAGTCAACATCAAAAAATCCTTAGAAAACAGAAATATAATCAAGGGCTACACCGCAATCCTTAACTACCAAAAACTAAACATAGACAGACAAATAATATTCCTAAGTTTCTCAAGCGAAGGCGTCAAAAAATTAGACAACTTCGCAGAATACACCAAATACAACAAAAACATAGTAGAATTCTCAAAAATCATAGGAGAATACTCTCTAGCCATAATCGTCGAAAGCATCAAAGACATAGAAATCATGAAAGACATCCGTGCAAACTTCCCCATAGAAAAATACTTAATCATAAAAAGCGAGAAAATCCACAAAAAAACATACCTACCAACAACAGAATAAAACAAAGGAGATTATGCAACCATTAAATAAAAGTAACACAACATTTATATATAAAACTGTGAATTTACACGTAAAACAAAAAGACAGAACCCTTTATACAACTTATTTATTTACAAACTACCAAAAAAATAACGGAATAGCCCAACGAAGTGGGCTATGAAGTAACCCAGAATCCAACAAAACAAACCTATATAAACTTTACAACACTAACACTAAAAAAGAGGAATAAACAACATGAAAGGAGAAATAACTGCGAAGCAGCAATCTAAGGAAAGGTTGCATCCCATCTTAGGAGGTTGCATCTAGGAACCTAGGTTCCTGGATCTGGATTATGAGCATAAGAATAATACCCCTAGGCGGTTTCAACGAAGTCGGTAAAAACATGGTCGCAATAGACCTAGGAGAAGACGTAATCCTTCTAGACGGAGGCTTCTACCTTCCAGCAATAGTAGCCTTACAAGAAACCGAACGAGTCTACTCAGAAAAAAAGTTCAGGTCCATAGGAGCAATCCCTGACGACACAATCCTAGACAAATTAGGATTAAGAGACAAAGTCCGTGCAATAATCCCCAGCCACGCCCACTTAGACCATATCGGAGCCCTACCATATATAGCAAACAGATACAACGCTGACATCATAGCCACCCCATTCACAATCGAAGTCCTGAAATCATTGCTATATGACGAAAAAATACAATTAAAAAACAAACTAATTCCTATCCAACCAAACGGATCATATTACGTCCAAGGAAAAAACAGAAAATACAAAGTAGATTTCATAAACATAACCCATTCAACCCCCCAATCCGCCTTCCTAGCAATCCACACACCAGATGGAATAGTCGCTTACTCAAACGACTTCAAACTCGACAACAATCCAATCCTAGGATTAAAACCAAACTATCAAAAAATGGAAGAAATAGCAAAAGAAGGAATCAAGGTCCTCATCTGCGACTCCCTCTATGCAGGAGACGACAGAAAAACGGCAAGCGAAAAAGTCGCCAGAACAATGTTAGAAGACGTCCTACTAAACACAGAAAACCGAGACAAAGGACTACTAGTCACAACATTCTCATCACACATAGCAAGATTAAAATCAATAGTAGACTTCGGGAAAAAACTAGACAGAAAAATAATCTTCATGGGAAGAAGCCTAGCCAAATATACAAAAGCAGCAAATAAAGTCAACATATGCCCATTCATAAAAGATGTAGAAATAGCGACATACCGAAGACAACTAGAAAAAAAATTAAAAACCGTCCAAAAAAGTCGCGGAGAATATATGATTGTCTGCACAGGCCATCAAGGCGAACCTGGAAGCATATTAGACCGAATGGCAAGAAACAAACTACACTATCAATTCAACAACCAAGATCATGTAATATTTTCATCTTCAACAATCCCCACAGAAATAACAATCGAAAACCGAGCAGCCTTAGATACAAGATTAAAAAAGAAAAAAGTAAGAATGTTTACCAACGTCCACGTATCTGGACACGCCGGACGTGAAGACCTAAGAGATTTCATCAACATCCTCAACCCCCAACACATAATCCCCGCCCACGGCCCCCACGAAAAAACCCAACCCCTAATCGACCTAGGAAAAGAACTAGGCTACAAACCAAAATTCCTCCATCTAACCAGCAACGGAGAAAAACTAGTATTTAATTAAAATAAACCCTCAAATAAAAAGATGGTAAACACTAATAAAATAAATAAAAAACAAACTGCGAAGCAGCAATCTAAGGAAAGGTTGCATTCTATCTTAGGAGGTCGCATCTAGGAACCTAGGTTCCTGGATCTGGATTATGGTAAACGAAAACATTGTAACAGCACTTCAGAACTCAATCGTAAAAGGAGAACCCTTAGAACAAGCAAAGCAAGTAATGGTTAATTCCGGCTACGACCAAAATGAAGTCGAAGAAGCCTCACATTATGTAGGAGGAAACATAACTCAAAACAACCAACCAAGACCTAGCGAACAACTAACAATGCCAAATCAAAAACAATTCATGCAAAACCAACCGTTCCAAGCAAACTTCCAAAACCAAAATCCTCAAGCACAACAGCAAAACCAACTCCAACCAACAACTCCAAATCAAAACCCTCAATTAAACCCAACCCAACAACTCCAAACCCAGCCAATCCAACAACCACAATTAAACCAACAACCAATTCAACAATTAACTCAACAACCACTAACAAATCAAACAACAAGCCCACAAAACAACAACATCCAAGACAGCATAATACAATCTGAAAACCAACCCACCTCACAAGAAAACCCTCAAAAAGAAAAACAGCCAACAAAAAAATCATACAAATTAGAAATAATGTTAGTCGTAATCCTAATCTTACTCCTCGGAGTCCTAGCCCTAACATTCATATTCAGAAACTCCATCCTTTCATTCTTATCCTAAAACCAACAAACCAAAATGTCCATCTACCAACCCTCAGACGATTCATACTTACTACAAAAATCATTAACCAATTTCCTAAAAAACAAACCAAAATCCCTAAAAATCCTCGACATGGGATCAGGCTCCGGAATCCAAGCCCAAACCTGCAAAAACCTAAACTTTAATAACATAACAACAGCTGACATAAACAAAGAAGCAACCACCCATCTAAAAAAACAAAATCTAAACCCAATCCTCTCAAACCTCTTCTCAAGCATCAAAACCAAATTCGATCTAATCCTATTCAACCCCCCCTATCTCCCCGAAGACAAAAGAGAACCAAAAGACAGCAAGTTACAAACCACCGCAGGAAAAAAAGGCCACGAACTCATCACCAAATTCCTCACCCAATCAACCACCTATCTAAAAAAAGACGGAACAATCCTCTTACTCTTCTCAAACCTAAGCCAACCCAAAACCATATTAAAACACTCCAAAAAACTTAACTACAATCACAAACTTCTCGACAAAACCAAAATCCCTTTCGAAGAATTGTATGTTTATGAATTTAAATTGGGCTAGGTTATTGCCACTTTTATTAGAATTTGATTATTGTTTGGATTGAGGTTCGTGTTAATGAGCTCTTAAGGATAATCCTCGCTTACCTAATTTATCCCTAACTTCATTTAGACCTGTCAATCCAAAATTTCTTGTTTCAAGCAAATCAATTTCATCATATCCCACTAATTCTCCGATAGTTCCAATGCCCAATCTAGTCATACATTTTTTCGATCTTCTTGAAAGATTAAGATCAGTAACAGGTCTTTTCAGCATATCTGCTCTAGAATCCTCTTTTGTAGGTTGATATAAACCTTTTTCAACTAGACCTGCCATGATTGCTTCACAAGACTTTGCACCTAGTTTATCCATATCTAAATTATTATAGGGGTCACTAGCTTCATTTACCTTATCCAATAAATCACTATAGGTTCTAACACCATACTTTTCAAATCTTCCCTTTATTCTGGTAATTAATTGAGTACTAACTCCCTTAAGAAATGAAATATAATTGATTCTTTCATCTTCTTTGTTTTCAGTTTCTAAAGAAGCAACCGGAGTTTCAAGAGCTCTTACAACATCATCCAACTTCCCATATAAAACTTCATCATGAGATGTGAATGCATCTCCTAACCTATCTAGTAAATCTTTTCTTAAATCACCATCACCAACTAAAGGTGTAATTGAATCTCTATATGATTCAATAATGGTTCTTGCATATGAATTTTTTACTTCATCAGTCATCTTATATATTTACCAGAACTCTTTCCCTCAGGGTAGAAATACTATAAATCAAGTATATTTAAAACTTCCTAGTCTTGCCCCTTTTTATTATATTAATTATTTTTATAAAAAAAAGTCAGCTGATTTAAGGACTCATCCTCCCAAACCCCCCAAACCAAAACCTTTATAAAACAAATCCGAAATTTTCCTTATTTAAACCTTTAGTAACCCTTTAAATACTAAAATCCCTAATAACAACATCAAATGATAACCTCAGACGAAGATATTATTGATGAAGACGAAGACTCCGAATAGTTCTACTTACAATATGCACCAAAACTTATTAAGCATATTACTCAGGACAATCATTTTTATAAAAACATTATCCCAAAACTAATTACAAACGAGGTATCTTAAAATCGTAAAATTCGCACATATAACTGATTGTCATTTAGGTGGCTGGAGACAACCAGAACTACAACAACTAAACTTAGAATATTTCAGAGAAGCTATCGACCAATCTATAGAAGAACAAGTTGACTTTATTCTTTTCACAGGAGACCTCTTCGACTCAGCATTCCCACCAATTGAAACCTTAAAAGAAACCTTCTATGAATTCAAAAAACTAAAAGATGCCAAAATAAAATCATACGTCATAGCCGGAAGCCACGATTACTCAATAACCGGAAAAACTTTCTTGGATGTTTTAGAAAAAGCAGGATTCTGTGAAATAGCCAAATACGAAGAATCAGAAAAAGAAGTAATCCTCAAACCATTAAAACACGAAACCATCCACATTTACGGCTATCCCGGAAAAAAATCAGGATTAGAAGTCCCCTCAATAAGAAAAATAAAAATCCTAGAACCCTACGGAAACCATTTCAGAATCTTAATGCTCCACACAACCCTAAAAGAAGTAGCAGGAAACATACCCATCGACTCAATCCCCATAAACGAACTCCCCGAAGCAGACTACTACGCCATGGGCCACATACATATAGACTACGAACTAGAAAACAACAACAAACCAGTAATATACGGCGGACCAACATTCCCAAACAACTTCAAAGAACTAGAAGACCTAAAATCCGGCTGTTTCTACATCATCGAACTAGGGGGTTTCACAAAAGTAACAAAAAAAACCATCCAACTAAAAGAAACCCTCCCGATATCTATCGAAGTAACCAACGCCGTAGAAGCCAACGAAAAAATCATAAGCCACCTAAACACCCTAAATCTAGAAGACAAAATAATATTATTAAGAATCCACGGAACCATAACCAAAGGAAAAACCTCCGACATTAACTTCCACCAAATCCAATCCCACACAAAACAACAAGGAGCTTTCTCTTTCTTAAAAAACACCTCAAAACTAGAAATAGCCAAACCCGAAATCGACATAGACTTACAAGAAAAAGAAGTAGAAAAAGTAGAAGAACTAATTATCAAGAAATACGAATCCAACAACCCCTCAGACTATAACCAACTAATCTTCCAACTCATGGACATCCTCTCCCAAGAAAAACAAGAAGACGAAAAATCCATGATTTTTGAAGAAAGGCTATTATCAGCACTGGGTAAGACGTTGGGGGTTGAGTTGAATTGAATTGAATAAATTAATTACACAAATCTATTTAAATAAAAATACCTTCATCATTATATGAAAGTAGAGAAAATAGTGTCAATTGCAAGTGTAAACGATCTTGCAATAGGATTAAATACAGATAAAGAAGGGCGCTGTATAAAGTTGCTTATGAACTAATACGTGTTGGTATTACTAACGGATCTTATCCCGATGGAGATCAAACCATAAAAGCCCCTCCTGCAGATGCTCCCTCTCTAGAAGAGATTAGAAAATATCTCAACAGAAAGTCAATTGAATAACAAGAGTAATTCTGCCACAACAATCCTTATAACCAATTTCTCCTTTCCAATAAAAAAGATGCAATCTAGAAAACCCCCTAAAAACAATAAAATCTATAAACACATCAATACTAGTAAAACCAGCAATCTAAAGATTGTGAATATGCTCCCCGGTGATCTAATGATTGCCGGATGCTTTTATTCTTTAAAATATAAGAGGTTCAAATGAAAGGTACATTAATTTTTGTCAAGAATTCATAAATAAATAACAACCAAAAAAGATGCTATTAAAACATTTATCAATCAAAAACCTAAGAAGCTATAACAACCAAGAAATAACCTTCCCAAAAGGCTCAACCCTATTATCAGGAGACATAGGCTCAGGAAAAACCACAATCCTTCTAGCCATAGAATTTGCATTATTTGGAATCCAACCAACACAAAAAGCCACCTCTCTAATAAAAACCGGAGAAGACAACGCAGAAGTTAAACTAGAATTCGAAGTAGATAACAAAGAAATAATAATAGAAAGGAAACTCAAAAGAAGCAAAAAATCAGTAACCCAAGACTACGTCTCAATAACCATAGACAACCAAAAATACGAAGAATCGATAACCGAAATAAAATCCAAAATCTTATCACTATTAAACTACCCCCAAGAATTCTCCAAAAAAACAAACCTCCTCTACAAATTTACAGTTTACACCCCTCAAGAAGAAATGAAACAAATAATCCAAGAAGCCGGAGAAATCCGTTTAAACACATTAAGACATGTCTTCGGAATCGACAAATACAAAAGAATCCAAGAAAACACCTCAATACTAACTTCAAAACTAAGAGAGAAAACAAGAACCAATCAAATCCTAACTCAAGATCTAGATGAACTAAAAGAAAACCTAAAAAACAAACAAACAAACCTAGAACAAAACAAAACCAATCTAATCAAAGCTGAAGAAAATCTAAAACAAGCCTTAGAAAAAAGAGAACTAATAGAAAACGAACTAAACCAACTTAAAGAAAAAATCGAAGAAAGAAAAGAATTAGAATCGGAAAAATCAAAGAACAACGTAATAATTAATGAAAAAAACACCCAAATCAACGGAGCAAGAAACAACATAGAAGAATTAAAAAAACAACTTGAAGAAGCAAATAAAATAAAATTCAACCAAGAAGAATACAACGCTCTAACTCAACACACCTCATTCCAAGAAAATAAAGAAAAGGAACTACAAAGCGAATACATGGACTTAATAGGAAAAATAAAATCCCTAGAAAACAAACAAGAAGAAGCCCAAGCCTTAATAAGAAAACTCACAGGTTTAGAAAAGTGCCCCACATGCCTACAACAAGTATCACAAGAGTACAAGGAAGGCATGTCTACCAACGCAAACCAAGAACTCATAGACTTAAAAAAAATCATCGAAACATCAACCAAAAGAAAACAAGAACTAATAAAATCAATAGAAACCTCCAAAAACTCAAAACAAGATTTCGAAAACAAAAAGAAAGAATTAGACCTACTAAAAATAAAACTAGAATCCTTAAAAGAAAAAGAAGAAAGAATAACAAAATTCGAAGAACAAAAAAATACATTGGAAAAAGAAATAACCAATTTAAAAAACAAGGTAAAAACCTTAGAAGATTTAATAAAAGACTACGACAAATATCAAAATCAATTCAACGAAAAAGAACTAGAATTAAAAGAGGCCAAAAAATCCGAAAACCTATCCATAATCAAAAGAGTAGAAATAAAAAAAGAAATCCAATTTTCAGATCAACAAATCCTAGAATCAAAAGAAAAAATTGAAAACAAAGAAAAAATTAAAAAACAAACAGATAAAATCAAAGAACTAGAATCCTGGCTCTCTCAAAAGTTCGTAGAAATAATCACCTTCACCGAAAAACAAGTAATGACAACACTAAAAGATGAATTCTCAAAACTCTTCTCAAAATGGTTCTCAACCCTAGTCTCAGATAACCTAACTGCAACCCTGGCCGACGACTTCTCCCCAATCATCACACAACAAGATTACGAATTAGAATATTCTTTCCTAAGCGGAGGTGAACGAACAGCCATAGCCCTAGCCTACCGCCTATCTCTAAACCAAGTCATCAACTCCTTACTAAGCAACATCAAAACCTCAAACCTAGTTATCCTCGACGAACCCACCGACGGATTCTCAGCCCAACAACTAGAAAAAATGCGAGATGTCCTAGATCAATTGGATATTGAGCAATTGATATTGGTTAGTCATGAACAAAAAATGGAAGATTTCGTGGATAACATTATTAAGATAAAGAAAGAAGGAGGGGTTAGTGGGGTTGAATGAAAAACTTTATAAACCCCATTAACCACTAACCATTATAAATTCTTAAAGAATTACAATTCACTTTAGAATTCCTATTAAAAAATGGATCAAGAATTAAAAAATAACATTCTCAAATCGAGTACAACAATACTTGGGGTTGTATGCAAAGACGGAGTAGTCATGGGCGCGGACCGACAAGCCACCGCGGGAAATCTAGTCGTAAGCAAAAACGTCCAAAAAGTTGTCCCAATAAATGAATACTTAGTCGTATCAGCAACAGGCTCAGTATCAGACATCGAAATGCAAAAAAAAGTCATCTCAGCTGAACTAAGATTAAAAGAACTAAAAGGAAAACGAAGACCTACAATCAGAGAAGCTGCCAACCTTATAGGAATGATGACTTACAGAAACATTCGTCAACCTTCAATGATCCCTGCAATGGTAGGAATGTTAGTCGCAGGAACAAACAACGACGGAACAACAGAACTCTACTCAGTAGAACCTGCAGGAACCGCAATCAAGATAGAAGACTACGACGCCAACTTCGGATCAGGAATGCCATTCGTCCTAGGACTACTAGAAAGACAATACTCTTACAATCTAACAATCCAAGAAGCAATCCACTTAGTCACCGAAGCCCTAAAATCCTCAACCCAAAGAGACACCGGATCAGGTTACGGAATAGACATTTTCACAATCCAAAAAGAGGGGATAAAACAAGAAATAGCTCAAGAAATCGCAGCTAATTTCGTGGACAAAAAAGGACAAAGAAGATAATCCACTAATTTTAATATTCAAAATGAAAATTAAACAATCAATCAGTATACAATCTAAAGAAAAATCTAAATCAACGCTAGGAGGTAGCATTTAGCAAGTTAGGAAAGGTGACTTGTTAGGAAAACCTAGGTTTTCATACGAGATGGCAGACATTCTAAAAGACATTCAAAAAGAACTCCCAAAAGTAATAAGCTCAGCTAACTTCGAAGGAGCAAACATAGTCTTATACACCGACGAAATAGACTTCTTAGTAAATAACGACGGGAAAATAAGAGAGCTAGTTGGCAAGTTCAAAAAAAGAATCGAACTTCGAGCCGACCCAAAACTATTAAAAACTGAAGAAGAAACAGATAAAATAATTAGAGAAATAGTCCCAGAAGAATCTGAACTAACAAGCATCTTATTCGACCCACAACGTTCTATTGTGGTCATAGAAGCAAAACGACCCGGATTAGTCATAGGAAAATCAGGAGGCTTATTAAAAGAAATCAAAGAACAAACTTTATGGATTCCCCAGATACAACGTTCTCCAGCAATTCAATCAAAAATTACAGAAAATATAAGAAACGTTCTCTACCAAAACAACAACGCAAGAAAAAGATTCCTAAATTCAGTTGGTAAAAAAATCTACAAAGAATGGAACCCTGAAAAAATGGAAGGTTGGATAAGGGTAACTATGTTGGGAGGCGGAAGACAAGTAGGAAGATCCTGCATTTTATTACAAACTCAAACAACAAAGGTCCTCATGGACTGCGGAATAAACCCAGCAGCAAAAGGAAAAGACCGTTTCCCGTACCTAGACATTTCAGAATTCAAAATCAGCGAACTAGATGCAATAATCCTAAGCCACGCCCACCTCGATCATTCCGGACTAATCCCCTACCTATTCAAAATGGGTTACCGAGGACCAATTTACATGACAGCCCCAACCCGAGACTTAGCAGCCCTACTAGCCCTAGACTTCATAGGCGTAGCATACAAACAAGCGGCAGCACCATTATTCTCCTCAGTAGATGTGAAGGAAATGGTAAAACACACAATCTGCCTAGATTACAACGAAGTAACAGACATAGCCCCAGACATCAGAATAACTTTCTACAACGCCGGACACGCACTAGGTTCAGCCGAAACCCACATCAACATCGGAAACGGAGCCCACAACCTAGTCTACTCAGCAGACATAAAATACCTAAGGACAAGACTCCTAGAAAAAGCAAACTCCCACTTCCCAAGAGTCGAAACAATGATCCTAGAAGCAACCTACGGAGGAAAGAACAACATCCTACCCTCAAGAAGAGAATCAGAAGAAGCCTTAATCAAAGAAATAAAAGTAGCAATTGATAGAGGAGGAAAAGTTCTAATCCCAGAACTAGGATTAGGAAGAGCCCAAGAAACGATGCTAATATTAGACGAAGCCATGAAAAACAACCTCATGCCAAAAGTCCCAATCTACATCGACGGAATGATCTGGGACATCAACGGAATCCACACCGCCTATCCAGATTTCCTAAACAGCCAAGTAAGAAGAGACATTTTCCAAGATAAAAACCCGTTCGTATCAGACATCTTCAAACGTGTAGGATCTCCAGGAGAAAGAAAAGAAGTCATAGAAGGTAGTCCTTGCATCGTCCTAGCAACATCAGGAATGTTAGTCGGAGGAGCCAGCGTAGAATACTTCAGACATTTTGCAATCAACCCAGAAAACAAATTATGTTTCGTATGTTATCAAGGCGCAGGATCCCTAGGAAAACAGGTCCAAGACGGAGCCAAAATAGTCAAAATGAACATAGAAGGCAAGGAAGAAATAATCCACGTAAACTTCGACGTAACAACCATCGACGGTTTAAGCGCACACGCCGGAAGAAACGAACTTCTAAACTTCGCAAACCAATCCCAACCAAGAGCCTCAAAAATAATCCTAAACCACGGCGAACAATCGAGGTGCTTAGACCTAGCCTCATCAATCTACAAACTCCATCACATAGAAACTAACGTCCCAAAGAATATGGAAACTATAAGACTTAAGTAATTTCTAAACCTCTCCTGTCCTCTTATGCCAGTCAATATGCCTATCATAAAAACAATGACCACCGCACCTTAAGAGATGCAGTTTGATAAAGGCCTTTGTTTTTAGGAGTTAGAAAAAATGACATCGCAAAACGCGATGTCCACTGCCTAAAGGCAGTGGTTTATATTTTTTCTAAATCAAACTTCATATCTAACTTATAAGAATTCAAAGCCAATTTCCAAGTCAAACCCAGATTAAGCATCAACAAACCAATAACAATAGCCTCACTCTGCCAACTCCCACCAATAATCTTGAGCAACAATTGATAAGCAATAAACAACCCAAACAAAATCAACAAAACATCAATCCAATCAATCTTCATTAACACTAACCTCCAAAACTCACTATCTTAATCAAATAAATACCTAACAAAATTATCAACAACCAAATAACCATAGACATCCAATCAATCCTAGTTTCCATCAATAAAACAAACAAAATAGATTTAAATAATTTTTGAAAACATCAGCTCCATCCCATAAATCAATTTCTACCCTAAATTAAGGGTGGGTGGGAGGGTTAATTTATTAGGGTAGAAATTGCAAATAATTAGTTTTGGGGTGGAGCTGAAAACATCAATCACTTTAAAAACTCTTTTCACCATCNACAATTACAAAAAGATAAATCATGGTTCTTAAAGAGAACCCTTTCTTAGGAGGGTTGCATCTAGGGAACCTAGGTTCCTAGATAATGAAACACAACTCAAAAATCACAACAATTCTAATAACCATGTTCATAGTAACACAACTAATAGGTCTATTCATAATTTCAACATATCAAATAATCCCATTACCATACGGCATGGAACCCCCAGAAGAAATAAAAGACCAACCTCAAGGCCCTTCAATAATCATAGCTTTCATAATAGCCATAACTCTTTTCATGATCCTAATCAAATTCAACCTATCAACTTTCATAAGACTCTGGTTCTTCATAGTAACCACATTAGCATTAGGCCTAGCCCTAACTGCAATCATCTTCTCACTAAACATAACAACCTACTACTCACTATTAGCACTAATCATAGCCCTCCCTCTCGCTTACATAAAAATCTTCAAAAGACACCTTATAACTCACAACCTAACCGAACTCTTAATCTATCCCGGAATCGCCGCAGTTTTCATCCCACTACTAAACACTATATGGATAATCATAATCCTATTACTAATCTCACTATACGACATCTGGGCCGTCTGGCACTCTAGCTTCATGGAAAAAATGGCCCGTTACCAAATCGAGAACCTAAAATTCTTCACAGGATTCTTCATCCCATATGCAAATAAAAACCAAAGAAAAAAAATAAAACAATTAAAACAGAAATACAAAAACAACGACAAAGAACTAGAAAAACATTTCAAAAAATCAAAAATAAAAGTCAACCTAGCAATCTTAGGCGGTGGAGATGTCATCTTCCCAATAATCACCGCAGGAGTTTTCATGATAGCCTACAATTCAATCATCCCCGCACTAATAATCTCAGCAACAGCAACCCTCTCCCTACTCTACCTATTCATCCTCGCAAAAAAAGGAAAATTCTACCCAGCCATGCCCTTCTTAACTATCGGGATGTATTTAGGGATGATATTTTATTGGTTGGTTTTTTAAATATTTTCTAATGGCCCAACTAATTGTAAATAATGTTGATCGGTAACAACATCAACTTTATCTCGATCAATGATATCTATACAATTACCTTCACTAACTTTAAAGGGCATTACACCATCCATTACATGATGATTTGGAAGAAAAACTTTAGTATAAAAATCTTGGCAAGGCCCACAACGCACCATATGTTTCCCCAACAAATCTATTGCAGTCTCAATTGCATCATTTGATTCCACCCTTATATATCCTGGATTTGAAGAAATATACTCTGCAAAAATACCAAGGTTAGTCTTATTAGTCTCATAATCAGCATTTAGCTCGGATATTAAAAATTTCATATCATAATCACTAAGATATTCTCCCCCATCCATATCCCTAATTATGGAAGAATCTTTCTCATCATAAGGCCTACTTGCCAAAACCTTAGCCATTACTAATGGGTTAACCAAATCAATTATTACCTCTAATTTTTTAAGAGGTATCTCTTTACATTTCTCTATTTCATCACTAGTCATCTCAACTATCTACATTATTACCCCTTATAACCCTATCCCTAACCAAAAATTCCAATTCAACCTTAAAGATTCTACCATTTTGTTCTGATTCTCCAGTGATAACAAAAACAAAAGCTTTATATACCCAATTATATAAACAAAAGTATTGAAAATGGCAAAAACTACACAAACTATGGATGAAGGTATAACTGATCACTTAGGAGAAATGTTAGTACTAGAATTAGGAAAACAAGATACTCCTGTCGTTACTGGATTTTTCTACAGTTATGATGGAGATTTTTTAGAATTAAGCGAATATTTACAACACGGAGAAAACTGCACATTACCTAGAATACTAAGATCTAAAGATGAATTAGATCCAGATACAGACCCAAGAGATGATGCTTCAAAAGATTATTTCTTAGATAGGAAATTTGTCAACAAATCAACAGTCGTATCAATTCAAACTCTTGAGGATGTAATGGGGCAATATACAACAAAATGATAATCAAACCAGAACTTGTAAACAAAATTAAAGATTACTTTAATCTAAACATTTACGAAACTAAAGTATGGGTAGCCCTATTAGGTAAAGGAGTAGCCAGTGCTGGGGAAGTAGCTGAACTTTCAGGAGTGCCAAGATCACGTACTTACGATGTTCTAGAAAGCTTAGAAAAACGTGGATTCGCAATAATGAAACTCGGCAAACCTGTAAAATACATCGCAGTAAAACCAAACATCGTTATCGAAAAACTAAAAACAAAAACAATGAAAGAAACCGACGAAAAAATCGAAAACATCACAAAATTAAAAGAAACAGAAGAATACAAAGAACTACAACAACTATACTCAACCGGAATCCAACCAATAAAACAAGAAGACATCTCGGGCGCAGTAAAAGGAAAATCAACAATATACAACCACCTAAAAGAACTATTAGAAAACTCAAAAAAAGAAATAATCATATGTACCTCAACCCAAGAAGTCCAACTAAAATCAAGATTCTTCTCACTATTATTCGACAGACTAAGAAAAGCAAACATCAACATGAAAATAGCCCTATCAGGAGACGAAAAAGACATTAAAAAAATAAACAACAAATTCAAAATCAAAGCCAAAAAAATCCTTATCGACTCAAAATTCTTCATCTCAGATAACGAACAAGTCCTATTCCTAATCTCAAACACATCATCACCAGACGAAGAAATTGCTGTTTGGTTAAACACACCATTCTTCGCTTCTACACTTTCTTATATGTTTGATCAGGCGGTTAGAGAGTAGATTCAAGTAAAATATACTAAATAAAATGGATGAAAAGAACAAAGATCCAATTACTAAAACAAAAGAAGAATTAGAAGTGACTAAAACAAAATTAGTAGAATTATATTTAACAAAAATCCAAGATAGTTATAAGGGATTGGAACCAGACCATAAATCATTCGTAATAGAAGGATTAGATGCTCTTGTAAGATCAATAGAAGGTGGAATTTTTACTAGTGGATCAAAAGCTTATAGTCAAAAAAGAGATCAGGTATTTAATCCAAAAAAAGCAAGAGAAATTAGAGAAAAATTTGACCTGACACAAAAACAATTAGCTGAAGAATTAAACTTTGGTAATAAATTTTCTCTTTCAACACAAATTAATAAGTATGAAACTGGAAAAGTTAAACCAAGCTATCCCCCTCGTGGAGAGATCACTAAACAATATCTAACATGGTTAAAGGAACATGGTTATAATCCATTCAGTCTATAAAGCAGTTATAGAATTAACAAATATTTTATACTATCAATTCTTTATCTCCTTATGAACCAAATCATCTTCACCACAACCGATAAAACAGGAAGAACTATCAGACTAACAAAAGAAAGATGGAACGAACATATTAGACCAGAACATCCCGATATCCACGACCATGATGAAATCAAACAAACACTCTTAAATCCAGATACAATTATCCAAAGAAGTGAAAAGAAACTTAATTACTATAAATTTTTCAAACATAATAAACTAAAATACTTAAAAGTTATAGTAAAGTTATTAAACGGAGAAGGTTTTGTACTAACAGCATATTTTGTATCAAACATAAAATGAAAGGAAAACTAAGAATATATTACGACGAAGAAGGAGACTATTTAGAAATAAGAATCGGAGAACCAAGAAGTAATTACGGAGAAGAAATAAATGACAACACTACGATATTTAAAGATACTAAAACAGACGAGATAGTTGGTATAGGGATATTAGATTTCAAGGAAAATGTCAACCTAAAGAATCTAGAAATTGATTTACCCATAGATCTTAACCTAATTCTAACATCAAATGAACACCCTGAACAGAATTAAAACCCGGAATATTCTTCTTAACCCTTAACAACCTCTTCAACCCCCATCTCCCCAATAACCTTCTTATCCACCTTCAAAAACCTTTCAAACCATTCATCAAAATTCAAGGTATGAGAAACCTTAACATACAAATAACCATCCCTCTCAAAAACTCTCCCAAAACCTTTTGCCCTCCCCGAATTCACCTTCCTAAACCTCCCCGCATTCTTCCCATCAGAAACCGAAGGACCCTTAACTAAATCATCCTCTTTCTTCCCCAACCGAAAATAAAACCTAGATTTATTCTTAACATCATCATACTCAAACCCACTCTTCCTAACCACAAATTCCTTACCAAGCCGAGAAAGCACAAACCAAAAAAACTTCTTACTCTTAGTCCCCGCAATATTCCCAGCTTGCTTATCAGTTTTAACAACTATACTATAATCATCCTTCCCCTTAAATCCATCACCAAGTTCAACCATCTCAAAATACTTCAAAGAAGGATTAGCAAGAAACTTCTTACAAACTTTCTGAAACCTCAACAAACTATCAAGACTCAACCCTGAAACAACATTCCTCTCCTTATAAGTCGGATCAATCATAATAACCGGCCCAACTTTCTTACTAGGATTAATAACCGCCATTATCTCAGCTTCACTACCATAAAACTTAGCAGGATCAATAACCAACTTCCTCTTCTTAAAATCAAACCCAACTATCTTTTTCATCAACTTAACCAACCCACCATAATGAACAACCAATAACTCAAGAGCATATCCAGAAAATCCATTTATATAACTCTCAGCCCCATAAACCCCCTGAGCATGCGCAAAATCCTTAGCCAACAAAATATCATCCTTCAACCTAACATCCTTTCCAATCTTCCCAACCAAATACCTAACATGAGAATAACTCAAATCAGTAACATTCTCTGCCTCCTCAGGTTTCTTAATCTTAATAGTAGGAATAACCTCTATCAAAACCCCATCAACCATTTTCTGATAATAATTCCTCGAACCATGAACCTTCTTAAACCCCCGACCCAATAACCTCCCCAACAATTTACTCACTCCCTCATCCCCATACTTCTTATCAAACCTAACAAAAACATCCACATCATAAACATCTTTCTTAACCAAACTCCCCTTCGCCAAACTCCCCCCCAAAAAAACCTCCGCCTCAACCCCTTTTTTCTTTATCCGACCCTCCAACTCTTTCTTAAACTCAACATAAATCCCATTAACCCTATCCAAAACCTCCCTAGAAGGCTTTATCTTTTCAACCCGACTCTCAAGTATCCCATTAACACTTACCCCTTTCTTCATAATCTAAACAATCTAAAATCTTATTTAAAGGTTCTTAAGAACAAACAATCTTACTCATTCTAACTTATCAATCCTACAACAATAGAAGATTATTTAAATTACTTCCAATTAACAATACTATGGAAAATGATATCTCATTTAATGCAATAATAACAGAAGAAGAACAAGACGGAAATACCACATTCAACGCGACCTGTGAAGAACTTGGCATTACAGATTTTGGAGATACTCCCGAGGAAGCTGTCAACAACCTAAAAGAAGGATTAGATTTACTATTCAGAGTAGAACCATCAAAAAAGGAGATTCTAATAAGAAAACCAATTATGATAAAAAAAGTTGCACTCTAAAATGAGTCTTAAAAATCTTAAATCAAAAAGGGTGTTAAAAGCTTTCTTAAAAATGGGATTCGAAATAAAAGCACAAAAAGGAACCCATGTAATCATCACTGGATTCATCAAAGGCGAAAGAAAAACTTTCCCAATCCCCATTCATCATGAAATAATTTCTATAGGAACAATCAATGCCATACTAAAAAGACAAGCAAACATTTCAAAGGAAGAATTTTTTAAATATTACTAAAAAGATTAATCTATAATATCATTTAAAGGTTCTTAAGAAAAAATCAATCCCCAGATTTCTCTTTTCTATCTTGTAATGCCGGCGGATTATTCCAAGGTATCGCATCAATCATAACTTGAATAGTTCTTCTTAAATTTCTTGATTCTTCCCTCCTGTATTCAACTTCCCGTAAGTATTCATCTCGAAGATAAGAATCAGGAAACTCTAACTCAAATTCCTCAATAGAAAAATAACATTCAATTACCCAATTAGTATCAAGAATAACTGGATAATGCTTCAGCCGGTATCTAACTTGTCCCTGCATTAAACCTCTAAATCTCCAATAATCCTCTTCCAAACTTGCCATTATAGATACAATTAATATTACTACCCCTTCTCCCCCAACCCCCTCTCCGCCTCAATCGCCGCCATGCACCCAAAAGCCGCAGCAGTAACCGCCTGCTTATACTTATGATCATGAACATCTCCAGCCGCATAAACCCCATCAACTGAAGTCATCATCCCTTCCTTAAGAACCAGATAACCCTGTTTATCCAACTCCACCTTCCCCTCAAAAAGCGAAGTATTAGGAACATGCCCAACCGAAATAAAAACCCCTCCAACCTCCATCTCACTACTCTCACCACTTTTATTATTCTTCAAAACAACACTCCCAATCATCTTATCCCCCTTAACCTCTTCCAACTCAGTATTCCAATGAACCTCAATCTTCTTATTAGCAAAAACCTTATCCTGCATCACCTTACTAGCCCTAAACTCATCCCTCCTATGAACCAAATGAACTCTACTCGCAAACTTAGTCAAAAAATTAGCCTCCTCCATAGCCGCATCCCCCCCACCAACAATCACCAAAACTTTATCCTTAAAAAAAGGCCCATCACACAAAGCACAATAAGAAACCCCCTTACCAGAATACTCCAACTCCCCCTTAACTCCCAACTTACGAGGATTAGCCCCCGTCGCAATAATAACACTCTTACCACTAAAACTATCCTTACGAGTTTTAACAACAAACGGTCGCTTACTAAAATCAACATCAACAACCTGTTTATCAACCACCTCCGCCCCAACCCTCTTAGTCTGATCCTTCATTTCCGTCATAAGATTAGGACCCAAAATCCCCTTAGCAAAACCAGGATAATTCTCAACCTCTGTAGTATTAACTAACTGCCCCCCCGGCAAAGGCCCAGTCAAAACCAAAGTCCTAAGCCCTCCCCTAGAAGTATAAATCCCTGCAGTATATCCCGCAGGACCCCCTCCAACAATTACCACATCATATATCTCATCAGCCATAATAACAAATAAGAAGACATACTTTTAAATATTGCCATATCTCGTAACCTATAGTTTAAGAAACATGAAACAAACATTAGCAAGTTTAACCAATGATATCCTTGATTCAAATTTTACTACAAATACAGATATGAATCCAGCTACCATAGTAATTAATACAGCAGCTATCATAAGTATAACAACAGCCAGCTACTTATTATATGGACTTCTTATCAGACCAAAAATTGCAAGAAGAAAACTAGAGAAATATTTTGAAACATACAGAGAATCTATATCCATAGATATGCCATTAAAAAGAAAAGAAGAAATCGAAGATGGTATATCTCAAATATCAAAAATATTACCCGGAATGAATCGATTAATACTAAACAAACTCGAAAAAGAACCTACAATGACGTTTACAGATGTTTACCTTCCAATGGACCTAACAAAAGATCCTGACCTTGATGAAAAATCTCAAAAAGCATATGAAGAATTAAGAGAAAATATAGAATACTTTACTAATGAATATGCAAATAATTGGAGACTATCCGGCAAGTTACATAGTTATCTAAATAGAGAATAGAAAGTTAAATTTATTCCAACTCCCTCTCATCCCTCTTACCTTCATCATCTTTCTTATCCTCATTATCATCAGTCAAATCCAAATACTCATCTTTCTTATCATTTTTATCTTCATCCCCATCCCCTTCATTCATCTTAGTATCTCCCAAATCATCACGACCATTATCTCTTTCATCCTCTGTTCTAACAACATCTCCCTCCACATCACCAATTTGACCTTCCACAGCCAGACCACCCTCATCACCATTACTACCCAAACTACCAATAACTGCCTTTTTACCCCCACCACTATCACTCTCAGTTCCATCACCTTTCTCCCCTTCCTTCTCAATCCCATCACCCTCCCCCTTCTCCTTATCCCTCTCTTCCCTATCCCTTTCCATCCCTTCCTTCTCCCCCCTCTCCCTCTCATCCCTATCCACAATCTCCATAAACCTACTCCTCCTCTCATTATCCTTTTTCTTCCCCTTCCCAGAACCCATACTACTCTCAATATCAATAATATACTTCCCCTCGCCCAACTTGTAAATCATAGGCCTATTTTTATTAAACAAATTAACAATATCAATCTCAAACTTCCCAGGATTCAAAACCCTCACCGACTCCAAATCCAATATCACCGGATCCGCAGCATCCTTAATCCCCGTCAACTCCCGAATATCACTCTCAATCTGCTCCATATCACTCCTATCCAACTCCTCCATAACCTTCCCAACCTCCTCATTCATCTCAACAAGCTTCGCCTCCCTAATATAATAAAAAAACTTACTCCCACATTCACAACCCTTCAACAACTCCTCAGAAGCATCCGGATAAACCTTACTACATTTCGTACATTGATGTGGCATCCAAATAACAAACCAACAGGATTAATAAATATTTATGAAAAAAATCACTACTAAAGTTGTATGAAAGATCTCAGTAAGAATACAGAAAACATATCAATTATTTAACCATCCTCAAGTAGTCACAAATAGAAAGATTTATAAACTAATAATAGTCTCTAAATTTATGAGAACAACATACAATTGGGATAATCCAAGACCATTAGAAGAAGATGAAGATAGATATTTAGAACGTTTAGTTAAGGACATATCATCTGGAAGATTTGAATTACGTAGAACCTCTGAAGAAGAATATCAAGCAACTAAAAGAGAAATAGAAACTAATTATAAAGATATATCTCAAGAAGATTTAACAAGATGTTTACATACTATAGAAGATTATTGCGCAACAAAACTAATAGAAACCGATTCAAAAGAAGAACAGATTTACCAGATGAGAAGAATAGATATGATATATAAAGCCTTGCAAGATCTCAACCCCGACCTAGCAGAAGATCTGGGAGCAACAATATTTGAATACCTTCTTATCAGAAAAAACAAATAACCCCTCCTAATTCATCACCAACTCCAATTTAGTCGGATCCTTCTTCATCTCTTTAACTATCGAGGCAGGCCCAATTATAGTAACCGCATCCTGTTGCCCAACCAAAGCCCGAGCCAATCCACTCTTAAATTTATCCCAAACACTACTCCCCTCTTCATCCCCAGTAATCACTGCCAACTCAACCCCCTTAAACCCCTTCACATTCCCAATCATAACCATTGTATCCTCAATCAACCTACTTTCCTCTCCAGCTGACAACCTACCTTGCAAAATAATAACCTTATTATCCAAAACTATCTTCAACAACTTCTTTATCCTCTCAACACTGTCAAGCCGAGCAATCTCCCTATGAGAAACAAACTGCAACGTCAACCCCTTATATCTTCTCTTTGCCATCTTTAATTTAAACCCTCTTTTATAATATTAATATCTTCTTTCAAACTTTTAAAACTATTCATTACATCAATCTCAAATCTATTAAACCTTTTCTCAAGATTATCCAGATTAGCGCTTATTTTAGTTATTTTAATCACCATTCCAAAAAGAGCCGTAATCATAAAAATTAAAATAGATTGTTCCAGTGTAGGACTACTCCCAAAAAAATACCATAAAGCCATAGCCAATGATAAAATAAATAGCACCCACAACAAAACATCTCCTACTCTCATTTTAATTGAAGATACTAATCATTAATAGAACAAAAGCTATTAATAATGATACCCACATTATTACATCCCTCCAATTTAACTTACTTTGACCTTCCATTTTCCTCTTTTACTATATAATCCATTATATATTTTTAAACCTTCACTTTATTATCTAGCATCAAGCCTTCTTAGCCAACCTAAACACAGACTCATAAAACTCATCCATATTCTTCCCATATTTAGCACTAATCCCCACAACCTCATACTCCGGAAACGCACTCTCCACTTTCTTAATATCCGCCTTCCTCAAATCAACCTTATTAGCCACCACCAAAACCGGAATATCACGAGCAACCAAATTCCCCAAAATAGTAATGTTAACCTGCGAATAAGGATTCTCCGTAGCATCCAAAACAACAATCACCGCATCAACATCATCCAACCATTTAATCGCCTCCACAATCCCCTGCGTAGCCTCCTTAGCCCTAGTCTGAGCCTGTTTCTTTTTCATCCTATTCTTCTTACCCCCCTTCATAAAATCCTCATAATCAATCTTCGTAGCAATCCCCGGCGTATCAACCAACTTAAACTTCAAACTCTTATCTTTATACTTAATCTCAACCTCTTCCTTAAACTGAACAGTCCTCGTCTCATGCGCCATCTTACTAACCTTCCCAATCTCATCCCCCGTCCAATCCTTACAAATCTTATTAGCCAACGAAGTCTTCCCCGCATTCGGCGGCCCATAAAACCCCAAACTTATCTCCTCTTTCTGCCGAAAAAACATACCAAACATCCTCTTAGTAAAATCCCTCAATATCTTTATAGCCATACTTTAAACAGCAAAATTTTCTTTATTAACATTTCTATAACACATAATCGGTAATAGATAAGCATAATCAAGAAAAAATTAGATCAATAAAACTTATAAAGCTCACAACTATAAATAAATCATGACAAATGTATCAGATAATAAAGGATTAACATATGAATTTGTAAAAGCGCATCTTCCAGGAACCCTAGATGATCATTCAGGAACTTACTGTAGTGGTAGAAGATTTAGAATCGGAAGAGATAATTGGCATATTGAAGCAACTTTCCCTCAAGATCTTGCACCAAAGGGGATACATGCAGACAATCTAAACAGTTTTAGTCAACCAGTATTAGAAGAAATAGCAACAATAGATTCTCTAAGACCTGAAATGATAAAACTAAGAAAAGAAGACAATTTCCCAGAATCACTTTATTACACTAGACCTGCAGAAAATCATTTCAGAGTATATGACAATTCATCAACCCCTCCAAGAAGAGTATTCGACAGACTGCTATTATTAAGAAATACAGATCCAGAATTTCTAGATATACCAAGTTTATCATATTTAATGGAGACCTGTTCTCCATCATTACCAGACATTATCAAAGAACCAGGAAAACTAGCATATGTTGAAGGAAACTCCCTAGACAAAGCAGTCAGAAAAGCATTGTCCATTTTTTCACATGCAGATAAATTAAGAAAAATCCAGGTATCTCTCTCTAAATAACCAATCACAAGATTTATAAAACCAACAATAAACAAATTAATATGAGAACCTATCAACCTGGAGAAATCAAACCATATTACAGAGGGAGTCTGATTGCGCTAGTAATAGATGAAAAAGATAACTTCAATCTAAGATTCTATTCTGAATTCACAAATGAATTTAGAACAGTAACTAACCCAGAATATTTGGAAATGACCAACCAAATACTAAACAGAACTTTTCTGGGAGTCAACGAAGATGCAAGACTACTCTTAAGAGATAGACTAGAAACTATTAAACCATCAGAAACAAACCTANCAGACATAGACCATATACTAACAATACCAAAACAAAAATAATCCTCACTCCTTCTTTTTCTTCCTAAACAACCCCTTAAAAAACCCTTTCTTCTTTTTCTTAACCGTTCCATCCCCAACCCCCACCGGCCTACTCACAACCTTCCCAGAAGCAATCCTTCCAACAACCCCTCTCCTCGCCATCTCCTCCTTAATCTTCTTTCTCTCAAAACTTCTAAAAATAGGAATCTCCCACATCCCAGTCCTCTTCCCATGCAACCTATTCCAAGCATAATTAAGTTGCTCCTTACTCCACTTAAACGGCCTCAACTTCTCAAAAACCTGCTTCTTCCCCATTCCAGCATTCTGAGCATTTCTCATAAAAGCCATAATATTAAACAACTGATTCTTATTCTTAAACAAATGACGCTCATACCCTCTCTTATACCATTCCTGCAATACAACATAAATAATCAAAGTAACTACAACCAACACAAACAAAAACACCAAAGTCAAACTCCAAGGCTTACAATCCGCCCTACAATTCTTATAAGTCTCACCAGCGTTAGCATCACAAATATTATTATTATTACAAACCCCTGCCTCAAAACTAAACTCCAGATTCCTATACTCAGGAGAAACATAAACTGGAGGATCTAAAATCTCAACAACTTCAGGAATCAAAAACTCAACATTCTTACTCTCCCCACTAAACAACTCCGGAAACCTCAACCCATACCCAAAATCCAAATCCTTCTCTCTATAATCATCCATCAAAACTATATCACTAGGATTTCCCTCTAAAATCATAAAAAACTCTTCAACATCCTTCATAGGAGTCATCACCAGCTTAATATGAGAAACCAAAACCTCACTACTCCCGCTCTCATAATACAAGAAATAAGTACTAGATTCCAAAGTAATATCCACATTCTGTCTAACCCAAGCATTCACAGAATCATAATACTTCTCCTCATCTTCCTGAACATCACCTGCTCCCAACTCCCCCAAAGCATTAACATCAAACCTCTCCCTACTCTGCACAAACGCGGCCTTATTAATACTCTGCCCCACTCTAAGATCATTAGGAATCTTCAACACAACAAGATCATTCATTATCTTAATCAACTCCTCATCCTCATCCCTCAAAGTCTCCTTATATTTTTTCTCAAGCCTATCCACAGCCCCCCTCAAACTATCTATATCATTAATCTTCAAAATCCTTTCTTGAACCCAACTAGGAAGCAACTTCAACTTACCATCCACCTTATCTAAATCTCTAGTATATTCATTAATCGTTTTATTAATAGCATCATAAGGAGTAACTACACTAATCGGAAAACTCCTACTCACCTCCCCAAAGTCACTAGTAACATTCAACGTAATCGTATAACTATCCTTCGCACTATAAGTATACTCCATCACATTATCCAAGGAAATCTTAGAAGAACTCCCATCACCAAAATCCCAAATATACTGATAACTCTCATTCTCCACCAAACCCTCCATAACCGCTACAAATTTAGTTGGCACAAGCAAAGCAGGCCTAGTAGGAAAAACACGCACTATCGTTGGAACACTCTTAACATTTATCTCATCATCTATCCCAGCTCCCCCTATCCTAAAATCAAGATCATGATTCCCAACGCTGTTAGGAACACTAAACTCAGCATCATCAATCGCCAATTTCATAAACCCAGAACTAATCGAAGCAGAGATTTCATCCAAACTATAAAAATCAACAATCGGATTCTGCTCCAATCCATTAGCCTTATAACCCAACTTAGAATCATCAATTCTCAAACTCTGCAAAATCCCCGAATAAACTTTAATNGGAATTATACATTCAGGATCACAATCTCCCCCATATTTGTCATCAACATAATCCCAAACTATTCCCGAAAGATTCGTCTCCACTTCAAAAATATTAGAATCAAATCTAAAATCCTCAACCTCCTTATATTTCAACGGTCTAGCATAAATCTCAAAATCATGATGAAAAATCTGCCCATTATCCTCATTATAACCACAAACATCCACATCCTCAAAATTAACATTATACAAATTAGTATTAGATTCATCCGCAAATAAACAAACATCCGCCTCAATATAATCTCCCAAAGTTTCATCCAATTCGATATCACAACTCTTAGCACCTCCGTTAGAAGTTGTAATTCTGCACGTTCCTCCTATCCCCTCAGCATCAAGAGTTATATGGAAAGTAGCATCACCAGTACCATTTATCTTAGTTCCAACTCTAAACCCCCTCATCGGAGGAAGAACTATTTTCTCACAAAGAGGCCCCTCACTGATCACAACCTGACTAACCACATCAGCCTCATTAAAACACCCATAAGGACTCTCTATAAAACAAACCTCATCCCCTATCTCCTCAGAAACCCACTCCACTTCATCATCGTCCAACAAATCTATCATCAGCGGTCTAAAACAAGAACTACCCGCATTAGTAGAAACATTAAATCCAAAACTAGTTACCTGACTCACATTCCCCTCTATCTTAATACCAAAAAGCTGAGTCCCAAATAAACCCAATGAATAAGTCTCCGATTCACTCGGACTTCCCAACGTAGAATAACCAGGCCTACAATCCAAAGGAAAACAACTACACTGTCCAGAAGAACTACAATCAATATCATTCAAACTCAAAAATTCAGCAATACTCACATTTTCCCCAAAGGCACTAACCAAACTCTTCTCATCCTCATCATCAAAACTAACATTAACCCATCCACTCAGCCCCTCACCAGGAGCATAATTCTTCTCAAACTCATGAGACTCATTACCAAAACTAACCCCCGCAGAAACCAAATTCAAAGCCAACAACACAGCTAAGAACACAAATAACTTATCCCCTCTCATTTTATTTATAATAGCATAACACATTTATAAACATATCTTTGAACGAACGAACCAAAACAATAAACCTATCACAACTTTTTCTTCCAAGCCAAAACAAAATAAACACCAATCAAAGCCAAAACACTAATTATCAAATTAAACAACCCAAAAAATCCGAGCTTAACAACATTCCCGCAACTTATTGTATCTTCATTCTTCCTACAGTATTCTGGTCTCCCAATTTCATCTAAAACACCATCCCCGTCTCCGTCACCATCCCACTTAATTGTCCAGCTCCTAACAATAGACTCACTACCAGAATTACAATCTCCCTTATAAGTAAAATCAAAAGTACACTTACCATTCCGAGGTTGCTCACTCCCAGCATCACAAATTTCTTCGATAGGTGGAACCAAAGTAGGCAAGTTATTATAATCCCAAGTATCTATAGGAATACTACTATCTGTCAAATCCTGAACTAAATGATCAGAAATA
>NZDU01000011.1 GCA_002688875.1 Candidatus Pacearchaeota archaeon | reverse complement strand
TGGTTCTTCAAATGATGATTTTCAGAAAGTTAAGCCTGAAGAATCAAAGAAAAAAACACCTGGCTATATTCAAATAGGGTATAGTTTGGAAGAATTTGAGAACCAATATGTTTAAAGATAGATTTAAGTCCTAGTTAAATTAATTAGTTCCAACCATTTATTATCTGATTTCAATTCTAAATTTGGACAAGCTAATTCGTAGGGACAACAATTTATAGCTTGATGTTTTCTTATGAAATTATAGAATATCTCAAATCCTTTCATTATTGCTTGTGCTGATTCTATACAACCATGAAAATCCCTCATAGTTTTTGTTCTTTCTCTTACTGTGTTATGTAATCTTTCAATAGGATAATTAAAAGTACCTGTTTTACTTGTAACAACTTGATTATGATGGACATTATACTTATTTTCTTTGAGATTGTAGCCCCACGCTTTCTTAATTGCTCTAGAATAGCCCTTTAAACCATCTGTTGTGCAAACCTTGACCTGTTTTCCTGTCTTAACTTTAATATTATTTGTAACTTCTCTTAAATCCTTAATCTCTCTCTTATTTGAGAAATTAGAAGCTGTTAAGAACCTAGTTTTAGTGTCTATGCTATCGATGAAATAATCTTCTTCAACTCCTATCTTGCCTTTTTGATGATGCAATCTTCTTTTATATTCTATTTCATCAATCTGGATTTCATTACCTACTTGAAGCTTTAGGTTATCTGTGAATTTGCTAATCATTATCGAATATTTTATAATCCAATTATAAATTGAAACATTACTTGAATTATTAGTATAGAAAGCTTGAAAATGTTCCTTAATTTTCCTTGTACTAACTCCTCTGTAAAATAAATCAATAGCACAAGTAATCTTTTTAGGATGATTTCTCATTCTAAAAAATCCCTCATCGATAACAAACCTAATATTGCAATCCTTACAAGAATATCTTTGGATTTTGCCCCTATTCTGAGTTTTTCTAAAACCTCTCTTTATAATCTTTTCAGATTTACAATTAGGACAAGAAAGGTTTTTATACTTGATTTGTTTTTTATTTACGAATTTAATTTGTCCCTACGACATTTTAGATTCCGAACCCTTCGGGGTTCGTTTTAATTTATTTCTTTATTATCAATGTTATTGTTTTTTTCCCAATATGTTTCCTGGTTATGTTTACATGAGCTGAGGTTCCAAAAGGCTTTACTTCTCCCCTTATAATTTCATCAACCTTCATATCATCAAGATACTCCTTGAAGTTCTTCAATTTTTTTAATTCTTCTTTTTCCATATATATAATAGATATCTCTACTATTTAAATATTTCTATACTCTAGTATATATAATAGATATCTGTAGATAATAATTTGAGAAAGTCAAGTCCCGCTTACTTAACAATACACAAAAACCAAAACATTTAAATACCCTTGTTATCTATTTCTAACATAAAGTTAATTAAATATAACAAAAAGTTATAAAAAACAAACAAATGAAAAATAAAACAATTAAATCATACAAACCATTATACTTTGTCATATCCTTAGTATTACTCGCCTTAGTAGGATTATTCGTCGCCATGAAAAAAGTCGACATGATCCAAATAATCCCAATAGCAATCGTCGTCATAATCTTAGGAATTATTTTCATTAGCAAAAACTTAAAAGATGCAAAAGACGTAAAAAAAGGACTAACAATAGAAGACGAGCGCTCAAGAAAAGTATCATTACTCGCCGGAGCCAAATCCTTCCAAATCTCAATGTGGTACATCCTTATCCTAATGTGGGTCTCAAGCGTCCTAAACATAATCACCTTAAACCCAGAACAATCACTAGGATTCAGCATTGTTGGAATGGCAATCATCTACGGAATAACCTGGCTCTGGGCAAACAAGCAAGAAGATTTAGATATAGCCGTTAAATTTTAGCATATAGAAATGGAAAATGTAATTTTAATTCAAGTTCCTAAAAATAAAGAAATCGAAAAAGTTAGAAAGAAATATGATCCAAACCATAAAAACTTCAAACCACATATCTCAATTGTTTATCCATTCCCTAAAACAAACCCCAAAGATTTAGACGAACATATTAAAAACTCAATTAAAAAAATTAAACCTTTTAAGATTACATTAAACGGTCTCAAAAAATCTACTAAAGATTACTATCTTTACCTCCTAGTAGATAAGGGAGAAGGCACTATAAAGAAATTATACAAAAATCTCCACAGAAAACTATTAAACAAATACAAGAATAAAGACATGCCAAGATATATCCCCCATATAACTCTTGGAATTTTCAAAACCAAAAAAGAAATTGACGAAGCATTAAAGGAAATAAAAAAAATAAACTTAAGATTAGAATTCACACTAAACAAAATTTCTCTATTAACTATTGATAAAAATCACAAAATAAAATCAACCAAAGGTTACAAATTAAAATGAAAACTCGTATAAAAGAACTCAGAGCAAAATACAACTTCACACAAGAAGATCTAGCACACAAAGTCGGAGTCAGAAGAGAAACCATCGTATTCTTAGAAAAAGGAAAATACAACCCCTCCCTCCAACTCGCCCACGACGTAGCCAAGGCATTAAAAACAACAATCGAAGAATTATTTATTTTCGGGAAGAATTGATAACATATATCCTCCCCAACAATTCTCTTTAAAAACCAACTTTTATTACTTACTTTATGTCAATATCCGATAGAACAATAAAAGAGTTATTAGAAAAAAAGGATTTAATAATTGAACCACTCAATCCAGAAAGCCTTCAACCCGCTTCAATAGATCTAAGCTTAGGAAAAGGATTTTTAGTAGTAGACCACCATCAAGTTAAACATCTCACATTAGAAGACCCAGTCCCTTATAGAAAAATCGAAGGTTCAAGTGTTATCATCCCTCCACACCACTTTCTTTTAGCAACAACAAAAGAAAAAATCAAACTCCCTCCAAACATCTCTGGAAAAGTGGAAGGAAGAAGCTCAATCGGAAGACGCGGTTTATTCATCCAAAACGCAGGATGGATCGATCCAGGTTTTGAAGGAAACATAACCCTAGAATTATATAACGCAAATGAATCTCCTTTAGAAATAAAATCAGACCGAAGAATATGTCAACTCATATTAGATTACACCGACAAACCAGTATTAAATCCCTATAAAGGAAAATACCAAAAACAAACAGGAACAACTGGAAGTATGGTCCATAAGGATGTTGAATTACAAGAAACTGACTCAACCACAACCTCTCAACCAACAACACAAACTATACCAACACCAACCACCCAAACCCCTCCCGCTCAAGCCCTTCTCACTCAAACCCCTCCAACCCAAAATAATCAACCAACCCTTCAGACTCCAACACTCTCAACCTCACAAACCACAATCCCCTCAACCCCAACCCAAACCCCAACAACAAACCCAACAATAATCGGCCTAACCGGCAGTCTAGGATCTGGAAAAAGCATAGTAGCTAATTTCCTAAAAGAAAACGGCTTCGCAAAACTAACCCTATCAAACATCCTAAGAAACGAACTAACCAGAAATAACTTACCAGAATCAAGAAAAAACTTACAAGACGTAGGCAATAAACTAAGATCAGAACACGGAAATCATATCCTAGCAGAAACAGCCTACAACAAAATCATAACCGAAAAAATAAACAAAGCCGTAATCGACGGCATAAGAAACCCTGGAGAAATAGAATTCCTAAAAAAACAACCCAACTTCCACCTAATCGCAGTAGACGCCCCGGAAGAAAAAAGATTCGAAATGCTAAAAGAAAGAAAAAGACAAGGAGACATACTAACATGGGAAGAATTCCAAAGACTAGATGCAAGAGACAAGGGAATAGGCGAAGAAGAACCCGGAAAAGCCGTAGCCAAATGCATAAACCTAGCAGACCACACATTAATCAACGACGAAAACCAAGAAATAATAAAACAAAGACTAGAAAATCTTTATAGTAATATAACTGATAACAATGCATTATAGTTCAGAAAAAGATAACACTAAAAATCATCCAAGATACAAAGTTTTTTTAATTATGCAAATTTCCCTAATAATATGATATTTACAATAAAATCTCGCAACGAAAATTTTTTAGAGAAGATTTATAATCAATCAATGAAAGAACTTGATGATTTTTTCAGTTTGAATTGGAAAAGAAATAAACCAAGAATCTTTCTTGTTAAGGATAGAGAATCCATCAATAAATTAATGGGGCAAAAAACACAAGATTGGGTTGTAGGTTGGGTTAATAATACTAATGTTTTCATTTTAGATAAAGACACTTATGAAAAAGAAAGTTGCCATAAGTACTCTGAGAAAGAATATTTTAGTTTAATCAAACATGAACTGACCCATGTTTTTACTCAAGTCTATTCCGGAATTTCTAATAGATCTATTGAGCCAAATTGGTTATGGGAAGGTATAGCAATTTATTTATCTGACCAAAACAAAACCAAAAAGAAACCCAACCAATTAAAAGAATTTTTGCAACATTACTCTCAAGATAATAAAAGTTCAAGTGTTTACAAAGAGTCTGGATTTGCAGTTGAATTTTTAGTTAAAAATTTTGGCAAACAAAAACTATTAAAGTTAATTAAATCTCTAAAAAACATTAATTCAAAAGAAAAATTTGCTAAAAAATTTAAGGAAATTTATGGTTTCGAATTAAATTATAAAAATTTCCAAAAACCTTCTAAGAAATAAAAGTTAACAACATCACCCACAACAAAAACATTTATTAACTCCATTTTTCTTTTTCAACCAATGATTAATCAATCAAGAGGCGATTTCAACACAAAATGGAAAACAACGAATCAGCAATGGAGATTTCAGATCAAGAATTCAACGAAATCGTCAAAAACGGACACAAACTAGTTGTAGTAGATTTCTTCGCAGAATGGTGCATGCCTTGTCTTATGCTTTCCCCAGTTATCGAAGAATTAGCCGAAGAAATGAAAGAAGTCAAATTCGTAAAAATCAACGTAGACGACAACAAAGAACTAGCCGGAAAATACCAAGTCTCAAGCATCCCTTGCCTAATCTTATTCAAAGACGGAAAAGAAGTCGAAAGATTAATCGGAAACCAAACTCAAGAAGAAATCGAGAATAAAATTAATGAGAATTTAGAATAAATCTTAGAATATTAATCATCAACACATAAAAAAACACCACAAATTAATTTATAAACTAGCTAATTATTGTGAATACATGTCAAAAGAGGAAAGTTGGCCCGTCTATAAAAACGATCTCGTTACAGTTGGCAACCCAAATAGTAGCAAAGGGATATGCACACTTTGGACCCAAAAAGACAAAATATTACAACATATAGACGACAACAATTTTATTGTAGCGGGCCAGTGTTACAGCCATCAAGACGGAATCAATCTCATTCTAAGGCAAGTCCTAGCAAATAAAAAAATTCACTATATCATAATCTGCGGGACAGACATCACCGGAACGGGAGAAACCTTAATCGCATTAAAAGAAAACGGCATAAACCAAGAAAGAAAAATCATCGGACCCCACGAGTCAATAATCGAGCCAGAAATCCCATTAGATGCTATAGAAAGATTTAGAACAAACGTTCAAATAATCGATAAAAGAGACAATAGAGATTGGAAATCTTTTAACGATTTCCTAATCTCACTAGAGGACAGAGAACCTTGGGGAGATCCAGAAATATATGAAAGAAAAATCCCCGAACCACCAAAATCATCTCCATCAGAGAGAACAGGATTCATAATTAGAAATGAAAAAATAGGCGACGCCTGGCTCGACATTCTTGATACAATCCTAAAATTCGGCCACGTTAAAAGAAGCCAATACGGAGAAGACCAACAAGAAATAGTCGCACTAACCACAGTTATAACAAATGAAAATTCAGAAAATGTAGACTGGAAACATTTCTTCAAATTCTCAAGAGAACATCTAGAAGAATACATACCAACGCTAACCACAGCAAAAATACCACTCGGTTTAAACTATAGTTACGGAAACAGACTAAGAGAACATTTCGGAGTCGATCAAATCGATTCAATGATCAAGCAACTAAAAGACGCAATATTCTCAAGACGCGCAGTAGGTGTTACATGGAACGTCCCAAAAGACCACAATAACTCCCATAGCCCCTGTCTAGATCTAATCCAAGCCCTAGTCCAAGACAAACTAACACTCACTGCATATTTCAGAAGCAACGACATGTTCGAAGCCTGGCCAAAAAACGCCTTCGCACTAAGAGCCGTACAATACGAAATCGCAAACGCACTAAACGTCCCTGTCGGAGATTTAATAATAGTCTCAAACAGCGCCCACATCTACGAACGAGACTGGGCAAGATCAGAAGAAATCATAGAAAAAAACCTAAAACACGAATTCAAATTAGACCCCCGCGGAAATTTATTAATATCCACAGAAGACGACAAAATAAAACTAACCCACTTATCTCCAGAAGGAATCCAAATAGGACAATATAATGCAAGAAGCGCAAAAGAAGCCTACAGAATATTAAAGAAAAACCAAGTCATCTCCCAAATAGACCACGCCTTCGACGTCGGCGGAGAACTCGCAAAAGCAGAAATAGCCCTCAAAGACCCCACTAAAGAATACACCCAAGACAAGGAACTCATAGATAAAGATCAAAACCAAAACACAGATTACCACAACACTGAACACCCAAACACCGAATATCAAAACCTCGAATACCAAAATCCAGAGCATCATAGTAAATAAACATATAACCCAAAATACCTATTACACCATCATAATTATTTATAAGCATTTTCCATAAATAACATCATGAAAAAAGACGGTTTATTCATAGCATTCGAAGGAATCGACGGATGCGGAAAATCTACGCAAATAAAAAAATTCGTAGAATATTTATTCAATTTAGACAAACATAACCACATAGTTCTAACAAGAAATCCTTACAAAGATACAAACGTCAGAGAAGTAATAAAAGAAGACAACGATCCAATTACTCAAGCAGACGAAATCGCAAACCTATTTATTGAAGACAGAAAAAACCAAGTAAATGAAATCATCTTACCAAACCTAAAAGAAAACCATATAATCATATCAGACCGTTTCAAACTCTCAACAATCGCTTACCAAGCAGCCCAAGGACTAGACATACAAGAATTAATAAGAAGACACGAAAACCTCCCAACTCCAGATTTAACTTTCATCATCGACATACCCACCGAAACAGCAATCGAAAGAATGAACAAAGAAAACCGAACAACCCATAAATTCGAACACAACCCCAATTTCTCAAATCAAGTAAGAAATAACTATCTCAAAACAACAGAACTTTTAAACGAAAAGATAATTGTAATAGATGGGAATAAAACCTCAGAAGAAGTCTTCGAAGATATCAAAACCAAGTTCGAAAAGATATTCTTAACAAAAAAGATGGGAAAACTAATAGTAATTGAAGGAACTGATTGTTCTGGGAAAGAGACTCAAACTGACAAAGTTTTTAATGCACTTAATGACAAGGGGTACGATTGTGAAAAAATATCCTTTCCAAAATATGGAACTCCCACAGGGGACATTGTTGGTGATTGTTATCTCGGAAAGAACAATCGCCTAAACACGGGTTCTTGGTTTGAAAAAGCAGATGAAATAGACCCAAAGATTGCCTGTTTATATTATGCAGCAGATAGAAGAAGCTCAGTAGAAGAAATTAGACGTAAACTCTCAGAGGGAAAAATACTAATAAGCGATAGATATGCAAGTTCAAACATGGGCCATCAATGCGCTAAATATAACAATCGTGAAGATAGAATCAAGCTGGCATCCTGGATCGAATCACTTGAATATGATATGCTAGAACTACCAAGACCAAACTCAACAATTCTCCTCTACATGCCATTAACTGTAGCAAACAAGCTCAAGGCCGAAAGAGACGAGCCCGCTATTGATGCACATGAATCTAGCGAAACTCACCTAAAAAATGCAGAAAACGCATACTTAGAACTAATAGAACATTATGGTTGGACAAAGATAAACTGCTCATCCAACAACATAGACCCAAGATCCATTGAAGATATTCATAATGAAGTTCTAGATCATGTGATAAAAACAATAGAATCGACAGAATCAAACGAAGAACCACCCACATATCAAACTTCTTCCCATAGCTCTTAAACACAACCCCAAATCCCATAAATTATTTAAACTACTCCTCACTATTCTTATCATGGAGAACAATCTCACCATTAAAAACGATCAAGTCAAAGAATTACAATCAGATCTTGAAGAAGTGAAAGATAGCCTACTTAGAGAAATTCAAGGAATAAAAACAACACTAGATGTTTTGCAAGACAAGGAAGTAATGGAAACTATTGAAGAAAGTGATAGACTTCTCAAAGAAGGCGTCAAACCCGAAGAGTTTATTTATTAATATAGATTATGAGTTCCTATTCCTACAGCTATTATCATTTCGTTTTTATCATCAATAATATAAATCAATCTTATATTAGATCCCAACCAACACGCCCACCTCCCTCTTAACTTCCCATGCAACGGATGAGCTCCACATTCCTTCCGAGGATTGACTATCAACCTATCCAATTTAGCAGGAATATCCCTACGAATCTCAATATATTTTCTAACTTTCCTCTCAACTCTTTTATCAACAAATGTTATTTTATACATTATAATAAATAATTAAAACATTAAGATTATATAATAATTTGTAACCCTTTCAATAAATCCTAAATCATATTATATCTCCATTATTGGACTCAATACATATCTCTTCAACCTCCAACACATTATCAAACCACTCTAAATAACTTTTTAAACCAACATTTACTCATTCTTTTGTCAGTTAACACTCCATAATTTATTATGGTTATGGAGTATGGCCCGTTAGCTCAGCCCGGTTAGAGCACCTGCCTTTTAAGCAGGGTGTCAGGGGTTCAAATCCCCTACGGGCCATTTTATAATTGCGAAGCAATTATAACTCATAAGAGATTTTCATCCATGTGCGGGTTCATATGATTACAACTTCCATGAAGTTGTAAGACTAAAAGTCAAGGACTTTTAGGTCTGAAGGAACAAAGTTCCTGAAGAACTGGAAATTTTTAATTTCCAGACCCTACGGGCCATCTTTATCATCCACCAAAACCATTAAATAATCCTCCAACTTATTCAAAGCATGGAAACAAACCTTATCAACAAAGAAGAGACAATAAAATTCCTTTTAGAAGAAGTAAAGAACCTCAGAGAAAAAGTAGAATTATTAGAAAATAACAAGGGCTTTGTTTGTTCTCCAGCTCTAGAAAGAATCTGGAATAATGAATCAGATGAAATATGGGACAAGATTTGAACAAAGAGACATCTGATAAATAGATTTAAATAGGGCTAATATGTGGTATTTTTACCCTGAGGGAAAGAGTTCTGATAGATTAAGATGGCAAAATTTGAAACTAAACAAGAAATAGATGAATGGTACGCATCGGCTATAGATGGATTAGGTAGAGCTGGAGCATATGATGTCAGTAGAGGAAGTGAAGGAATAAATGCCTATTTGGTAGCAACAAGGGCGCTTGGTGAAGTAAAAAAACATCTATATGACGCATTTGAATTAGAAGATGAAGTAGATTTAACATCTTGGCCAGATACGATTAGGAAACACCTGTCTCATTAATATCTTGATCTAAAAATTATATAAACTCCACTACAACCAACTAACCCCATCCCCTAAACCGAATAACTCAAAACAAAACCTTTATAAACCTTTTTAATGATTTATTATTGACTATTATAAAGTTGTTAAAGGTAAATTTCACAATCATCCTGATTAACACATATACCTAAGATGCATATACTCCAGCCCAAACATACTAAATTAAAACAAGAAGAGATTAATAAATTAGTCTCTGACCTAAATATTTCTCTCACCCAATTACCCAAAATAAAAATAACCGACCCCACCCTTCCAGAAGACACCGAAGTCGGAGANGTTTTCAANATCGAAAGAAAAACTCCAGAAGGAATNTCAGTCTATTACAGGGTGGTGACTGTATAATGAAACTCCTCCAANAAAACCAAAAAGAAGAACACTTACTAGTNAAAAAATACCTCGAAGACCACAGCCTTATCGAATCAAACATCGTTTCTTTCAACAATTTCATCAACATCCGAATGCAAGACATAATTAACGAGCTTAACGAAAATCTAAGCGGCGATGACATTGAAATCAAACTAGGAAAAATCATGGTTGACAAACCTCANATCATAGAAGCCGATGGTAGCTCACATTTAGTCACACCATCAGAAGCTAGAATCAGAGGCCTAACCTACTCAGCACCAATCAGCGTTGAAATAACAATCAAACAATCAGGACAATTAGAAAGCCACAACGTAGAAATAGGAAAAATCCCTATCATAGTAAAAAGCGAAGTATGCAACCTAGCCAATTTCGACAGAAACCAATTAATTGAAAACTACATCGACCCAATCGACCCCGGAGGATACTTCATNATCAANGGTAACGAACGTGTAATCGTNATGGTNGAAGANCTAGCAGAAAANCAACCATTCATAGAAAAATCAAAAGACAAACTAATGCTAAGATTGTTCTCAAAACGAGGTAGCTACAGAATCCCTATCTCGATAACCGACACCAACGAAGGAATCGTCGAAGTAAGTTTCTCAAGATTCAAAAACATCCCAATAATTGTAATCCTCAAAGCCTTAGGACTAACAAAAGAAAGCGACATCGCAAAATACATCAGCAAAGAAAACGACAGCCTAATTGTAAACCTCTACGAATACACAAACATCCAAAATGAAGAAGACGCAATGATGGCAATCGCAGAACAAACCGCACTACAAGGAAACAAAAAAGAAATCCTAGACAGAGTAAAACAAAGACTAGACTCTTACTTCTTACCACATATAGGATTAAAAAAAGAAGACAGAATAGAAAAAGCAATAACTCTATGCAAATTCATAAAACAATTCTTCATCGCCAAAGAAGACCCAAACTCTCTAACTGACAAGGACCACTATGCAAACAAAAGAGTAAGAATGTCAGGTGACCTTCTAGCAGACTTATTCAGAATCAACATGAACATCTTAGTAAGAGACGTCCAACACTCACTACAAAAAATCCAAAAAAGAAAAAAATTCTATTCAGTAAAAACAATAGCCAAATCCACATTATTCACTCACAGGATAGAGTCGGCAATAGCAACAGGTAATTGGATCGGCGAGCGTTCAGGAGTCACTCAGAACATGGATAAAACAAATTACCTAGCAATAATGTCACAATT
>NZDU01000010.1 GCA_002688875.1 Candidatus Pacearchaeota archaeon | reverse complement strand
AGAGGTAGGATATTGTTTTTACAGATTATTCGTTGGTTGTCTTTGGTGTTGGCTATCTTGTTTTTTGTGTGGCTTTTGAAGAATTTAGGATGGATTATGATATAGATTTTAGGAGATTTATGGTGTGGTTGTTTAGGTTAGTTTTTATATTTATAATCTTGTATGTTTCTTATCAGGTTTTGCAAGCTATTTTTGGTGGGACTTGGGAATCTGAAAATATTATTATTGCTGGTGTGGGTATTGTAATGGCTGGATTTTTTGTGATTGTTGGTTTTTTGATAAAGCAGGCTCATTCTATTGGTAGGATGGAAGTGGGATTGAGAACTTGTTTTGATAAAATTAGGGTAATTGAAGAAAAAGATAATGAAAGAGAGGGATAGAAATGTATATAAATGAAAGTTTTCTTTTATAATAAAAGAGTGTAAAAATGGCAATAGTGTTTTATCAGTATGCAGGATTTTATGGATATTCGATAGGGGATGTTTTGAATACGTGGGCGGATATGGGAATTTTTGCTTATGCTTTGCCGTTTCTGATGATTTTTGCGTTGGTTTATGGGATATTGGATAGGACCGGGATTTTAGGAAACAATAGAGGGGTTAATTCTACTATTGCTTTGGCTTTTGGATTATTGGCTTTGCAGTTTGATTATGTAAGTGGATTTTATGCGAGTATCTTTCCTTATGCGGGAATGGGGTTAGCGGTATTACTTATTGCGATGATTTTTTTGGGTTTAACTGGGGATCAAGGTGGGGTGAATAAAACTTGGTTGGGTATTGGTGTGGTGATTGGATTGATTGTTTTGGTATCGGCGGTGTCGGATATGTTTTGGTTGGGGGGTACTGCGGCAGGATTAGTCGGTGCGATGCCAGCGTTGATTGCGATAGGAATAATAGTTGGTTTGATGTTTTGGGTTATGAAGTCTGGTGGAGGCAATTAATAAAAAATGGCGATAGATATTTCAGGGATTTTTCTTTTTATGCCTATATTTAGTTTTCTTTTTGTGTTTTTAATTGTGTTTGCTATATTGAATAAGACTAAGATATTGGGGGGNGAGGGGTGGACTAATATGTTTGTTGGTATGATTATGGCGATTATATTTTTGAGTTTTTCTTCGCTTGATCTTTATATAAGGACTATTATTCCTTGGTTTATTGTGCTTTTTGTTTGTACGTTTTTGATATTGTTGATTGCGGGGTTGGCTGGGGGGAAATTGGATTGGATTGCTAAGCCTTTTTTTGGATGGGCTATTGTGGGGGTTTTGATTGCGATATTTTTGGTATCTGCGATTTATGTTTTTAATCCTGTGTTTCATCCCGACTTGGTGATAGCCTCTGGTTCTGGTGGGACTAGTTTGGTTCAGCAGATTAGGTATGCTAGTGAGGGGAGATGGGTTGGTACGTTGTTGTTGGTGGGGATTGGGGGATTGGTTGCTTGGATTGTTGGGAAGAAATAGGTCTGTTGATTGTTTAGTTGTTTTAGATTTTTATTTATCTTAGATAATCTTCGAAACTAGTTGATTTTTTTGATTTAGATTTGGGTTGGGATTTGTTTGTAGGGTTGGAAGGTTTTGATTGGGTTGTTTTTTCTTTTGAATTTGAACTTTCTAAGTTTCTTTTATCCATTAGGGGATTTGCTAGTTTTGAGAATGAATCTTGGGTTGCTTTTAGTTCGTTTGAGATGTTGTTTATGTTTTCTCCGTATTCTCCGACTTTTTTTATTATGGCCATTTGTAGGTCGCTCATTGTTAGTTCTATTTGGGTTAGTCGTTTTTCCATTTCGATGGTTTGATCTTCGATTTGTTTTCTGAATTTTGTGAAGCCGGTTATGTTGTCTCTTAGGTCTTGTATTTTGTCTTCTATGATTTGTGTTGCTAGATCGTTTATTGTTTCTACGTCCATGCTTTGTTGTGGGGCGTATTCAGGGTATTCGTCGTATCCTTGTTGGTAGTCTTGGTAGTAAGGGTCTGCGGGTTGGTTGGATGGGGAGAGAGGTTGTCCTTGGTATTCAGTAGATTGGGGCATTATGTTTTCGTTGGGTTGGATAGGAAGAGATTGTTGCATTTGTGTTGAGGGGTTTGTGGGTTGTTGTTGCATTTGATTGGATGGTTGTTGAGTTGGGGATTGGTACATTGGGGGTTGTTCTTGGGTTGGTTGTTGTGATACTGAGAGTTGGGATTGTTGCATTTGGGCTGTTGGATCTGTTGGTTGGTTTGTAGGGTTTGGTTGTGCTGGGTTTTGTTGTTGTGTATTTTGTTGAGAATTAGGAACTTGTGATTGGCCTAATGCTTCGTTAATTTCTTTTGGTGTGATGCCTTCTTGTTTTAGGTTTTGCACAATTTGTCCGGTTGGTAAGCCTTGGCTTTTCATTTCGTTTATTCTGTCTATTACCATTTTATTTAGGGGGATTTTGTTGTTTTAAGTGTTTGTTATCCAGGAAACCTGAGTATTAGATGCAACCTTCCTAAATTTACTTTTTTGAAGTATTTTTATCCAATGCCTCCTTTATCATCCTTTCGACGTCTTTTATTCTTGCTAGTTTTAATGGTTGGAACATTTGGGATTGTTTTTTTAATATGTCTAGTTCTGTTTTTCTGGCGAAGTTTTCTAACTCGTCGATTACACGTTTCATTAAAACTTTTAATTGTTTTATTTCAGAGTTTATTTGGGTGATTTCTTTTTTTGTGGTATGGGATTGGAGTTCGTGATCTTCTTTTGTTGATATGAGGTTTTCTCCGATTAGTAGTGCACGATCTCTTAGGAGTCTTTGTTTTTCTTCTACTTCGTTTAATCGGGTGCTGAATTCTGCTAATAGCGAGCTGATTGGATCTTGGGTTTGTTCTGCTGGCATTTTTTCACTTCTTTTGTTTGGTAAGGTGAAAGGGGTTTAAAATTGTTGTGCTTGAGATTGATTAATAGTTGGCAATACATAAATTTTAATAAGTGAGTAGATTTGTATTAATTGAGAGTGTGAAAATGTTGTTTAAACCTGGGACGCAGTTGTTTGCGTATGAGATAATTAAGGAAGCTGGTGTTAAATCTTTGTATGTTAATTATATGGGGGCGAGTTTTGTGCCGAATGTGGCTGAGAGTGCGGATGTGATGTCGCGGACTATGGAGTTGTTGAGTGATGCGAGTGATGTTTCTAGGATTGTGTTTGTTCAGCAGAGGAATTATAGTCATAATTCTGTTCAGACGTTTATGTTGCAGGAGATTTCTAATATTTATGTTTTTTTGACTAAGCAGGAGAAGTTGCTTTCGCCTGGGAAGTTGTCGGTGTTGAATACGAATCGGTTGAGTCAGAGGTATAATGATGTGGGATATTTGTTGGTTAAATTGAAGAGCGATCCTATTGCGTGTTTTGTTGAGTTGGGGAAGATAATTGAGGTGGAGAAGAGGGATTTGGGAGGGTTGAGCGATACTTTTAAAATTGATCAGTCGAATTATATTAAGTTGTTGGAGAAGTTTTATGATCTTTTGGGTAATACTGAGTTGATTAAGAAAGTTAAGGGGCATTTGGATAATTATGATTATAGTCGGGCGATTTATCAGAATTTTTTTAGGCCGGAGATTATACCTAATTTTACTTTTACTAGGTTGGTTAGTAGTTTGCCTGAGGATGCGGAGATTGTGGATCAGTATGAGATTGGGGAGGAGTTTGATAGAAGTGTTGTTACGATATTGAAAAGGGAGAGGGATGCGAAGCATATGTATCATCTTGCTCCGCCGGAGTATTCGCTTGAGGAGGAGATGCAGGGGTTGATTAATCTTGCTAGGAATGTTTTGATTGAGCATCAGCCTAAGGCGGAGGAGTTTACGGATCCTGAGAAGACTAGGCAGGTTTTTTTTAATGTGAGTAGGGATCTGCTTCGGGATTTGTCGGAGAGTAAGAAGATTAAAATTAGTTATGAAGAGTTGAATAGGTTGGCTAAGATTTTGGTTAGGCATACTATTGGGTTTGGGTTGATTGAGGTTTTGTTGCAAGATAAGAGGATTCATGATATTGTTTTGAATGCGCCTATTGCTGCGAATCCTGTTTTTTTGAGGCATGAAGAGTTTGATGAGTGTATTACGAATATTATTCCGAGTAAGGAGGATGCGGATAGTTGGGCTGCTAAGTTTAGAATGATAAGCGGGAGGCCATTGGATGAGGCGAATCCGATTTTAGATACTGATTTGAGGTTGGGGAAGGTGAGTTCGAGAATTGCAGTGATACAACAGCCGTTGAGTCCAGGTGGTTTGGCTTATGCGATAAGAAGGCATAGAGAGAATCCTTGGACTTTGCCTTTATTTGTGAAGAATAAGATGATTAATAGTTTTTCTGCGGGGTTGTTTAGTTTTTTGATTGATGGGGCAAGGACTTTGTTGGTTGCTGGGACTAGGAGTAGTGGAAAGACTTCATTGCTGGGTTCGTTGTTATTGGAGATAATGCCTAAGTATAGAATTATTGTGTTAGAGGACACCTTAGAATTACCTGTGGATGCGATAAGAAAGTTGAAGTATGATATCTTGAGAATGAAAGTTAGAGGGACGATGTTGAAGGAGAGTTCGGAGGTTGGGGCTGATGAGGCGATTAGGACTTCTTTGCGTTTAGGAGATAGTAGTTTGATTGTTGGAGAGGTTAGGTCTTTGGAGGCTAAGGCGTTGTATGAGGCGATGAGAGTAGGGGCTTTGGCTAATGTGGTTGCGGGGACGATTCATGGTGCGAGTCCTTATGGTGTTTTTGATAGAGTTGTGAATGATCTCGGAGTGCCTACGACGAGTTTTAAGGCTACGGATTGCATTATAGTTGCTAATCCGGTTAAGACTCCTGATGGGTTGAGTAGTATGAAGAGAGTGATTGGGTTGAGTGAGGTGAGGAAACATTGGACTAAGGATCCTATGGAGGAGGGAGGTTTTGTTGATTTGCTTAAGTATAATGTTAAGAAAGATGAGTTGGAGCCTACGGAGGAGTTGGTTAATGGGGATAGTGAGATTATAAAGTCTATTGCTGCAGGAGTTAGGGGTTGGGCAGGGAATTGGGATGCGGTTTATGATAATATTCTTCTTAGAGGTAAGATTAAACAGGAAATTGTGGATATGAGTGATAAGTTGGGTAGGCCAGATATTTTGGAGGCTGAGTTTAATTCGGTTAGTAATAATATGTTTCATCAGTTTTCTAAGGATGTGCAGGAAGAAGTTGGGTTGCCGGAGAGTGGGAGGGTTTTTGCTCTTTGGAAAGAGTGGGCGAAGAAGGAAGTTAAGAGGTTGGGGAAATGAGGGGGGTGAAAGGGGGTTAAGGGGGAGTGGGAAGTGAGTGGGGTTGGGGGGAAGGGGTAGGTTGGTTGGTTTTGTAAATAATATTCTTATTTTTATTATAAATTTCCCCCCAATCACAGTCTATTTTTGATTTTGAATAAATGAATGAGATATTGTGTTTGGTTATTATTTGGTTTTTGGTGTTGCAATTGGTTGTTTGGTAGAATTGTTCTAGGTCTTGGCGGTTTCCGTAGAAGTAGTAGGTGGCTAGGGGGTTGTGGGATGAGATTGGGAAGACTGCCATTGAGATTTGGATTGGGGTTAGTATTGTGGAGGAGGGGTATTGGGTTAGGAAGGTTAGGGCTTTGTAATCTGATTGGTTGATGGTTTTGTAGAGTTGGGTTTGTTCTGGAATTAGGTAGTATGATTTGAAGGTTAGAAATATGACTAAGATGATTAATAAGATTTTTAGGATTTTGTGGGTTGTTGGGTTTTTGGAAAGTTTTTTTAGGTGTTTTATTATTTGGTAGAGGCCGAAGGCGCTTAAGAAGGGTAGAGAGATTACTAGGTAGAATAAATTTCTTTGGTAAGGGGAGAGGAAGGAGATGTTGGTTAGTTTGAAGATTATTATTGATAAGATTAGGGTTAGAGGCCAGATTACATGGATTAGTAGGTTTTCTCTGTATTTTTTATTCGATAGGATTGCTAGGAGGCCGATTATTGCTAATATGTATGCGATTGGACTGTATAGTTCAAAAGGAGAGTTGTTTAGTTCTAAGACTCCCCAGCCTTTTTTAAATAGTATTAGTGAGAAGAGTTTTTGGAGTAGTTGATTTGTTGGGAATTGAGTGGTTAGTTTGAAGATGATGATTCCTACGAGAGGGATTGCTAAAAATAGTGAGAGGTTTTTTTTAAGGGGGTTTATTTTATTTCTTTTTATGATTAGGTAGATTAGTAATATGGGTAGGGAGAAAAGGATGGAGATGGCGTGGATGGGTAGTAAAAGGAGCATGATTAGTAGTGAGTAAATTAGGTGTTTTTTGTTTTGGTGGTTTATTCCTGATGTGAATAGGTGGATGTATAGGTAGATTAGGGGGATGGCTAGGGTTAGAGGGGTGAAGAACCAGAATCCTAGAAGGTTTACGTTGGATTTGATACTTATTAGGAAGATTATTGTAAAGATTGAGATTAGGAATGATTCTTTGAATTGTTTGGTTTCTTGTTTTGTTATTGTGAAGAGGGTTAAGATTGTTAGTATGATGTAGATTGCTGCCAAGTATTTGTATGATAGGATTAGGTTTGTTAGATATGATATTGTTAGAAGGACAAAGTGGAATCCTATTTCAGTGTTTGAGAGGTTTGGAGTTAGGTTGTTTTGTTTGAGATTTATTGAAGAGGAGATATGGTGGTATTCGTCTATGTGGAGGGGGAAGGGATTTGACAGATGAGGGGAGTAGATTAGGAAGAAGGCTGTGATGCAGACTAAGATTATTAGGAGTAGTTGGTTTTTTGTTGTTTTCATATATTTATTTAGTGTTTGATTATATATATTTTTAGTTAGAAATGTTTAAATCAATTGACTATTTGTTTTTTTTATGAGTTTAAAGAAGGGTTTTGATAAGTTTAGAGAAGTTTTTAGATTGAGCTTTCAGTTGGCTAAGAGTGATTTTATGTTGAGGAACGAAGGAAGTTATCTTGGAGTTTTGTGGTATTTGCTTGATCCTTTTTTGTTATTTGTTATATTGCTTTTTTTAAGGGGAGTTATTGTTGGGGGGATGGATGATCAATATCCTATTTATTTGTTAATAGGTTTAATTGTTTTTAATTTTTTTAGGAAATCTTCAAATCAGTCTATTAATTCTATAACAAGAAATTCTAGTTTTGTGAAGTCAATTAAAGTCAATCATGAGTCGCTTGTTGTTTCTAATGTGTTGCAGTCTGTTTTTTCACATATTTTTGAGATAATATTGTTAGTTTTTGTAATGATATATTTTGGTAATTCTTTGATTGGATTTTTGTTTTATCCATTGTTTTTTGTTCTTTTGATAGTTTTTGTTCAAGGTTTGTCGTTTGTTTTGAGTGTGATAGGTGTTTATGTCTACGATCTTTCAAATATATGGATGGTTCTTACTAGATTGTTATGGTTTGCTAGTCCTATATTTTATTCCTTGGAAGAGGGGACTGTTTTGTATACTCTAAATTTATTTAATCCTATGTTTTATTTCTTAGATATGGTTAGGAATATTTTAATTTATAATACTTATCCATCTATTTTTGTTATTTTGGTTAGTTTGTTGTTTAGTTTTGGTTCTTTGTTTGTTGGATTGTTCGTTTTTGAAAAAGTTAAATATAGATTTGCGGAGGTTGTGTGATGGGGGATAAAAAGATTGGAATTAATCGGATTGAGGTTAATGGTTTGACTAAGAGTTTTTATAGGGAATTTAGTAGGGAGGGGTTGTTGGCTAAGATATTGGGTTTTTCATTTGTTTCTAAGAAGAAAGAAGTGATTGCATTAGATAATGTTTCTTTTAAAGTGAGGGCTGGGGAGAATTTAGGTATTATTGGTAAGAATGGTTCTGGTAAATCTACGTTGCTTAGGATTTTGGCGGGGATTTATAGGGTTGATGAAGGGAGTAATGAAGTAAATGATAAGAAGGATGTTGGAAAGGTTTTTACTGAAGGTAATGTGGTTTATTTAACTGGTTTTAATTATGGGTTGAAAAAAAAATTGAGTGTTAGGGATAATATTTATCTTATGGGTGTTTTACATGGATTGAATCGTTCTGAGATAGATGGAAGGTTAGATGAGATAATTAGTTTTTCAGGATTGAGGGAATATTTGAACGCTAAAGTTTATCAGCTTTCTTCGGGAATGATTAGTAGATTGTGTTTCTCTGTTACTATTAATTGTGTTTCTCACAAGAATCCGGATATAATCTTGATTGATGAGGCTTTGGGTGGTGGGGCAGATGCTGAATTTAAGGAAAAGGCTTTGAAGAAGATGAGTGAGTTGATTGAAGGAGGTGCGACTGTTGTTTTGGTGAGTCATAATTTGAATCAAATAAGGAAGTATTGTGATCGTGTTATATTATTGGATGATGGGAAGATAGTTGGAGATGGAGATCCATTGGAAGTTATTTCTTATTATACTGGAATTCTTAATAATCTTGATGATCTGGATATTGTTTCCAAGGAGGATGGTTTGAATGCAGAGAGGATTTTTGGCGAGGTTTATTCTGAGGGGCATTGGGGGAATGGTGATGATATGTTTTATTCTGGGACTGGTTCGGATATTGAGAATTGTTTGCCGTTTAAACATTATTTGGAGAATTTTATTAGGAAGAATAATATAAAAACTGTTGTTGATCTTGGATGTGGGGATTTTCGGATGGGAGGGTTGATGGATTGGAATGAGGTTAATTATGTGGGAGTGGATGTTGTTGATTCGTTGATTAAACATAATCAGAAGTTTTTTTCAGATCAGAATATTAGTTTTGTGAAGGGGGATATTATAAATGATGAATTGCCTTCTGGAGATCTTTGTATATTAAGATTTGTTTTGCAACATTTATCTAATCGGGATATTTTAAAGATAATATCAAAGTTGAAGAAATATAAGTATGTTATAGTTGTTGATGGGGTGGCTGTGGATAGGTATCATGAAAAAGTCAATAGTAATTTAGTTACTGGGGCAGGTATTAGGGATAATGGTTTGCATTTGGATTTATCTCCTTTTAATTTGAATGTTGTTAAGGAGGGAGAATATTTGAATGTTGATGGGAAAGACAGGATAAGCATAGTTCGTGTTTTTTTGTGAATGCAACGTTAAATTATGGGTTTTAAAATGAAAGAAAAAGAAATGAAAGATCCGCTTTATGTTTTTATTCATGTGCCTAAATGTGCGGGAACCACTATTAGGGAGAATATAATAAGAAATTTTGATGAGAGTGAGGTTTTGCAATTGTATGGTAATGTGTTTCCGTTTTTGACAGATATTGGTGAGATTAGGGATTATTTGGAGTCTTTGGGAAATAAGGATATTATTAAGGTGATTTTTGGACATTGGGCGTTTTATGGCATTCATGAATTGTTCCCTAATAGGGATGTTAGATATGTTTTATTTTTAAGGGATCCTGTTTCTAGGACGATTTCTCATTATAATTGGGATCGTGGTAGATATTTTAATCTTGATGATATTACAAAGAAAAAAGTATTTCCTGAAGGTAAGGGAGATTTTAGTTTTAGTAGTTGGTTTAAGAATAGGAGTAAAAATATTGATGAGCATAATCCAATTGATAAGAATAATTTTATTTTTCGTTTTTTGAGTTCTAAGGCTATAGATTATACGTTGGATAGTGGTTTATCTTGGGATCTTAAATTAAGTTTGTTAAAGGAGGTTATGGATAAAATGTATTTTGTGGGTATTTCTGAGAATAAGTTGGATGTTTTGTTCGTGTATAAATTGTTAGGATTAAGAAATTTTGTAGGAAATATGAATGTGTCTACGCGGTATTTGAAAAGAGAAGAGATTAGGATAATTAAAAAAAGAATAAAAGTGTTTTATCCTATTGATTATGAGTTGTATGATTATGCTTTGTTTTTAAATAGGAAGTTTAAGAATAAGTCGAAGAATTTTTATCATGGTTTATTTTTAATTTGGGTTAGATTTTATGTGTCTGATTTATTTGAAAGACATTGGAGAAGAGGATTTTATCATTATCATGTGAAGGAATTTTATTTTTCTGTTAGGAGATTATTAAGGAAAATATTTATGATTATTAGGGAGATATTTAGGGTTATTAGGGAAATATTGATATTTCCATTTAGGATTTCTTTATTTTTGAAAAGTAAATTTAAATGGTATAAGCGGTTTGTTTGGTGGTTTAAATCTTCTTTTGGGATAAAATGATTGAGATTTAATTTTAAGTGTTTTGTTTATTTCGTTTATCATATTTTTTGTGAATTTATCCATGTTAAATTTTCTTGCTTGTTCTTGACAAGGTTTTATGAATTGTTTTGGGTTGTTTTTTAGAGTTTGGTTCAATTTGTTTATTGCTCTTATTATTTTTTCAGAATTGATGTTATCTATTAAGATTCCAGTTTTTTTTGTTATTGTTTCCTTGCATCCTCCTTCATTCGGTGCTATTACTGGTTTTCCTGATGCCATTGCTTCTACGGGAGACATCCCAAAATCTTCATCTTTTGCTGTGAATAAAAATCCCTTGCATTCACTTAACTTTTTTATTAATTCTTTTTCAGATATTGTTCCAAGAAATGTAACGTTATTTGGTTTCTGTTTTATTAGAAAATTGTGGTAATTTTTATTCTCAATGTTTCCTATTATGAAAAGCTTTTCTTTTGGGAGTTTTGAGAAGGTTTTTAGTTGTAGTTCAATTCTTTTTAGAGGGGTTATTCTATTTATTGAAAGCCAGTAATTTTTATGTTTTATGTTTTTATATTTTGAGGTTTCAATGGGGGGGTAGATTACTGCTGATTTTTTGTTATATATGTTTTTTATTTTATTTTGGATGTTCTTGCTGTTGACAATTATTTTTTGTATTTGTTTAATGTTTTCTTTGTGATTAGTTGTTTCTATCTTGTTTTTGATATTTTCTGTGTTAAATATGTATAGAAGTAAGTATCTTAAAGTGTCTAATTTGAATGATATTTTCTTTGGGATTTTTTTTAGTATAATCTTGTTTTTTAATTTGTATAATCTTTTCCAGATCTTCTCTGATGAGGATTTACTGATTGATTCTAATTTTAGGTTTGTTTGGTGCATTTTTCTTTCTTTCTCATTTTGTTTTGTTTTTTTCAGTTCTGATTCTGGAATATTGTGATTGTATAATAGATTTGGTTTGTGATTTTTGGCTGTGTAGATGCAATTATGTCCTGAGAAGATGTAGAGATCGTACTGGTTTTTTAGGTTTAGTTTTGCAAATAATTCTCTACCTTTGTCATTCTTTTTGTAATCTTTATTTTTTAGGGTTATTATATTTATATTTCTTGGAATTATTTTTTTTGTTTCTTCGGATATGTCGAATGTGATTATGTCTGTTTTGAATCCTTTATTGTTGAGCTCTCTTGCTAAAAGGCCTAGAAGTTTTTCTCCTCCTCCTGTTACAGAGAAATCATCGTGGATTATTACTATTTTTATCATTGTAATTAATCTCTTTTTTTATTTTGTTGATAAAAATCTGAGTATCGAATCTTTTTGCTTGTTCTTGACAAGGTTTTATGAATTGTTTTGGATTTTTTGCTAATTTTTGGTTTATAGTGATTATGGCTTCTTTGATTTTATTGTGGGTTATTTTGTCAATTAATATACCCGTTTGATTTGTTATTGTTTCTTTATAGCCCCCTTCATTTGGTGCAATGACTGGTTTTCCAGAGGCCATTGCTTCTATGGGTGTCATTCCATAATCTTCATCTAAGGAGGTAGTTAGAAATCCCTTGCATTCAGAATATAGGTTAATTAATTCTTCTTGTGAGACCCAGCTTTTTATTTCCACGTTTTTGGGTTTTAGTTTTTTGATGTAATTTGCGTATCTTTCGAAATGTTTTGATGATTCATAGCTACCTATAATTATTAGTTTTTCATTTGGTAGGTTTTTGAATGCTTTTAATTGTAGTTCAACTCTTTTGTGATCTATTAATCTGTTTACAGATAGCCAATAATTTTTGGATTTTTTGTTTTTGTATAAGTTTGTTTCTGTAGGGGGATAGATTATTGTTGATTTTCTTTTTAGGTATTTTTCTATTCTGTTTTGAACATTTCTGGAGATGGCTATTAATTTGTTGACTTTTTTTGAATCTTGGTAGTTTATTTTTCTTCTTGTTAATACCCAGATGGAAAATAGGAGTTTTGATAGTTGGTTGGGCATTTTATTTTTTGTATATTTGTATAAGTCCCAGATTTCTCTTATGGGGGAGAAAACGTACCAGATATGTGGTTTGTTGTTGATTGTTGCTGGCATGGCCCAGTCTCCTCCGATTATGTAATAGTGGTATTTTTTCTTGAATCTTTTTCTTACATTTAGAAATCTGAATCTCCAGTAAATTGCTTCTTGTCTGAATGGGGCGTTTGTTGGGACTTTTCCTATGGAATATATGTTTTCTGTTGGGAATCCTAGTTTTCTTATTTTTTCTTTGTTTATGTTTGTTGTGTAAATATCTGCGTTGAGTTCTCTTGCTAGGATTAGGTCAACTAGTTCTGCTCCACCTATGTTATCTAATGCATTGTGGAATATTGCTATTCTTTTGTTTGATTGGATTGCTATCATTTTTCCTCAATTCCTAATCCAGGGAACCAAGGTTCTCTAGATGCAACCCTCCTTTATTTAGACTTCGTCTCATTTTTCTTCAATTCCTAAGATGCTTAGTATGAATGCTGAGAAGATTGTTTGGATTCCTATTGTTGTGAGAGTTAGGGCTAGAATGGAGTTTTTTATCTGGTTTAAATTTCCTAAGTTTGTGTTTATCCAATTGTAGAAGATTGAGAGATAGATTAAAAGTCCTACGAATGTTATGGTAGTGCCTAATATTAGGGCTTTTTCTAGGGTTAGGTGTTTATAGAGATTTTTGAAGATTGGTTGTTCATTTAGATGGGTTATTGCATAGGTTTTTGCGAATATTGAAAATATTATGAGTTGATAGCCTGTGATGGTGAGGAGTGATGAGATGAACAATGGATGGATGTAGAGTTGGATTCCTAGAATTTTTAGTTTTCCTGCATATAAGAGTATGAATGTGTTAATTCCAGTTAGTAGAAGGATAAGTCCTGGGATGAAGAAGAGAAATAGTGGACTGTAGAGAAGCATAAATCTGAAGTGTCTCCAAGCGTCTGAGATTGGGTTGAGTTTAGAATTTCCGATACGTTTCTTATAGCTTATAGGTATCTCTTTTATTTTTAGATTATTCTTTAATGCTTTGATTATCATCTCAGAGGCTAGTTCCATTCCAGTAGTTCGTAGATTTAGTTTTTCTAATGCTTCTTTCTTTATTGCACGCATTCCACAATGGGAATCTTTTATTTTTGTTTGGAAAAGTAGGCGTAGGGTAAAAGATAAGATTGGGTTTCCTAAGTATTTGTGTGTTAGAGGCATAGAGTTTTTTTCCATTTTATTTGAAAATCTGTTTCCAATTATTAGGTCGTTGTTTTCTTTTAAGGAATTTAGGAATTTTGGTATGTAATTGAAGTCATAAGATAAATCTGAATCGGCCATGAAGATGTATTTTCCTTTTGCTTTCTCGAATCCTTCTAAGTATGCATTTCCGTATCCTTCTTTGTTATGTTTAATTAAGATAACATTGTTTTTTATTGCAATCTCTGGGCTTTTGTCTGTTGAAGAATCTGATACTATAATTTCAGCGTTTAATCTTTCTTTCTTTATTATTTCTTTTATTTGATTTAGGCAAATTGGTAGGGCTTGTTCTTCATTTCTGCAAGGCAGAATTATACTTAATTCAGGTGTTTCTCTTTTCATTAAGAGAGGAATTTCTGATAATTTATAACTTTATCTGTGATTTATGGAGTTTGATTCCCTTGGATATGATCTTTTTTGTTAGTTTTTTGATAGAGTTTTGTGGTGTAAATAATTATTGAGGATATGATTTTTGGGATAAGGTTTTTAAAGGAAAATTGATTAGTTCTATTGTTACACCACAAATATGGTATTTAAGAGGTATATAAAAAGAGGTAATCGTATTTACGGGCCTTATTATTATGAGTCATATAGAGATAAGAATGGTAAGGTGAAGAAGAGATATTTGGGGATGGAGGATCCTAATAAGCGTGGTGTAAAAAATAATTTTAATTTATTTCATAGTGGTGTAACAAAAGCTAGCAAGGGGGTTAGGTCTAATAAGTTTCGTGGTTTGACTGTCTTGCTAGCTATCACAATTATTATAATAATGAGTGTTTTTTTGATTAATGTTTCTAATGGGGATATTATTTCTAGTGAGTTTGTGTCTAATTCCCTAAGTTTTTCTTCTTCTAAAATTACTGGTTTTGTTTCAAGTGAGATTTATGTGGATGGAGTGAGTGAAGGATTTGATAACGAGATTGGTTTGGAGATAAAAAAGCCTGTAGTTGTTGGGGGGCAGGTAATTGGGGAGAATAAAAACGAGAGGATGGACTTTTTGTTGGATAATGGGAATATACGTTTGTATTTTGACTTGTTGGATTATGATAATTTTATTGAAGATGCTGGGGAGAAGTTGATTGAAGAAGGGATTGTTAGTGAGAAGGAGGTTTTTGGAGGGGTTGTGGATGGGGGAGTTGATGGGAGGGTTTATGGGGAGGTTGGAGATGAGATTATTTTAGGAGATGAAGAAGATGGAAGTATTGAGAGCTCACACAATGATAACGCGGTTGATTCTAGTAGTGGGGAGAGTGAGGGTAGTGGTGGAGATAGTGAATTGGAAGATGAGGAGGGTGGGCCTGAAAGTGAAGACAGTGAATCATTAGGCCCTGAAGATGTAGGAGATATAAAGACAGATGATGAAAATGGGGAAGATGATGTGGAAGTTGAGCCGGTTTTAGTTGAAGATTTGGGTGAAGGAGAGGTTGTTGAGAGGGAGGGTTTTCAAGGAGAAATTGTTGAAGGAAATGTGATTGATAATGAAGGTGAAACTTTAGGGAATATGTTTATTACAGGAATGGCTATTTCTGGTGTTGATGAGGGTGTTCAGTTGGATATAGGTCAAATTGATGTGGATAGAGTTCAGAGGGATGTTGGGAAACTAGGGGGCGATGAGATTGATGAAATAGCTGAGAATGTAGTAGTTAATGCTGATAGTTTTGAGATAGATGTTGATGAACAGGGGGCTAAGGATATTGATGTGGATTATAAGTGGGGTTATAAGGTTAAGCTTAATGATTATAATTTTATTTCTAAAGTGGATGTTACTAGTGATCAGGTTATTTCTGTTGTTGATGGAAGTAGTTTGATGATTGGGAATAGTTTGCTTAGTTTTCAGGATTTGGTTGATGAGGGTTATAGTGTTAGGATTGAGAAGCCTTTGTTGGATTTTGGGGTTGTTGAGGAGATTGATCTGGAGGGGGATGTGATTAAGGAGGTTGGTGAAAGTGAGGGAGGGGTTGAAGATATAAATAATGGAGATGGAGATAATATTGAAGTTGTTGATGGGGAAGATTTGGGAGGGGATGTTGGTGATGATTATAATGAGGGGGATAATGAAGAAGTTGAAAATTTGGAAGAAGATATTATTATAATAATAGGTGAGGAAGAGGAAGTTGTTGAAGAGGAGATTGTTGAAGAAGAAGTTGATGAGGAAGTGATAGATATTGATGGAGATAATATTGAAGAAGAAGTTATTGATGAAGTTGAAGAGATGTTTGTTATTGAAGAGCCTGAGATTGAGGAAGTTGTTGAAGAGACTGTTGATGTCGATGAGGTTAGTAAGGTTGAAGAGGTTGAAGAGATTAATGAGATTGGGGATGATTCTCAATCTGGTTATGGGGTTGTAGCTTTGATTGGTAGTTTGATTAGTTCTTTTAGGGATGTTTCTGTTGGGATTATGGGTAGGGTGGTAGATAATGCTGTTGGGGATTTGGAGTATGAGAATACTGTTAGTATTTATGTTGAGCGAGATTTTAGTAATAGTGATTATAAGATAGGGGATGTTTTATATTTGGATCCGACGATTCTTTTGATTAATATAAGTGATATTAGTGTGAATACTGATCTTGTTAGTGTTAGGGCTGAGAATAATTTTACTCATCTGGCTATTAGTAGTCAAGCGCCCTATATTCAATCAGGGTATGGAATCGTTTATTATAATCCTTTTGATGTGAATCATACAAATATTGATAATACTACTTATGATTATACTGATTTAGATAATGATGGGATTGTTGCAAATGCGAGTTGGAGCGCGAGTTGTTTGTATGGAGGGTGTTATGAGTTTGATGGTGCTGATGATTATATTAATGTAAGTAGTGATCCTGATTTTAATTTTACTAAAGGAGGGTTGTCAGTTTTTGCATGGATTAAACCGATTAGTGTTGCTAGTGAGATGGTTGTGGTTAGTAGGGAAATTCAGTTTGATGATTTTGGGTATCGTTTGACTATTGGACAGTCTGCTGGAACGATTGATTGTGATTTTGGAGCTGGAGGGGGGTTTTGGCCAGATTATGCTTCGCAGAGTCCTGGAAGTAATATTAGTGCTGGAGAGTGGGCACATATAGGGTGTGTGTATAATATTACAGATGTTAATGTATATCATAATGGAGAGGAAGTAGGTAGAGTGCTTGTGGGGGGTAATAAACCTACTAATAGTAGTATGGATCTTTGGATTGGGGCGGATGTTGGGAATATAGGCTCTAGTGAATTTAATGGTTCGATAGATGAGGTGATGTTGTTTAATTTTTCATTGAATACTAGTCAGATAAGGAATATTTATAAGAATAATAGTAAGAGGTTTCAGTTTAATGGGACGCAGGGGATTCATACGGTTGATACTAATATTAGTGCTGGTGTGAGTTCGATTAGGGTTGATGGGAGTATTGTTAATTATAGTGAAAGTCAGATTAATTTGAGTGTTGGGTTTTATAATACTACTGGGACTGATAAATGGTATTATACGGCTAATCAGACTTTTAATGGGAGTAATACTTTTAGTATAGCTAATGATAGTACGAATTTAACTTTGAATTTTACGTTTTATCCTGGGAATGGGAGTGGGGTTAGTTCTACTTATCCTTTTATTAGTCCGGTGCTTTATAGTAGTTTTGGGGATCTTTTGGTTTATGATTTAAATGGCGCTATTTCTCAATGTCAGGATCTTGATACTGCAAATACTGAATATAAATTGGGTGCTAATATTGTTAATAACTCTATAGCTGGTGGGGCTTGTTTTAATATTACTGCTCAGAATATTACATTTAGTGGAGCAGGGTATAGTATTGAAAGTAATCAGAATGTTTCTGGAGTTTTTAGTAATGAGTTGAATATAACTGTGCGAGATAGTAATATTAGTATGGGGATTGGTACAAATGGAAGGGGGATATATATTGGTGGGGATGCAGATAATTCTACCTTAATTAATAATACTTTAGGAAATCAATTTTATGGAATTGCAGTTGCTTCGGACTATAATCATTTAGAAAATAATATTGCTAATGTTAATTGTGCAAATTGTATTGGAATTATTATTTTAAATAGTGTTTATAATAACATAACATCGAATAATGCATCATCTATATTTGATAAAGCATTTTATATTGATAGACTTCGTCATAGCACTGTTGTATTAAATAGGGGAGTTTCTAATACAAGTAAGGGGATTAATTTTCATAGGTCTTTAAATAATACGGTTACTTCAAATGTTGGAATGTCAAATAATAGTAATGGTATTCTTCTTACCACATCTCATAATAATACTTTGACCTTAAATATAGGTTCATCTGATGTTGGTGGCTCGGGGATTACATTGGCAACAAATTCTACTAACAATATATTAACCTTAAATACTGGATCTGCTAATTCAAGTGCAGGAATTACGCTTACACAAGAGTCAGATAATAGTACATTAACTTTGAATACTGCAATTTCTAATTATACTTATGGAATCAGTATCGATCATGTTTCGAATGTTTATTTAACTTCAAATAATGCAACTTCAGGTGTTGCTGCTCCTGATTCGAATCCTGCAATTGAAATANATACATCTTCAAATATTAGTCTAACTAATACTTATGCAGTTGCCTATTCTTCTGGGAGTAGTGCGATAAGATTGAGAAATGTTACAAATATAAGTTTAACTGATTGTGTAAATGTTTCAGGGGCCTTTTATGATATTAGTATTCATGCCGATTCTTCAACTGATATTAATATTACTAATTGTAGTTATGATTCTGAGTCAGTTTCAGGGGCTACAAATAGATTGATAAGGAAATGGTATTATAGAGCACATGTGAACGATACGGCAGATAATAAAATTAGTGGGGCTAATGTTAGTGCGTATAATGTTAGTGGGGATGAGCATTTTTTTGTTCAGACTAATGAGAGCGGATGGATGAATAGGACTATCTTGATTGATTATGTTAATTTAGGAGGTACTACTACTTATTATTCAAATTATATTATTAATGCTACAAATGGTAGTGATGTTAAGGAACATAGTTATAATGTTAGTCTTGAAGAGAGTAAGTTAGATGATCTTTTTACTCTAGGACTGGATGAGGAAACTCCTAATGTTACAATAAATAATCCGTTGAATCAGAGTTATACTACGACTACGGTTTTGTTTAATGTGACTGCGCTTGATGAGACGGATATGTCGGATGTGTATTATACTTTGAACGGAGGTTTGATAAATTATTCGATGAATAATTTGAGTGGTAGTCCGACTCAATGGAATGCTACTAATAGTACTATGGCTCAGGGTTCGCATACTGCGATATTTTATGCGAATGATACTACTAATAATCTGAATTGGACGGAGAATGTTACGTTTTTTATTGATAGTATTGCGCCGGCGATACAGTTTAGTAATCAGACTGTTTATGAGAATCAGAGTTTAGATTATGATATTAATGCAACAGATGCGGGAGCAGGGGTTGAAAGTTTTGCTATTAATTGGACTACTAAGTTTAATATTACTATTGCTGATGGGAAGTTGAGGAATAGTTCTATACTTGTTGTTGGTAATTATAGTATTGAGTTGACTGCTAATGATACTTTGGGAAATACTAATACTACTTATATTAATGTTGAAGTTTTGGATGAAACGGTTGGGGATGTGATAGCTCCTAATGTTACAATAAATAATCCTTTGAATCAGAGTTATACTACGACTACTATTTCATTTAATGTGACTGCGTTAGATGAGACTGAGATGAGTGATGTGTATTATACCTTGAATGGGGGAGTTGATAATATTTCGATGAATAATCTGAGTGGTAGTCCGACTCAATGGAATGCTACTAATAGTACGATGGCTGAAGGTTCGCATACGGTTATATTTTATGCGAATGATACTGATAATAATCTGAATTGGACAGAGAATATTACGTTTCTTATTGATACGGTTGATCCGGTTGTTAATTTAATGGGGCCAGCTAATAATTCGAATTATTCTAATCATGTGGTGAGTTTTGCAGCGAATACTACGGATAGCAATCAGTTGTTGAATGTGACTCCGTTCATATTCAATTCGAGTGACGATTTGATTAATAGTAGTGAGAGTGTTAATGTTACTGGTTCTGCAAATAGTACGAATATTTCGATAATACTTCCTTATAATGGGACGTTTTATTGGAATTATCAGGCTTGTGATGTTGTAGGGAATTGTGTTTCGAATAAGACGAATTGGACGTTGATAGTTGATGAGACTGATGTGGGTATTCCAAATGTTACTATTAATAATCCGTTGAATCAGACTTATGCTACGGCTACGATTTCATTTAATGTGACTGCATTAGATGATAGGGGGATGGGTGATGTTTATTATACTTTGAATGGTGGGGTTGATAATATTTCGATGAATAATTTGAGTGGTAGTCCTACTCAATGGAATGCTACTAATAGCACAATGGCACAGGGAAGTCATACTGTGATATTTTATGGGAATGATACTAATGATAATTTGAACTGGACAGAGAATGTTACTTTTTTGGTGGATACAGTTGATCCCGTTGTTAGTATTGTTAGTCCTTTGAATAATACAAATCATTCGGATGTTAAGTTGGATGTGAATTTTACGATTAGTGAAGTTAATGTGGGTAGTTGTTGGTTTGGTAACGATACTTTTGATGTTAATTTTAGTTTGGTTGATTGTGGGAATGTGACGGGAGTTAATTGGAGTGAGGGGAATCATAATGTGACTGTTTATGTGAATGATAGTGCGGGGAATGAAGGTCGTGCTTCGATTAGTTTTGTGATTGATACTACAAGTCCAATTGTTAACTTAATGGGACCTGCAAATAATTCGAATTATTCTAGTCATGTTGTGAGTTTTGCAGCTAATACTACTGACAGTAATCAGTTGTTGAATGTGACTCCGTTTATATTTAATAGCAGTGATGATTTGATTAATAGTAGCGAGAGTGTTAGTGTTACTGGTTCTGCGAATGCTAGTAATATCTCGATAATACTTCCCTATAATGGTACGTTTTATTGGAATTATCAGACTTGTGATGTTGCGGGGAATTGTGTTTCGAATAAGACTAATTGGACGTTGATTGTGGATACGATAAATATTATTAATCCTAATGTTACGATAAATAATCCCTTGAATCAGACATATAGTGTGACTACGATTTCGTTTAATGTGACTGCGTTGGATGATAGTGGGATGAGTGATGTTTATTATACTTTGAATGGAGGTGTTGATAATATTTCGATGAATAATTTGAGTGGGAGTCCTACTTATTGGAATGCTACTAATATAACTATGAGTCAAGGTTCGCATACTGCAATATTTTATGGGAATGATACTAATGATAATTTGAATTGGACGGAGAATGTTACGTTTTTTATTGATAGTGTTAGTCCTGTTGTGAGTATTGTGATTCCGACGGTGAATAATACGAATACGACTAATGTTAAGTATGATGTGAATTTTACGATTAGTGAGGTTAATGTTGATAGTTGTTGGTTTAGTAATGATACGTTTGATGTTAATGTTAGTTTGGTTGATTGTGGGAATGTGACGGGGGTTAATTGGAGTGAGGGGAATCATAATGTGACGGTTTATGTTAATGATAGTGGGGGGAATGAGGGGCAGGATACTATTAGTTTTACGGTTGATACAACTCCTCCAGATTATAACACTACTGATTTTAGATTTGGAGGAAGTAATGCGAGTGGAGGTTTGTTGCATTTGAATGTTAGTTGGAGGGATGATAACGGGCTTAATACTTGGATAATTGGGTCGAATAATACTGGTTCGTTCGTTAATCATAGTTTGGGTGTTAATTTTGTTGCGAAGGCGGGGGATGAGTTCATTGCTCCGATGAATTTTACTATAACTGGAAGGGAGGGGATTAATTTTGTTGTTAGGGCGTATGCGAATGATAGTGCGGGGAATATGAATGTGAGTTTTGAGGAGAATGTTACGATAGCTACTGCTCCTCCGGATGTTTGGTTTGTGGATCCTACTCCTGCTAATAATACTATAAGTCCAAATACTTCGATATTGGTTAATGTTTCGATTTCTGAGCAGAATTTGAAGGAGGTTAAATGGAATTTTGAGGGGGTTAATTATACTTTGTATAATGAGAGTTTGGTTTTGATGATGAATTTTGATAATGTTTCTGCACTTGGTGAGAATGATACTCATGTTTTTGATTTGGCTAGGCAGAGTGATAATAGTACGGGGGTTAATAATGGGACTGTTGTGGGGGCAGTGGTTAATAGTTCGGATTGTAGGTATGGAGGGTGTTTTACTTTTGATGGGGACGGGGATTATGTTAATATTAGTAGTCATAATAGTTTTAATTTTACT
>NZDU01000009.1 GCA_002688875.1 Candidatus Pacearchaeota archaeon | reverse complement strand
TCACTTATAATTCCAGCAAGATTAATCTGAGCCTTCTGATACTGGCCCAATTTATCATAACCCTCAATATCAAAAGTCGTGACCCCTAACTTAGCAACCTTCGGATTAAAAAACGCAGGAATCGTCTCTAACAAATTAAACCGATAATCATTCTCAACCCCATATTTATCCAACGCACTCTGATGCCCTTTCTCATGAAAAAAAGTCGACACCTGAACAAGATAAGGCAAAATAAAAAATATAGTTATAAACAAAAAACTCGCCACATAAAACACCTTCATAAAATCAACATGCAACTCAGTTTTACCCTCGCTAATTCTCTTCTTCGAACTTCTCTTCAACCCTTTCCTCAACCTCTTCTTCATCCAATCACTTAACAAAACAACTTTATAAATTTAGTCAAAATCGCAAATTTCATCAACTTTCAGTAAAAAACCAAAAAAATAAAATTTATAAAGGATAAAATGTTAACTAATTAGAAAATGAGGTATAAAAATATTAGTTTATTACTAACTATCCTACTATTGCTAACTATAGTTCCAACAATTCTTGCAGACACCGAATTCAAAATAACCGCTCCAAGCGAATACAGAATCTCCCTATTCATAAGAGAAGAAGGGGAATTAACTACCACAGATAGTTTCCATAAAAATGTCGATGGATCAGGAGAATTAACATTAACAACTTCAGCTAGTCATGAATATCTAGATGTTACCGTAACCTTAAAAAAAGGGACGAATCAAATCAAAACACACAAATTCGAAAGCGTAAAATCCGGGGATGTTTATACTATAACAATGGTCCCCGGAATAGATCCAACAATACTTTCCTCAGATGAACTTGCAGCATCAGAATCTGAAGAAACAATCGAAGAAGAAGATACAGAAGTTGAGGAAGTAGTTGAAGAAACCATCGAAGAAGAAATCGAAGAAGAAACAGAAGCACAAGCATCACCTACAACTGGACTCGCAGTTAGTGATCTAATGCCTTCCGGAAAATTCTCATATTTTCTATGGGTAGTAATCGGTGTAAGTGCACTACTCTTCGCTATCCTAGTCGCAAGAAAAAAAATAGACCTATCAAAAAAGTCCCCACCAGAAAACATAGACGATAAAAGATTATTATCAGCAGAAAAAAGAATAAAAGAAGCCCAAGATGAAATCAACAAAATAAAAAATAGAAGCAACAATGAAAAAAGATTAAAAGACGCCCAAGAAAGATTCAAAAAAGATCAAGAAGAAATCAAAAAATTAAGAGGCGATCTTTAAACTAATGATTCTAATTTACTTTCAACTGTTTGATAAGTATTTATCACTAAAATAATATCCCATCCAAAACTAAAATCCCCCTAACTTTCAAACCTACTCCTCATCCACAACACCTTTCTCTGTAATAAAAAACAAACACTCATTATCTGGCAAATTAGGACTATCAATCAACTTAGCAACTCTCGAGCCCTTCTTACCTCGTCTAATATACATCCTATACGTCGAGGCATGCCCTACAATATTCCCCCCAATAGCAGTCGTAGGATCTCCAAACATCATTGCAGGATTTGCCATAACCTGATTAGTAACATAAATAGCCAAATTAAACTGCTCCCCCATCTTCATCAAATTATGCAAATATCTATTCAACTTCTGCTGCCTATCAGCCAACTGACCCCTCCCAGAAAACTCAGCCCTAAAGTGAGCAGTAAGCGAATCAATAATAACCATCCTTATAGGCTCCCCATTCTTAACCAGCTCCCCAACCTTATCAATCAACAAAATCTGATGATCAGAATTAAAAGCCCTAGCAACCAAAATATTCTTCAAAACCCCATCAGCGTTCAAGCCCTTCCCCTCTGCTATTTCCTTAACTCTATCCGGCCTAAAAGTACCCTCAGTATCAATATAAACTGCCTTCCCTTCAGCTCCTCCTTGCTCTAACGGCAACTGAGTATTAACAGCCAAACTCAACCCCAATTGAGTCTTCCCACTCCCATACGCCCCAAACGCCTCAGTAATAGCCTTAGTCTCAATCCCCTTCCCCCCCAACAACCCATCCAACTCCTTACTTCCAGTCGTAATATTAAAAATCTCNTTCCTCTTCTCCGCAAACTCCAACCCATCTTGAAATCCAAGGTCCATCATCTGCCTAGCCGCCTGTATCGCCTTCCTAGCCGCACTCTCCCCCATCCCAGCAGCATCACCCAACCCCTTAGGACTCATAACCGCANCCCCCATCAAATCAAATATCCCTGCAGCCTCAAGTTTCTCAACCGCCGCCGGCCCAACCCCAGGCAAATCCGAAAGTTGCATCACAACATCTTCTTCAGCCCCTTCTTCAGCTCCATCACCCTCTTCAACACTCTCAGCCCCTTCAACTCCTTCATCCCCTTCATCCCCTCCATCCCCTTCATCCCTCCCTTCAATCACCTCTTCTTCCTTAACATCCTCATCCCCTGTTTCAACTACCTCTTTATCCTCCTTAACTTTCTTAGTCTTAGCCTTACTCTTAACTTCTTTCACCTTCCTCTTATCTACCTTTTTTTCCACCATATCCAACCCAGCCAAGAACAACTTATAAGCATTACCAACATCAAAAACATATTTACTCCTATAACCTTATCCAACTCATTCACAACATATAAAACCCAATAAACACCAAAATATTCACAAACACCATAACAAAAAACAAAGTCTCTTCCAACCTACCCCCCGTACGAACCGGCCCAACACTCCCATACTTCAAAGGCCAAAGCGGCCTTATCCCATCCGGAGTAAAACTATCCATAATCAAATGCCCAACATAACCCAAAAAGAACCCAAAACTAGCAACAGGATAAAACACCGCAATCAACAACGACAACAAAGCAGCCGTAGTAAAACTATGCAAAACCCCCCTATGCTTCATAAAAAACTGCATCGGTCTAAATATCAAATGCCTACCATAACTCGACCTATTCGTATCAAGATCCGGAACCACAGTCCCAACCAAAACCATAACTAAGAAAAGAAACCCATTACTAACATGTTGAAAAAATATCAACACCAAAAATATCGCAAACATAACGTGAGTTCTAATTAACATTTTAACACCAATCTAAACTATTAAATCAAATTAATAAATCTTAGTATCTCATGCTAAACTTAAAATTCGACATCCTCTCTATCATCCTCTCCAAAATCATCTTCCTCTTCTCCTTCATCAAATTCAGCAACACTTTCTTGAGTCATATAAATACCTTCAGTCTCATTAACCTTTTTATCCATCTTTCTTAGATATCTATTAACAGACCCTTCAGTAAGATCTACAACCTCAAAATAAAACCCCCCCTGCCCATATAACGGATTATACTTAACCTTCATAAATGAAACAATTTCCTTATCATTTCCTTTCTTAGGATAAATAATAATTTTAGTCAAAGGAGAATTCTCCACAATCTTACTCTTTCTAGCATCCCCATTCCTTGTAAATGTGCTAAGAGGAATATCCTCAGTTACTTTAACTTCAAGACCAGCATCACTAGCCACGCTAATAATTAAATCTTTAACATACTCTCTTTTAATATAACCTTTAAAAGAAATCTCAGCAGTTGGATAATCTTCAATCATACAAAAAACAAGTCTAGAACCACTATATAAACATTATCCCACCAAATTAACTATCTCAAGCTAACTACTTCTCCAACTCCTCAACCAATTGATCAATATCAACATCCTTCATCTCACTAACCACAAAATCATTACTATCAAACATCTGATTCCTCCTCACATTCCCACTAACAATCAACTCCTTCCCCATCATCTCCCCTTTCTTCTTAGCAAACAACTCACCATCCTCAATCTCTTCCTTACTCATAATCTTCTCCAAAACATCCGAAAATAAAGTCGACCTAATACTCTCACTCCCATCATCCACCACAAAACTCAACAACGACCTTTTCTCACTCACAACCTTCCCATGATCATTACACTCCCCAGCCTCACTAACCTTCCGCCTACATTCTGGACAAACATTAAAAAACTTCGGCTCAAACATCTGAACAATAAACGCCCTTGCCGAAACATTATCACTCACATTAAAATCCTTAATCTTCTTAGTAAGTACTGGTTTTTCAAGAACAACCTCCCCAACATTCTTATCACTAGTTTTTATCTCCGAAAAACTCCCTAAATGCAACTCTCCATTTCTTATACTGGCATTCCCAATCTCAACCACGCCCTCCTCAACCAACTCCTTCTTATCAATCAAATTAATATGATTCTCATCCCACAAAACCGTCCTTATATTACTCGTATCATCCGCAAGCGTAAAAACCCCAATCCTACCACTCCTCCCATTCTTATTATACTCCTTCACCGGATTCAAATCTACAATCTTCCCAACAATATTTATCTTCCTCATCCCCGGAACCAAATGCGAAATTTTAACCATCTGTTTATCAAAACTAATATTCAACTCAGCCGCAATAACCTGCGCAGCCCCCTCCTTACTTATCAACCCCGAAAGCTTAGCCTGCTTAGCCTCAATCTTCCGAATAATCTCATCAACCCCCAACCCAGAACCCTGAGCAATAAACTCGACCAAATTCTCATAATTTCCTTCCATTCACAAATCCCAATAATTATTTACATCCCTTTTCATAATCAACCCAACCCATTTTTCTTTATAAGAATTATGGTTAATCAAAACAACATAAAATCCAAACCAACATATTTATAAACCAACCCCGCAATAAATTATAATAACCATAGGTTACTAACTAGGAAAGGTGACTTGTTAGGAAAACCTAGGTTTTCATACGAGATGGGAACAGCACTACTAACAATAAAAATGATGCCAGAATCCCCAGAAACAAATCTGGAAGAAGTAGAAGCAAAAGCAAAACAAGTCATAGAAAGCCTAGAAGGCAAATCCCCTCAATTCCAAAAAGAACCAGTAGCCTTCGGCATCATCTCACTTTCAGCCAGCTTCTCAATCGACGAATCCCTAGAAACAGATCCCTTCGAAGAAAAACTCAAGACCATCGAAGGCGTAAACTCCGCAGAAACAACAGATTTTAGACGAGCATTCGGATAAAATCACTAATTTAAAGGAAGATTCGCAAAAGAAACCTTGGTGTCTTTTGGACAGATTTTAGACGAGCATTCGGATAAACCTAATACTTCTAACCATTAAAAATCCCATCGTTCGCTTCGCTCACTTCGCAGCAAGCTACGAGGTATTTTTAACCTCCAACTTATGTGCCCCACCGCCTCGGAGCAAGATCCCAGAGTATTAACCCAGTTGGAGGAATCAATAATTATAAAAAACAATAATCCTTACTACAATCATGGCATTCACAGAAGAACAAGCAAAAAACATCAAATCTCAGTTACTAGCACAAGTAGAACAACTCCCAAACGAAAACAAAGATCAAATAAAAAAACACATAGAAACCCTCGATGATGCAGGCCTAGAAGCTTTCTTAAAACAACAAAACATCCAAGTAACAGACCAAGGCTTACAACAAGGCCCCGCAACAGCAAGCGAAGGACAAGAACAACAAACAGGCCCAGAAACCCCAATCTTCGAATCAATAATCAAAGGCGAAATTCCAAGCCACAAAATAGACGAGAACCCAAAAGCCCTAGCCATCCTAGAACTCAACCCATTATCAAAAGGCCACTGCATAGTCTTACCCAAAACAAAAACCACAATAGAAAAAATCCCTAAAACAGCATTCTCCCTAGCCCAAAAAATAGCCAAACGTATCAAAAGCAAACTAAAACCCGAAGAAATCAAAATAGAAACATTCCAATTCCAAGACTACCCAGCAATAAACATAATCCCAGTCTACAAAGAACAGCCATTAAACAAAACAAAAGCCAACGAAGAAGATCTCAAAAAACTCCAAGAAAAACTCCAACTAAAAACCAGATCAAAAAGAGAACCAACAAAAAAGAAAGGAAAGAACCTACCCGAAATAAGTTTTAGGATTCCTTAGAATACAAATATATATAAAGCTAATTTATATCAAAATCACATGACTGAAGATAGGCCTTATAAAATAAGAACTTTTGATTCAAACGTCTCAAATAGTGAACTTGAAGGATTTTTAAATAGTGTTGACCATCCTCAAATATTCTCATTAGTTAAAAGCTGTGTAATACATAAAGATGCTGCAAAAGATCCGCAACAAGTAAATGACATTATTTTTGGCAGAGCATATCCCTCAACAACAGGAGGACTTCCAGAAATGAATGTCCCTATGTACGGTTCTGAAATAAGAATAGCTTATCAAGAAAGACCTCAAGAACAACCCTAAAACCCAATTAACCCAAACCAATCCAACCCAATCAACAACAAAAACCCAATCAGAAACCCCGGAGTAAACGGAATCCCAATCTTAATCAAAACTTTCCTCCGATACTTCTCCCTAATCAACCTCAACTCACTCGCACTAACTCCTTCCCACTTACCCTTTATCTTTTTACCCCCAACAAATATATCCTCATACAACCACTCCCCTTCCGTCAACCTTGAAGGCTCAACAGCTCTAATCATACAACTCTCCTCAACACTCTTAGCAAAAACAAACAAAATAGGAAACAGCAAAAACACAAGCCCCAATAAAACAAACTCACTAAAAACAAAATAACTCCCAACAAACCAAATAAGCACAAACAACCAACTCAAATAAAAAATCCTCTTATTCGCACGAACTTGTTTCCCAAACTCCCTAACAAACTTCTTAAAATTCAAAACAACCAAAACCAATGACCAAACAAAAACATAAATCGAACCCCCAAACAAAAACAACAACACAAACCACCCAAATATCTTAAAATTAACAATCCAATCAAAACTCAAAGGCAATATCGCACCTAAAGCAATCAACAACTTAGCATCCCCTCCTGCAAACATCCTCATATGATAAAACAAATTACCCAAAACCAAAAACACCAAAAACCCAACCAATCCATTAACAAAAAACCAATAACTTCCAACATCCACGCTAACAGCCAACCTATAAGCCAACGCAACCCCTATCAAACTAAAGTTCCATATATTATCCACTTCCCTCCTTCGAAGATCCTGAAGTATCGCCCCAACTATCCAAACCAAACCCAACACTACAAGAAACAAATTCATTTCATCAATTAACATCTTACATCATTCTACCTCTTTTCAAATTCTCTTTTATTACCATCGAAACTATCTGGATAAATATCGAACTCAACAACCCAATAAGAGACAAACTCATCTCAAACAGATTAAAACATTGAGTATTCACAATATTTATTGCTATGAAAGCAAGGATCAAGAAATTTATAAAATTACCGAACCAATTTAACAAATCAATATTAAAAATCATCCTAACCTAATGACCTAATAATACCATAAATTAAAACTCCTGCAGCAAAAAAACCCACAGCCCAGGCAAGATAATATAAAACTCTCAAAACCCTCTCATTCATCTATTCACCTCCCACAAACAAGTAATAAAATCCTTATAAACTTTATTAAAACAATTACTCATAACTCTTCTTCTCATCAGTCCGTCCCCCAGTTCTCCTCCCCCCACCCTTCTTATACCGACTATACCGACCCTTAGCCTTCTTATCATTCTTACTCTTCCTCTTACCAGGTGTTTCATAATCCATACAACAACTAACAAAATAAGATATTTAAAATTAAGCACTAAGGAGCCACAGCAGGATCAGCATCCTCTTCATTAGTAGAATCATCCAACCCAATACAATCTATAGCACAAACATCTAATCCTGCCCCAACACCCGGCTCATCCAACTCAGCACAAGTATAAAAATCATTTTTAGGATCATCCTTATCTTTACTAAACACAACCTTCCTACTCTTCTTACAATAATCAAAAGCCGACTGAGTAGTACAAGCTATCTGACAACTCTGCACAACAGTCTGAACATTAACCTGCCCCCCACCAAAATTCTTTATACTATCCAAAAACGGCACAGTCCCTGTAGTAAACGCATAAATCACAAAAACCAAAACCAATATAGCCAATATAATAACCACAATGGTCCCTATAGTCATCTCTCCTCTCTTTTCCATATTATTCATAACAATCTTTTATTTAAAAACCTTTTCAAAATCTCTTTGATAATTAAAAGTTATATCCATGTGTTCAAGCTTACTCTTAGCAACCAAATCCAGTCTTAAAACCAATCTATCTTCAAGCAACTCAACCATATTCTCATCGACATTCTCCAAATCACCCAACTCACCAATTGGATAATTACCATCTCCATCTCTATACATTTCTAGCTCCTCCTTAAAATTACTGACAAAAACAACAACTCCTTCCTCAATCAAAAAATCCTCACTAGCCTTATCAAAAATATCCTGAACATAAAAATTGAGCAAAGCTTGTCTAACATAGATTTCATCGATATCACTTGAAATTACAATCTTCCCAAGAGCATCTTTCTCCTTAATAACAAAAAAAGTTAAACTCAAACTGATTAAAACAAAACATGATAAGACTAAAAGCACAACTGACAAAGAAACCGCCCCTTTATTCATCTTAAACTTACTTTCCATTTTCACAATCCCTATATTTAACAAATTTAATTTCAAAAACCCTACCCTTGTTTACATTTTTATGAACAATCTCATACGACTTTAACAAAAACTTTCCCCTACTATCAGATACTCTCCTCAACTCCCTGTTACTCATCAAAGAACCTCCATCTTTCTCAACTAACAACATCTTAGTAAATCCATTTCCATCAAAATACCCCTCCTTAACTTCTAATTCGTAATCACACAATCTATCAAGCTCACCAGATACAAACTCAATCAACTCCTCATTACCCTCTTCAACAAAAATCCCATTTTCATCGAACCCTCTTTTAATTCCATCAATAACTTTAACACTCTCTCCACTAATTATAAACCTCTTTCCAAGCAACTCCAATAAATCTTTATTAGCCTTCAAATCAACACCACTTCCTTCAAAACCAACATCACCCTCTCCAAAAAAAGTCTTACCAGCAGAGATCGAAAAAACTAGGAACATAAAAACAAATAAACTAAATCCTAATAAAAATGAAGCAAAAGTCCATGTTAACAAACTATCCACCTCTCCTTTTTTGTTCATCATACTCTTTCACCCCTCTGATTAGATCCGGTTACAATTTCAACCCTATAATTTTCCAACTCCAATACCTTATTAATACATCTTGGAAAATTCTTTCCCTCTAAACCACATTCAACATTATAAGAAGAAAGCCCTCCAAAAATAGGATTATCAACTATATTGCCATCATCAAACACCTCGATCTTAAAATAAAATCCTTGATTTCTAATGACCTCAAAATCCAATCCAGATTCTCTATAAATATTAAATCCTTCACAATATTCATCACCACAAATAATACCTTCCCTTAATAAACCAGAATCATCAAAAACATCGACAATTTTATCCATAATCAAACTAGCCTCAATCTCCCTAACATCAATTTCTTGTGAATAAAAAACGCTAACTGCTATGCTCAAAACTATTGCTATGACTGCCATCCAAAAGAACATAATCGCACTATGTGCAAATCTGGAATATCCTTTTTTATTAAACATCGACATTCTCCGCAAATTTTAATATCAACAATCTATTATCAACATCTAAATCCCAAACCACATCAATATCATTAAAATAATAAAAATCATATCCCTTTGCATCATAAAGTCTTATATTTACCTGATTCGCACCATTATCTATATTGACAATTCTCCCCTCAAAATTATTTTTCCTAGCTAATTTAAACGCATCAAACATCTCTAACTCTATTTCCATTCCCACCTCAGCCCTATCAATAATTAAAGCAATTTCCTTCGCATAAGTCTGTTCATAGAGTGTTGCCTGACTTCCAGATCTAGAAATAAAAATAAATAAAGCAACAATAAATACTACCACAATAATTGTAAAAACAACATTCTCATTTATCAAATCCTGACCCCTTTTATTCATCTTAAGGTGCTATCTCAAAGCTATAAATCCCAAGATCCTTTAAAGTCTGAAGATCGTACGGATAAACTGCGGGACTTGCATATTTAAATTCATCATCAGATAAATACCACATAACTGCTCCTCCAGAAACAACAGAAGCTCCAGCAATAGTCCCACCAACTGTTAACAAAACAACCCCCACAGGAGCTCCAACTCCTGAAGCAATTGCAACAGTAGAAACAACAGCAACAGCTCCACCAACACCAATCCCCCCCAACCACTCATCCATCTTAGAAAATTCTGAAATCTGAGCAATAACTGCATACCCATTCTCCTGATTGGTATCAATAACATTCCAGTCAACATAATCTACATTCTTTAAATTTTCTAATGAATTCTTATCCCCAATCCCTCCAGATTTAAATGATTCAAACAATTGAACCGAATTTTTAGAATTCTTCCATTCAGGATATAAATATTCCAAATAACTAACCTTTCCAGTTTGCTTTCTTTCAAGATGTGAATAAAATTCACCAGCACCAATAGTACTAATACTTTCCTTAATCTGATCATCAAATACAATCCTTGAACAAATTAACCCATAATTTCTTCGCTCAAATTCCTGAGACATAAAATTTAACTTACCTTCTCCTAACATGCTATGACAAGCAATCATACTATCTCCAACAACATCCAGAATTTCCTTACGAGCCTCCGTACAATCTTCAGTCTTACATTTGCTAACCTTTACTCTCCTAACCACATCATCACCAACACTTCTTAAATCACTACAATCTTCACCAGACATACTAACACAAATCTTATCAGTCCTACATTTCAAAGGTATTGCCTCCTTAGCATCAATAAAACCCGCCCGAGCAGTACTCCTTAGAACAATAGACTGATGACAAGCCTCCCTATTAATAGAAGGTTGATAGGCAAGTAAATATATTACAAATAATACTAGCGCAAAACCAAGCACTGCAAATACTACTTTGATAATTACATCAACACTAATCTCTCCTTTTTTTCCCATTATCACACAACCCCAGTCTTATTTAATAAAAAATATACACCCGTAAACAAAATTGCAAAAGATATCACCCACAATAAAATCTTAATAAAACTTTCCAAAAACGCATCTCCTCGTTTCATTCTCCCCTCCTTATCTTAACCAGATCTTCATCCTTAAATAAAATAAGTCTCTGTATTGAACCTAACTCAAGAGCAGTACTAACCTTATTATCAAGATCTCCGCTTCCAACTTCGCTAGATAATCCACTAACTCTCTGATTATAATCTCCAATAACTTCAACATCAAATGGGAATGCCTCACACCTAACTAAATTGTCACAATCAATTCCATCACACATACAAACACATCCAATAGCACCCCTACACTGTCCAGAAGGAAAATCATTGTACAGGTCTGCAAAAGTCCTAACAATCCAACCCTCCCCCGGAGGGTGAATTTCAACCTTACCTTCTCCACCCTCCCTAAAAATAGTCTCAGCCAACTCCCTCACTTTTTTCATCTGATCTTTAATTCTTATTTCATCATTATTTTTATCAAAAGCACCATAGGCTTTAGATCCAGCATAAAGAAAAATAAATGCTACTATTGCAGCTATAACTAAGCTCATAATATTTTTTAATGTAAAATCTATTCCTTTTTTATTCATCTTATTCATCCCTTGCATTTTTCTCGACACCATAACTAATCTGATTTAACTTATCTATAAAACCATCCAAATCCTTCAACAAAGCGCTATCCACATCATAATCTTGTTGCTTAGGAATCTTCACCCCATTAAAATAAACAAATAATTTAGCATTAAACCAACCACCTTCAGAATTATTCAGAACCCTATTTACAATATCTTCTAAACCTTCTTCAGGACTCTTCCCAACCAATCCACTAACAAAATCCTTATTTTTTTTACTCAAATAAATATCACCTCTAAAAATATGCAAATTTCTCATAAAAACTGAAAATTTAGTTTTCCTAGCGTAAGACACATCAACATTTTCAGCACTAAACCACCTAACATTATCCTTACTCCATCTCCAACCTATATCCTCTCCTTGCCTCTCTCCTTCAGGAATAGGATCATTATCATATCTAAAATAAATATCCGCCTCCTTAGCCTTTAATTCATAAACAATAATTTCAGGACTATTAATAAAATACTCTTCGTTCCAATCTACCTGATTTTCAGTTTCCTTAAAATCATTATAAGCATCACTAACCAACCCAAAAATATTAAAACGAAAGAAGAGAAAGACAACTCCAACTAAAACCAAGACAATAATAGTTATTTTTACTATCTTCCAAATTAAAGGTCCAGAACCATCCCCCATCCTAACTCCACTTAAACAAATCTTTAATATATTCTACAGCACCCTGACCCTTCCCGGTCAAAATAGCTATAGCAGAAACCCCAATAACTAAAACAATCAATCCAACTATCAACCAAAACAAGTAGTCCAATGCAACTGCTTTTCTATCTCTAATTAATCTCCAACGAACCACCTCAACTAAATTCATTATCATCAACAACTCACCCCCTCACAACCCATCTTCTCCACCCCAAACCTCTCAACCATCTCCCCACAACTCATCAAACTCTCATCCCTCTCCCCATCACTAAAAAACCTAACCTCATTCTTCTCACAACAATACGTATACCCTCTATCCAAATCAACCAACAAATTACACTGCTCAACAATCCTATCCACATTAGAATAACTAAAATAACTCTTAACCCTTCCTGCAAACTCTCCACTACTATTCGTAAAAAACAAAACCAAAAACACAAGCACAACTATCGCCAAAACCAAAATAACCACTGTATTAATAGCCATCTCCATCCCTTTTTTATTCATACCTCTAACCATCTCTTTTCTCCTTATCTTATTTATTTATCATAATTTATATATCTTCCCACCAACCCTCACCCAGTTATCCCCCGAAGCGCAACACTAGCCAACAAGAACAAACTTATTATCGATATCAACGCCATCACCAAATACAAGAAACTCCCCCTCATCAAATTCCTAGCAAAATCATGCGTCCTCCTCAACCTATCCTCCCCAGAATCTATTACAACAAGAGCTCCCGATAAAATAAAAATTATCTCCACAATATAAATCCCTATCGATAACTGCATAAAATAAGGTGGAACCATAGCAGTAATATCAAACAACCGAGTTATCGTCCCCAAATTCCCCAAACCAGTAACCGCCGAATCCCCCCCCAAATCCGCCAAAATTTTCAACCTCCCCAAAATCCCCGTAATCATGCTACTCAACCCAACAACAATCCCTGCAAGAAGAGGCGCAAGAAAAGTCATATTACTCTTCATATCACTAACAACATCCGCCAACAAATCCCTCAACCTCTCATTAATCTTCCCAATATTCCTAACATACTCACTTATACTCATCAAACTCTGCGCCGCAACATTCAACCCTTTCTTAACACTCTCAATCAAAATCCTCAT
>NZDU01000008.1 GCA_002688875.1 Candidatus Pacearchaeota archaeon | reverse complement strand
CATGTAGTCTTCCCCTGTCCCTCCTCTTGGTACCCAAATTACTAAATTGCTTGCAATTTGGGCTACCAATAAGAAGGGTTTCCCGTGTGGAAGGGGTTCTTTCCAGAGACCTATAGTATGGTACACCTGGAAAATTGTGTTTAAAAGTTGTGCTATTAAAAAATGCTCTAGGTTCTACATTAAATGCTAAATCAAATCCAGCTCTTTTAGCCCCAAACAAGGCTCCGCCAATACCTCCGAATATAGTTCCGGCTGTTACTTTTTGTTCCATTTATCTGCATCCTTTAGCAACATGCTTTTTTCTGTACTAAAACAGTGTAGTGATCCTATCCACATGTACAGATTTCCCAATTCAAAATAATATTTAAGACTATCCCTAATCCATTGAGCCAGTCTTATAGTTAAATAGATATCGTTATGGAAATGTCTCCTGATATCACAGCTTCTAATATGGTAAGTGATATTGAGCTTCATTTGCCTAATTAAAAAATGGTAACCTAAAGAGCAGGGGACTCTTTCCCCTCTTTCTACCTGGTCTTCTGGATGCCATACTGCAAAGTAGGCTTGACGAGATAGAGGGTTTTTATTCAATCTTTCAATTAAGTTTTTTAGATCTCCATAATTATAACGTATTCCTTTAAGGTCTGTAGGGGGCCAATACCTTTCCATATAGGTATGGCTAAATAGTTTATCTTCATCTTCCCCACCCCTGAATCTTCTATTATCTTCATTGTGAGCATAATAAGGCCAATTTTTATATTGTTGACCTGGGTTTAATGGTTTCCCGCTTATTCTTTCTTGGAAATGGTCTTCAGCCCAAGGCATATCAGGTCTACACTCTTGAACTAATTCTTCTTTAGTTTCTGGCATTTGTACATCAAAAAACATATTGCATACTTCAAGCATTGGGTCATCTACCTCAACAGATTGCCACATATTTTTACATTCCATATAAGGTGATTGGATTTCTGAGGCCACTCCACTTGTATGGAGTATTGAAAAAGCTTGTGCTATCTTTTGACTAATAGTCATTTTATTTGATTTATATGACTCCATAACACTATAACAAAAAACATTATTGTGATTACTTGTAAAAATATAATTATCCAGTCCATTTGATTAATTTAAGTAAATCCCTTGTTTATGTTTTGAGTTCGCGCTTTCGTTTTGCTTTGATTTGATATTTTTTATCACTACAGGCCTTAGTACAACATTTAGTTTTGTAATGGATTTTTAAAGTTTCTCTACCACACATTTCGCACTTTATAAATTCCCCTATTCCTAAAGCTTTAGCTTCCTCGTCTCTTTGCCTTCGGACTTCATCTATTTTTTGTACTGTAGTTATTGATATTTCCTTACTAGAGGGACTATAAATACCGGGGATAGGAGTATTTTCTTTAGTCCACCTCCACCACCAACCATTTCCATTTTTAGCAAATATTTCATCTCTGTCTTTAATATACTGGGGATCATTTAATCCTTTATACGGGTATACGAAAGTGTTTTGTCTCCAAGGAATTTGAACTGCATTTTTTACTTTATCTACCATTTATAATACTCCCACGTATGGGTACCAGAGAAACTGATCTCTTTGTCCTTAAAAAATATGTCTACAGCCCTTTTTACTCCAGGACAATTATCATAATCATCGCCTGCTATAACGCCCCCCTTTTTAACCTTTTTAATCCAGCCCTTAATGTCTGCATATACAGAAGGATAGTCATGACTAGCATCTATATATACAAAATCTAGGCTCTCATTTTTATAGTGATTAACCGCGTCACTTGAATATTCTACATGCACTTGATTAATCTCTGCCCAACAATTTTCTTTTTCCATATTACGTTTAAATTGTTTATAGATACAACCTCCATACAGCTTAACTATCTCTTGTTGATATGAATGATCTAGGTTTCCTTTAAAGTGGTCTACTACATCAAAAACTATTTCTGTATCTTTTATCAACTTTCCCATAAATTTAGTAGAACGACCCATCCATGCCCCTATTTCAACAAAGTGGCCCTTGGGAAACTCTTTAACCATCCTTGTATATAGGTCAGAAGCATCAAACCACCCAACTGATTCAATTTTCTTCATTCCCCCTCTATTAGCATATCTATATTCAATCCGTCTTCTTCAAATAATCTTAAGGTTCTAGAAACAACTCTTTTAATCCACTGCATTTTCATTTCCTCGGGGTCTTTACCTTCAAAAGCGTGCTTCCAACGGACCAGACTTTCTTTGAATTCGGGATTCCAGGAAGTAATCCCATATCTTCTCATCATCATAGCTGCAGTAGGTGCCTGATGCATATTTATAAAAGTTGAGGTTACAAAGGTAGAAAACAAAACACATTTAACTCTTTCTTCAATAAACCCTTCTAACATTTCATAAAGAAGTACAAAATCCATATAAGTTTTGGGCCAAACCTCTGTACTCCTAAATACAATAAGGGCTTCATAGGTAGTCATAGTAACTTTTTGAATATATAAACTATCTAAGCATTTTAGTCTATCAGTTCTATTAAAAGCAGGCTCAGAGAAACTAATCAACCCTCTAGCCTGACGAGGCTGTAGATTACGGATTAGTGATTTGAGGAGTGTATGTTGTTTTTGTACTTTTGGGGAAAAGTAACTTTCTCTGAGCCTGTTTAATTTATATTCTCTTTTATAACCAGAATATTTAAAATAGTCTTTTTCCATAATATCTTCATCAAAATGAATTCCTTCTGTAAAGCCATATACTCGTCTGGCAAACATAGAGGGATAATAGAAAGTAGACTGTTCACCTGTAGCAGCGTGTACCATGAGATTAAACCATAGTTCAGTCAAGTTTTTACCAGTAATCTGAATGAACATTACTTAATGATTTCTTCTAATAGTAAGGCGTAAGCTTTTGCTTGCTCATGAAAGAAAAAATCACTTGAGTCAAAATCTCTAAAAAAGATTAATTCATTTATAGCTAATTGATAGGCGTCTTTTATACTACCTGTATATTTAAACCAACCTCTCCCCGTTGGATTAAATAATCTAAAATAATAAGGCTGGTCTGATAATTTAAGTAATACTTTATTCTCCTCCTTTTTTCTTAGATCTTCAAACTGTTGCCAATCATGAACACCTGTATAGATAGTCTGTTCCGGCCTAAGTCTAAAACCATAAGTACCTCCAAAAAATATACCCTGCCTTGGAGCATCCATATTTTTTTCTTTTATAACCTCTTCACATCTACGATGGAGCACCAAAGAATTTAAGACAGAGGGGTCTTNAAGGGGTTTTCTATAATCTCCTATGGGATTGTCTTTCCACCATTGACTAAAATCACAATCATGATAGATAGCATCCCAGCACATAGCATTATATTTTTTTTCTCGTAGTTTTTCTTTTAGTTTAGGAAATAGGGCGGGATTGATCCAATCATCATCATCTAATTGAAAATAGAAGGCTTCATTATTATTAACCTTTAAATTTTCTAAGATTGTTGCACCATCTCTCCAATTGATAATACCATCACATTCCCAATTCTCTACACCCATAAAAGCTATTCTTACTATTCGTCTTTTTACTTCTTCAAAAGGTAAATTAAAAAACTCATCCCACTCTGCTATTTTGTTGAGTATTAGATTGGCTCTGTTGCCTGATACCTCATCTGGGTAAGATAGCATATCCCTATAATACTCTTTGGTCCTATGATAAATGACAAAGATTTTAGCTTCGGGCGCCATTATTTAACTCCCGTAGAGCCAAAACCACCAGCCCCTCTTTTAGTTTCAGATAGTTCCTCCACTTCAACAGGATTACCATCCCATATGGGCATTAATATTAATTGTGCTATCTTTTCCCCTTTTTTTATAATTAAATCTCCAGTTGAATGATTAAATAAATGGACATGAATCTCTCCTCTATAACTAGAATCAATAACTTCGGCTCCCTTATCCAGTTTTTCTTTAGTAGCTCTACCTGACTTATTAAAAACTAATAATACGTGATTAGAGGGAAACTCACAAGCTAGCCCTAAGCCTGTTTTAATATCACCTCTACGTCTTATTAGTAAGTCCTCAATTGAATAAACATCCATTCCCGCATCACCTTTATGAGCTCTTGTGGGAATCTTTGCATCGGGATTAAGTTTTAAAAATTTAAGCATCTTCTTCTCCATTGGTTACTGAGGGGTGCCATTTTTCCCCTCCTGATTTGACGATTGATAATAATTCTTCATCAGTCATATGGGTAGCATCGGGAGGTCTTTCCCCCTCCCTCCAAGGTCTTTGTTTAGTACCACAAGCCTCTCCATCATCAACTAATCTAGTTCTAAAGCCGAAGGGAAAGGGTACTTTTGAATCCTTTATAACAAACATGTGATATTGATTAGCCGAATCAACTAAACGCCTTTCCATTGGAAATAATTCTACCCCCTCATTATCCACTCCAACTATCTCATTTTTTATACGTTGCATATCTCTCCAATCGTGAAAAGCGTTTCTATCAAGTCTTTTAATTGATAGGTGCCACATTTCTGGCCATTCACCTTCTTCTACAAATAGGTCAGCTTCAAACATAGATACTTGATAAAGATTATTTTTAAAGATCTGTTTTGGAGCATCATAATCATCACTAGCTTTAGTAATAGCGTTTTCTATAGGGCTAGACTCATAAAATGGGCCAAACCTTATTTTATTCTCCTTTAAGTATTTACAATACTCTTTATGAGTCTTAAACTTTACTAGTTTTTCTTCCACTTCCATTAGCTTTTCCTAATTCTAAGAGTAAGTAATTAAAGGTGTAATAAAATAAATGGGTCAAAGCCTCATCATGGTCTTTATCTACGGGTATACCAGCACTATTTAATACAGACATAGCATAATGTATAACCTCATGAGCCAAAGTAGCTATATCATTACTATCTAGAGGATTGTAGGTTTCCAACCATATATAGTGTTTTCTAGTCTGCGGAATAGAAACATGAAAGGCGTCACACCAATCTGGATATAGAAAACAATTTTCAGGGTATTCCTTATTTAGCTCTTTGGCCAGCAGGGCTTTGTCTAATCCTATATATACTCTTACAGTGGAGTTATAAATAGGCTCAGAGCAATCCAGTGTTACACTTTGTTTTATTGTATTATCCATTTATTATAATAATTCTCCCTTTAGAAACTCATTAAGATCTTCAGAGCCACTTAAAATTCTTTTTACATTTAAAAGAGTCGTGTTTAAAAACTTTTGGTATCTTTCTTCTAATTGCATTAGTTCAGGAGGCTCAATATAGGTATCTCCTCTAAAGCTTAAACGTTTTAATACTTCTTCCATAGGGGCATGAACATATAGTAAGGCGTGTGGTAAATCTGCAACTTCATACTCTAGCTCCGTATACCAATAAGAATCAAAGGCCTCATACTGTCTCTTTACTGCAGAGTATACCAACTCGGAAGGGTAGTACCTATCTACTACTAAATTTCCACCCTGCTGTTCCACTATTTTGATATAAAAATCTAGTATATCTCTATAGGTACGCCTTAATAAAGCTATTTCTTCTGGGGTTCCTTTTTTGGGAGTATTCCAGTGTTTAAGATAGATACAATTCCCCAGTTTTTTACTTATATATTCGGCAGCCCAACTTTTGCCAGCGCAATCAATACCNTCCAGGGTTATAAACATTATTTAATCCTCAATATGCCATCGGCTAAAACCTGTAATTTATCCTCCCCATTTAATTCCCGAAGAACCCTTCCCACTCTGGTAGTGGGCTTCTTGCCGGTTATTCCATAACCATATTCTTCAGAAACTAAATCAACAATAGATTCCTTAGTATATTTTCCTTCCTCAATAAGGTTGATAATAAACTGTTTTCGAGAAACTTTTTCCGGTTTGCCAGCCTTTTTAGCCTCAACCCTTTTAGTTTCTTGTTTAGCTTCTCGAGTTTTGATAGCAACCTCCTCTAAAGCAACTTGATAAGCTTCAAAGACTGCTTCTACCATTTCTTCTCGTGTTAGATCGGGATCTATATCAACCCTTAGCTCTTCCTTAATAACTCCAACTATTTCAGCATTATTCAATAGGGGAGAATTAATGATATGAGCTATATCGTCTCTGGTTAACGCTTGCATCTTCTTCTCCTTAGTGCATAGTTTTAATGAACTTATCTACAAATTCAGTAGACTTCGGTTTTTCTAGTTTAGCTAATTTCCAAGCATGGCTTTCAAAAGACTCTTTTTCTTTTTTCGGGAGCCCATTGATATAATGTTTAATGCACATGATTACAAATTGTGACCAACTAGAGTCTGGGAACCTATTTGCAACATATTGTTCACAGATCTTTATAAAATTCCTGTCATATTTAGGAATATATATAGAGGTGTTCCCATATATAGACTTAGACATTGTTTGCCTCCTTTAGGGGTTCTATTTGAAATTCTTCTTCCTTTCTATAAGTTTTTAATCTAGCCTTGGAATGTCTCAAGAGAATTCCATTATCATTATCATAAAAATCTATAATTTTTGCTGTTTCCTTACCCTCTGCTTTTCTTAAGGCTCGTCCAACTCTTTGTACTGTTAGCTTATTAGATTTGCCCCCTCCGGCCATAATAATTACATCCATTGAGGGTATATTTACTCCTTCGTTTACCACTGTACTAATTAATATTTTCAAATCTTTATTAGAAAAATCCTCTAAAATTTGTTTACGTTCTTCAGAAGGAGTCTCGCCAGACATAAATACAGCATCTTCAATTAAATCATTTAAAAGACTNCCATGTTCTTGGACACGGGTTACTATTATCAATATACTTTTTCCCTCTGCAGCATATTGTTCAGCTAATCTAGTTATTAAACTATTTCTAGGGGCATTTCTCAAAATATTTTCCCTATAAGCTAATTGCCAATCACTAAAGCGATTAGGACAATCAATCTTATACATCTCAATTANAGGTCTAGTTAATAGACCTCTTTTGATTAGTTCACTACTACTTACATGATGGAGAACTCTACCTGTAGCGGCCATTAATAATTCTCTATCTAAACTACCTTCATCTCCTGGAGTAGCAGTAAATCCAAACCTATAATAAGCATCTATTAATTGTGCAATTTGAAAATAGGTATTTTGAATTTTATCTTTACCTGCTACATTGATATGATGGGCTTCATCAATCAATAATACTTTACAATCTTGGACTATCTGTCTAATAGCGGGATCTTCATTTTTTAGTTTAGACCATAGGGATTGAATAGTGGAAACCGTAACAGTAGAAGGCTCAAATCTATTATCCCCTATGCCTCCAACATTGTCCTCTCCAAGAAATTTTGCTAATTCTGCTTCAGTTTGTAAGAGCAGATTTATGGTTGGAACAATTACTATTGAAGGTAACCCTAGCTTTTCAATAACTTTTGCTATAACGACCGTTTTACCGGCCCCCGTAGCATGATGTATGATCCCTCTACCTTTATCTAAACAAATGTCTAGAGCTTCTTGTTGATAATCCCGTAAAGGAGGGACCGAGCCGGCTTTAGAGCCGTGGATGACGCTATGTATGGTTGCGGGTGTTTCTCGGGAATCCCTCCATGTTACGGGAATGTTTGCTGCTTTAAATTTGTTAATAAATATACCTGCCCAACCAGAAGGAAACCTTCCTTGATGGAAATACCTTAAATGCCCCTTCTTTTTTGCCCTTCGCGGAGGTCTAACACTCCAATCCATTCCATAATATTCATAGTCCTTGGTACACCACCTCCTCAACAAATCTAGTTCTTCCTGAGAATTAGAAGTGGCCTGTGTATAACAATTATGGATTTCAAATTGCATATTGTTCGTATATTTTTTTAGAAGTTAATTCAATCAATCTCTCTATCCTTTGAAAATACTGGCTTATAGCTGGTCTTGAAATATTTAACATCTTACTAATAGTTTCTCTAGTTATATTGGGAAAAGCAATTTTTAATTGAAAAACCTTTAAAATCCTTCTTTCACTTTTAATCCTTTCCTGGACAGCGGCTATAATTTGTTTATAAATATCTTCGTCCCATTCTCCACCCATTGATTGGTAGCTAGAACTTTTAATTAATTCGTGGTAAATAATTTCTTCAATCGTTCTTGAATCCTCTCCAAGGTCTGCTCTAGGGGAAGAGTCTAGACTAATTTTATATCCCAATTTAGAAGATCGAGTTATTTGTCTTAACTCTTTAATTAATAATTGAGTCATTCTAGTCCTAATCCAACTTAAAACTTTTGCCCCTCTTTCCTCCCTGTAAGAACCAATTGCCTCTAGCAATCCTATCCTAGTAGCCTGAAGGAAGTCGTCGGTGGTCCTAGCCCCTGTTGGNTCATAATATTTGTACGGATCCACCATTCCTACTGTTAAAGACCACAGCTCTTCAAAAACTGAAGAATCATTTGTCTCCTTGAACTCCTTTACCATTTGTAAGGCTTCTTGATTTGTCATAGTTACCTCTATTTCTTAATTTATGGTGTATTTGACAAATCAAATATAATATTNTATTATAATATGTTACAAATACTTTTTTCAATATAATTAATATTTTCTTGATTGTAAAAAGCTAAATTCATATTTAACAGGGCGATCTAGAATAAAATTTACTAGATTCTCGATGAGGTCTGATGAAAAATCTGCAACCGGCTCTACCCCCTCATACAACAACGGGTAAGCCATTGCAAAGTCTTTTTCTAAATCATGAGACCTCAGTCGAGAAGTTAAATATTCATACTGTTCCTGGTTTGAATTTTCCAGGTTAAAAATAAGTTTTTCCAGATAGTTTCTTCCCTCTCTTTCCCGTTTCTTTGGATAATACATGTGGGAGGCAAAATGATAGTAGGTGCCCACCTCTAATTTCAAGACGTGAGCCACATAGCGTTGTAAAAATGTATGGTGAAATATATCGAAAGGTAAAAGATTGATTACGTCATTAGTCCTCATGTTAACAAATAAGTTAACCTTCTTATCCCTTATAAGAAAATGTAAAGTTAGAGTACAAGGTCTTCTATTAAAATCGGATTGATATTCTAAATAGTTTGAGTTCCATACATTGATAATGGCCTCTCTTGAAGTTTTTTGTCTTTTTAATTGCTTAATTAGGGCAGGTACTTGAGTATTATAGCACTCTCCATAAGCATAATGAAAGTAGCCCTCTTCTTTTTCTAGCTTCCTTTTCCAGGCGGGCCTATAGTTATAAGCCAGCCCAGGATTGGCGTACTCTCCCGGCATCCCGAAGATGCCTGACATACGGTCAAACAATTCTTGAAAGCACCACTTCCAATATTTCTTTTGGAAGAGTATGCTGTTACGAGGATCGGTCAATTCAAGTTGGACCCCCATAAGATCCCTGGTTTTACCCTCTAGAACCCCCTTAGTTGAAACCCTTTTAATTAAATCTATATAAAGAGAAGTTACATTAGACCCTTTAATGTGTTCCATCAAAAGCCTCCCAGGTTTGTTTCTTCCAAGGGAGTAAGGGCCAGAGTTTCTTCATTGAACTCCATTAGGACAGAACCCAAAGGGCCATTGGACTGTTTAGCAACAATAATTTCTAATTCGTTGTTAAGAGAATCGGGGAAATAGTATTTTTCCCTATATAATAATAGAATTAGTCTAGCTACCTCATCAAAAGAACCAGAGTCTTTCAAGTCACTCATAATGGGGTGTTTATCACTCCTTCTCTCAACTTGCCTATTAATTTGTACTAAATTACATATATGACAATTGAATTCTTCGGCTATCCTAGCCATCTCCCCTAATTTTACTCCAACCGTTTGAGCCTTATTGCTTGCTACGTTTACATCAACCAACTTATCGAATAAATCAAAAAAGATTACATCAATTTGAGTTTTTTGAGTTAACTGATATAATAAAGACCTTACATCTGATACTGAAACGCCTCTTGAAGGAACAACATGATAATTGAAAAGGNTATCAATTTCCACATTAGTTTTTTTGACTAGGTCTACCCTATAGTCCCCTTTCTTCCAATTTCTAGAAGNTATAATTTCTTGTAAGGGGATTTGAGTCATTAGAGACTCTAGTCTATCATGCTCTGTCATAAATCCTTGTTCTAAAGCAAAGCTTAAGACCCCTCTCCTTGACTTTAACAGNTTTAATATTAAATTAGTTTTAAAGCTAGACTTCCCCATTCCCGGCCGACCAGCAATAATACTAATGTCTCCAGGATTTAGCCCACTTACAATTAAATTATCTAGAGGCTCCCAATCAAATTTGATTTGGCTTTTTGTTTGCCTGTATATTAGATCCTTTTTTCTTCTCTCATAAAAATCTCCTTTACTAATCACTTCAACATTAGAAGAATAGTAAGGAGTAGCTTTCCAAATCTCTGCCATTGTATATTTTAGAAATTCATCCTGCTCCATACTATCTTCATAGCCGCGCTTCATAATATCGTCGGTAGCACTAATAATTTTCCGTTTAATGGCTTTGTCCTGTAATATATCTANATAGGTAGAAAATTCAGTATCACTAATGCTGGACTCTACTAACTCCCCTAATTTAATAGACCCTCCAACTGCATCTAGAGAATTAGAAGCCTTTAATTTTTCACTCAAAGAGATTAAGCTTACATCTCTGCCTATTTCAAATAGACTTTTAATTCCGGAAAAGACTAATGAATGAGATTTCTTGTGGAAATGTTCAGTAGATAGAGCTGTCATACCCTCCGCTAAACATTTACGACTAGTAATCATTAAGCCTAAGACAAGGGTTTCGGCCTCTATATTTTGAGGTAATCTATCTGACATCTATAGCTCCAAAAAAGTACATTCATCGGCTACTCTAAAAAAGTTAGAGGCTCCAATATTATTTTCTAATTGAGTAGGCTCTGTTCCCGTAGTCACAAAGAAAGGTAGTTTACGGGAATATCGCTCATACAATAAAGTATATAATTTTGTTTGTTGGACGGAATTCCATTGAGCTAGCCCCATCTCTTGGAAGGCCACCAGGTCGCTGTTGACCAAGTCTTCAAACATTTTGCCTTCAGCAATAGTACGTTCAGAAAAATCCATTGTACCATATCGAATAAGATATGAAGGAATATCAATAATGCTAACCCTATTTTTAAACTTATCAGAATTATATAATTCCATAATAGTGCGGGCCATTGTACGGGTAGCCAATTTTGGATTACTTTGAAATACAATGCCCCCCAAATCCGGAAAAGANTCAATATATTTTGTAAGAAACTCAATAATGGCAGTAGTGAGGCCCAAATCCCTGAAATTTTTAGCATAATCTTTTTCATGTAAGCCCCATAATTTTAAATAGTTTTTTTCCATATTTTATATATAGAAACCCTTTTTAAAATATTTATAGTTCTTCACTTTATACTCCTTACCCTAGTACTAGTGTGTTTCACCTGCTTAGCTCTAGCAGTATATTGATGAATATTGTTCTCTATTTGCTTTAGCGAATTTAACTTATCTTGCCAAAACTCTTGGGCTATAAAATAATCTATGGCTTCTTTCCATTCAGAGAGGTTTAATTTGTAGGCCTTCAATACCTTTCTAGCTATGGCTAATTGCTTTACTCTCCACTCTCTAGTTTTGGCTATGTGATGTAAGTCATAAAGAGCATCCGCAAAATAATTTACTAAATTAATCGCCTCAAGTTTAAGGGACTCACGTCGCAAGGTACCTAATCTGTTTTTTAAATTAACGGTAATACCTTGCTGATTTTTGTCAAGCTGAGTCGAGCTCGACTCTATTATACTTTTATTACTCTTATAGTCTTGTTCTTTATTAATATTTAATATATTATTATATATAATAGCTCGAGCTTTTTGTCCAGACGAGTTTTTTAGTATAAGCTTTTGACTACTTTCCCCGATTAAATCAATACAATCTAGATTTTCTGAGGAGATTTCAAAAAGCTGTTTCTCAACGAGCTTTTTGAATACCAGGCTCATTTTCTCGTCTGAAAATTTTAATAATTTTTGTATGTGGTCTATCGGTATATCAAGNCCACCNCTAATATATCTCATTATTGATAGGTATAAGGTTAACTCATTTTTAGTGAGTTTAGTTAGAAAGCGTAGGATTTTATCATCAAGTAGAATCATTAATTGAATTTAAGTATTTTATTGAAATTTATTTGGGATCTTGAAACTTTTGTCAATTCTTTTATTATATTAAATTGTTATGAAACATTTATCAATACTCTTTATCTTAATGACAGCTCTATTTCAATATAGTTGTTCAGAGACAATTTATATCGAGATCCCGGAGGAGGAGAGTGAGTATGTACCTAATACTACTTGTGCCATAAGTATCTATCGTTGGTCAGTAACGCATATTGATGGGACTCCTTATGTAGAGGCGGAGGGTATGATTACTAATAGAGGCCCGGACAATATTAAGAATATTAGAATTATAGTAAGTTCTAATTATGGAGATACTCGGATGACACGACCCAGTCCTCAAGCTTTGGAGGTGGATGAAATAGGAAGTTGGTCTATTTACAGTATTCCTGGGACCTATATTCAAAGTAAGGCTGCCTTATTTGATATTGATAGTGACTAGTTAGAACCCGAACAAAATGATAAAGAGTTTTGTATATTCAATCAAATAATAATTGTAATTTTAACAATCAGGAGATAATAAATGATAGACGTACATCAAATAGTTGCTAAAGGTACTGAAGAAGAGGGTTTAGTAGAAATTAAATCTTTAGATTTTGTAGCGGATGAAATGCTTGTTTTTAATTTAGTAGAAATGGATGATGGAACCGTAATTGACGGTAAATTTTCTGTTCCAAAATGGGTTCAATTTTTGGATTCAAAAGGTAAACCTATTGATTGGACTGAAATAGTTGAGGCGGCTTCTTTCAAGTGGAACAATCAAAGATATATTGTAAGGGATATTACAGATCCCAAGGTTGAGGAGGAATTATCCTTAATGATTATGAGAATACCCTTATTTGATAATTTGGACAGAAACTAATGGGAGATAATACGGTAAAGGAGATTTTAAAATACATGGACATGATGTGTANAACCCTTGAGAATGGAGAGGAAGAAGATTTTAATGTAGTATTAAGAATTAAGCTGTTAAGGGCTGGTATGTCTTTATCTCTTCTCGCTCAGGACTCAACTGATGAACAAGTAGATATTATACTTCCTGCTCTAGAGGCTATAATAGAAGTATATCAAGGGTTGTTGGTTATGGCTCCAGAGGCCGAAGCTAAGGAATCTGAAAAGGCATTAATGGAAATGTTAATGAAAACTTCTACTATTAAGGCTGAAGCATGACTAAAGAACAATGGCTAAACCAAACAATAATGTTTGATGAGTGGGGAAGACCACCATCNTTAGCAGATGTTCCATTAATTTATGGTGCTCGTAAGAAAGCATTTGAGTTAAGGGGTTATACTGAAAATGAAATTGATAAGTTATATAAGGGGTCTAAAAATGACCGATTGGAGCAGAAACTAAATAAGGAGTATAAAAATGGCTGAGAATAAAGAAAAAAAAGAAGCCCAACAAAAAGCAGAGGATATTATGAGTCAAATGAATGCTAACCCCACTATAAAGGTGACGGAGCATTTTGATGCAGAAGGCAAAATGGCCAGCAAGGATGTAGAGATTTGGCCTCGAGCAGCCTCTTCAGTTGCATTCAGTGTTGATTCCAAGGGGGCAGTTAAACCGGTGGTTAAGGTTTATCATGAGGATCCTTACCAGGCTTTAAGTCTGGCTTCGGAATTGATAGAAAAAGCTTTGGCTAAGGCCTCAGCTTTATCTTAGATTAAGACTGGGGAAATCGAGATGATTAAACGNAAACGGTAAGAAGGTATGANANGTAAGATAATTACCAAAGGTTGGCACCTAAAGATCTTGATTTCCCTTAAATTTTGGAATATTATATGCCTATAAAAAAGACATCAAAAGGCTGGTATTGGGGATCTAAAGGCCCCTTTAAAAGCAAAAAGAAGGCTAGGCAGGTAGAAAAGGCTGCTTATGCCTCGGGATATAAGAAGAAGAAGAAGAAGTAAAGGAGGAAGAAGATGGAACAATTAGTACCATATATTGTAGTAATGGGGCTTGTGTGGTTTTATTTTAGATCCATAGGCTATCGCCGCTCTTCAAAGAGGTCGGGGAGTGAAGTAGGACCGGGGTCGGGGAATGAAGTAGGACCACAAGGACCACAGGAGGGGGATTAATAATGGCAATTAACATAGATCCGGGCGATACCCGAACAGGTTTTGACTATGCTATTATTAGAAAATTCCCCGAGCCGAATTTGGAGAGCAGTTGGGTAAGAGATGTTTTTGGTTGGGATTTTGGGATAGTTATTATGACTGCTATAGAACACGCAGAAACCTATGATTATTCTTGGGACAATGCTGATGGTCCTCAAGCGGTTTCTCAAGGCTCTGCTTTCCATCAGCCGGGGGTTCATCTATTTCCAATAGATGCTGGAAGCCAACCTGCTGATTGGCTTAGTGAAGAACTTACGGTGACGGGGGCTGTTTCGGGGGTTGTAAGTATAGATGTAACTGATGTGCAGGGGCCATAATTCTAACGAATATTACATATGGTATTGACCCAGGTACTTACGATTCGGCTATAGTAGGAATTGATAAACAATTCCAGGTTGTTGAAAAACTATATGCCAAAAATTTAGAGATAGAAGCTTTTTTAGAGGAAGCAGATTCTACAGACAGTTTTCTGGCCATAGAATTTGTTCAGGCTTATGGTATGGCGGTGGGACAAACTACTTTTCTTACTTGTAGGGCCGTTGGAAGGTTTGAAAAGGCCTGGGGTAGAGATGATAATANTGCTCTTTATACCCGCCCCACTATATTAAGCCATATAACGGGCGGAGTTAGAGGTAAGGGGAAATCACAAATTATAAATTCTTTAAAGTTAAGATTTGGAGAATCCAAAAAAGGCCACCCTTTAGAGGGAATAAAGACCCATTTATGGGATGCTTTAGCTGTTGCGGTTTATCATTTAGATGGTGCTAAGCTTGGAGCAGTAGACTGGGCTAAAATAAATTGATGGAAAACAGTGCTGTAAAGTTTAGATTAGAGGGAGGTTTGGGGGACTCTCTTCGGATGGTAATGGAAACCCCTCTTAGGAGTTTAATAGAAAAATATGGGGTGGAGGTTTTTGTCTCTTATCACAGCCGGGCACCGGAGAAAAACGAGGAGGTAGTGAAGCACCAACGCCAGGCTTGGACTAGGAATGCAGAAGGGGGGTTAGTTTCATATTTTANTCAAGATAATGCTGACCTTCTAAAGACCCAAGTTTTTGATTTAACGCCCGGATTTAATTTTGTATCTAAGAAAGAGTGGGATGATCTCAGCTGTCCCGAGGTGCCAAATCAGCCATCAAATCAATCAGAGTTTCTTGAGGGTTATGATGATCTAGAGCGCTATTTACCTTTGGATTTGAGAATTGATACTCCCAACCCTCATAGAGGAGTAAGGAATATTGGAATTCAATTAAGCTCAACAGGCGACCCAAAAACTTTCCACCATCCCCGCTGGGATAAATTAATTTGTAGAATTCTAGAAAAATATAAATATACTCATATTTACTTATTTGACCCTCCCGAGAGCCGCCCTATAGTTGAAGGTTGGAATTCTGTTAAAGATAAACGAGTCCATCTTTGGGAGGATGAAAATAGTTTTGCTTATGCTTTAAGTATGATACCTAAAATGGATTTAGTAATTTCCCCCGATAGTTATTCTAAATATATCTGCTTTTGTAATAGAGTTCCTGCTATTTTATTGTGTTGCGCACTCCCCTATACAGCTCCAGAGGCAATGTTATATTGGGCGTTTGGGCCGTGGGCAGCCAATCCACTCCAAGGGGGTATTTGTTTTAATGATAATTTTAAAATACTGGGTATAGAATATGAAGAGAAGGGTCCGCCTAACCCTGACACTGGTCTTATACGCTTTAAGGTAATTAGTGCAAAAAGCCATATTGATGAAATAAAGGTGGAGGAGGTCTTAGCTTTAGTATGATGGAAAAATATGGGATATTAATAATAGCATTGATTATGAGCTTTGTAGGAAACATTATCGCTTGGTTTCATATGAATGCTCAGTTTAAGTGGGAGTGGGGCAGGTCTATCTGGTGGGTTTTATTAGGGGGTGTTCCCATCAGCCTTCTTTTTTATTATTCTACAAGATTGTTCTATGAATATTTTGGGGAATATTGGGCTGTTCGTCCCGTTGGTTTTGGTATAGCAACAATAGTTTTTGCAGTAATGACTTCATTTGTTTTGGGAGAATTACCTAATCAAAGAATTATAGTTTCCCTGGTATTGGCTTGTATTATCTTGTATATAAATCTATCGGCCCACCTTTAATGAAATATCTTTGGATAGATTTAGAAACTACAGGCCTTGATCCAGTAAGACACGGGGTTATTCAAATAGCGGGGATAGTAGAGATAGATGGAGAGATTAAAGAGGAATTTAATTTTAAAGTTAGGTCCTTTAAGGGAGACGCGGTTTCTCCTGATGCCATTAAGGCTCATGGCATATCAATTGAGGAGATGAAATCCTATAAACCTCCTAACGAGATATATAGGACTTTAATTAAATTATTGAGTAAATATGTCCAAGTCTATGATAGAACAGATAAGTTTCATTTGTTAGGATATAATGCTAAATTTGATTATGATTTTTTGAGAAAATGGTTTGAAAAAAACCACGATACATATATGGGGAGTTACATTTGGTTCCCTCCTTTGGATATTATGAATTTGGCTTGTTTTTATTTAAGTACAGAACGAGCTACAATAAAGAATTTTAAACTGGATTCAGTAGCACGAGCGGTGGGATTAAAGCCCAAAGAAGGTTTACTCCATGATGCAAGCTATGATATACGCTTAACTAGAGACCTTTATCAGGCACTAAGGAGTTTAAATGGCAAAAGAGAGAGACGGGGTAAACACCTCAAAGACTAGGCGAGGTACTATCGGTGAACTTAAAGTACAGGCCGACCTATTATTAACTAATTATGATATCTATCTTCCTATTTGTGATGACCATAGCGTAGATTTAGTAGTGGAATCCCAACAGGGTTTCCATAAAGTCCAAGTAAAAACCATTACAGGGCTGAGTACAAAATCTAGTATGGAGCTGAGATTGTCTAAATATGTGAGTAAAGGGACGACTCATAGGATAGATGTTGTGGGTATTTATTTCGAACCCTCAGACATTATTGCTTATATTGAATATGAGGGACAGATCAGTTTTAATCTGGCTGTAAAAAATTCAGCTAATAATCAAACGAAAAATGTGAGATGGTTTTACGATTATATGGATTTTCCCTTTCCTCCTCTGAGAGGTATTGATAAAGAATAAATTTTAGTAGTGGCGGTTCCCTCACGTGCTCCCAAGCACGCCTCCAACGCTCCTTACCCGGCCGCCACTACACCCCCTTTAAAATTGTAATAAGTCAGATGTATGTCATATATTACATATATGATAACCCTGACATATGAAATGTTACTCGCAGCGTTGGTTGTTATAGTCTATTGGGTATTGATGATACGATACTTTAAAAAATGATAGTATAAAGTTCTTGAAAGTTTCTTAAAAAAGTTGTTATATTTGTAATATAAATAAAGGAGCAATAATAATGATTATAGAAGGTTGTTTGTTTCCTGGTTGTCCAGAACCCAAAAAAACCCGAGGGTTGTGTAGTTTACACTACACTTATGCTTATAGATTGGTTAAACGTAAGCAGACTACTTGGGAAAAACTAGAACAGGAAAATAAGGTATCTCCTAAGCGGGGAATTATTTCTAAAAGCAATAAGTGGTTTTTAGAGGGAGAGGTTGAGGGTGAAGTAAATATTAAAGAATAGTATGAGGAAGATGGATCATGCAACAAGGAGTGGACTGGTTTCTATATTTACTCCTGTCTATAATGATCATAAAGGCCGGATTTATAGGGCGTTTTATTCATTAAAGGAACAGGATTGGCGAAATTGGGAGTGGGTGATTTATGACGACTCTGATGAAAAAGATAAGGGAAACACTTGGGAAACCCTTAAAAAATTAAGGGATTTAGACCGTAGAATTAAAATTATTAAGGGAGAGAAGCATTCTGGTCATATAGGATATACAAAACACCAGACGGCTATGGCTTGCAGAGGCTATATTTTAGTAGAATTAGATTATGATGATGAATTAACTCCTAGCTGTTTGTCTATGGTTAAGGAGGCTTTTGATGCTTTTCCTGATTCTCATTTTGCTTTTACTGACTTTGCTGAGAAATATGCGGGTGAGGATAATAGGTACCACCATTATACGGATAATTGGGGTAGACATCTTGGAGGTACTTATTATCAAAGATATAATGACCATTGGGCTACTATAGAGGCTGCCCCTGTTCCTAATTCTTATACTTTTTCCTCTATTGTTGGGGTCCCTAATCATGTAAGAGCTTGGAGGAGGGACTTCTATAAGGAAATAGGAGGTCACGATGAAACAATTTTTGTGGGGGATGATTATGAGCTTCTTGTACGCACGGTTTTGAAAACTAAAATGATAAAGATTCCAGCTTTAGGATATATACAATATCGTAATGAAAATAGGGATAACACTTTTACTGCTAGAAATAAAGAGATCACCCGGACTTGGAGGGCGGTTTATAAGGAAAAAAAGGAACAGCTTGAAAACCATTTTAAAGATGGGCCTATAGCCCAGCCGAATTGGAGAGATAGTTTTATTGTACCCTCTCATTGTGAGGTATATCAGCCCAACCAGGATTTAGTATCAATTATAATGCCTACTTACAACAGGGCTGAATTATTGAGAAAGGCTATTGATTCTGTTAAAGCACAGACTATTGATAATTGGGAACTTATAATTGTTGGAGACAAGTGTCCTACCTTAGTCAAAACTATGTTAGAAGAAACTGATAGGAGAATAAAGTGGTGGAACCTATCAAAAAATAATGGACCAGGAGGGACAGTTCCCAGGAATTATGCTCTCAAGACTTTAGCTACGGGTCATTGGATTGCTTATTTAGATGATGATAATCAATGGCGTAAAGACCACTTGGAGTCTTTAATATTAGCTGTAGGAGAATATGGAGCAGATTATGGTATAAGTTCCTTTACTATGAACGATATACCTATTTATTGTAAAGAGCCTATGAGGTATAGAGTTGATACCAGTTCTGTATTACATAAGGCTTCTTTACTTAAAAAATATGGTTATTGGAAAACAAGAGAAGAAGTAGGATATGCTCACGATTGGGAATTAGTTAGTAGATGGAAAGACCATTCTTGGGCTGCTACTAATTTACCCACCCTTCTTTACCATAATGTTTTTGGTGCTGGGTATTTATCACAGATATATAATGCTTACTCTGATCAGCCTCAACCCTTTTCATATTATCAATGAATATTTTAGTAACAGGCGGGGCGGGATTTATAGGGTCCAATCTAGTTAAATCTTTATTAGATGACGGTCATTTTGTTTGTGTTATTGATAATTTTAGTTCTGGTTGTTTAGAAAATATTGATCCAAGATCTAACTTAGTAGAATTAGACCTGGTTGAGGATAAAGAGGCGTGGGTTTCGGCTCTTAGAAGGAAAAAGTTAGATATAATATTCCATTTGGCTGCTCAGGCTAGAATTCAGCCCTCCCTTACTCACCCTGTTGAGGTTCTAGAAAATAATTTACTTTCTACACTATATCTTTTAGAATATGTTAGGGGTACAGACATTCAATTTATATATGCTGGCTCCAGTTCATATTATGGAAACCCCTTGAAATCCCCCTATGCTCTCTCCAAATTTCAAGGAGAGGAGTTTTGTAGAATGTACTCAAGGGTGTACAATATTAATATAGCCATTACCAGGTTTTTTAATGTTTATGGCCCTAATCAGGTTGAGAGGGGAAAGTTTGCTACGGTGATAGGAATTTGGGAAAGGCAGTATAGAAATGGCGAGTATTTGACTATTACGGGTGGTGGTACCCAGTCTAGGGATTTTACTCACGTCAACGATATTGTAGCCGGCTTAAAACTTATAATAGGGAAACAATTCAATGCTGAATTGTTTGAGTTTGGTTCTGGAAAAAGCTATTCCTTAAATGAATTAGCGGAATTGTTAAATTGGAAGATAAAACATATAGAGAGTAGGCCAGGAGAGTATGAGAAAACTCTTTGTAAAGATAAAAATGCTTATGATAAATTAGGCTGGGAGGCAGTTCATAATATTAGAGATTATATGAAATATTTGGTGGACCCACATAAACATGAGAATAGTAATGAATAAAGTGCGGCAAGGAGATGATCCCCGGATTACGACTTCAGTTTTAGAGAATGAATGGTCTTTGATAGAAAGGATAGTTAGAAAAACTAAACCTTTATTAGAGAAAAACCTAGAAAACTGTAAAGTAATATCAGACCGAATAAGGCTTTTAGATTTATTCCCCAAGAATTCGGTCTGTGCAGAACTGGGAGTTGCACACGGGGCATTCGCCGAATTGATTCTAGAAAAAACCTCACCCAAAAAATTACACTTGATAGAAAAAGAGGAAGAACTATGTAAGGGCCTAAGAGAAATGTTCAAGTCGATAACTTCAATAGAAGTGCATAAAGGTTATTCTTATGAAATACTAGAGGGGTTTCCTGACCAATACTTTGATTGGGTCTGGGTAGATAGTGAACATGACTACGAAACAACTAAAAAAGAACTAGACCTATGTAAAAATAAAGTCAAGGAAGAAGGTTTGATAGGTTTACATGATTATATATGGGGAGACTTTGTCTATAAAACTAGATATGGGGTAATAGAAGCAGTCAATAATTTTTGTCTAGAAGAAAATTACGAAATAATTTATTTAACTTTAGAGTATCATATGTATAACACCGTAGTTCTAAGAAGAATGGGCGGCTGATACTATTGTTTCTTGATGTAGATTATTTAATGAGCCTTCAGTACTCTGGGTCTCAGGGTACTTCAGATACCGAGATGACTTTTCCTGACTCTTCAATAAGAGTTGAAAATTATTTAGGCTTTGCCCCTTTTTATTATTCTTTGGCTTATTCTATGATGGCAAAAAAATGTGTTTGTATAGGAAGTGGAGGTGGGTTTGTGCCTTCTCTTATGAGGCAGGCTCAAATAGACATAGGGTTTCCTGATACATATGGGGACGAAACAATAATTATAGATGCTAATCTAGAACCAATCCCTCACCCTGACGGGGGTAATCCCTTATGGGGGTGGCAGGGACATGCACATTGGGCCGAAGATGAAAACCACCCCTTTAATCAAAGGTACCCCGAGGTTAAAAAGATAATAAAGAAGTCTAGCGAGGCTATTAAAGATATAACATTTGAAATAGATCTTATTCATATAGATGCAGACCACTCTTATGAAGGAGCAAAGAAGGATTTTGAAGCTTATTTTCCCAAGGTTAGGAAAGAGGGTATTATATCTCTACACGATACTGATTCATGTGGGGGAATCACAGTACTCATTGAGGAGTTGAAGGGTCGGCCCGATATAGAAGTAATCAACTTAGGAGAAATGGTTTACAGTAAATGGACTAAAGAAGATAATATTTTTGACTTAGAAACTAAAGGCAAATTACCTAAAGATTTTGACCCCACAGTTCGACCCGCTCATGCAGAAAAATATAGATGGGGCGGGTTGGGCATTATTAAAAAGCTATCATGATAATAGGAGATGGTATGATAGCTAAGGCTATGGAGGAGATAGATAGCCAGTCAATAATCTTCTTTTGCTCTGGAGTATCTAACTCTCAAGAAACTTCTGAGAAGGCCTTCAAGAGAGAAAAAGANCTCTTAACAACTATTATCAAAAAAAGAAAGGTATATAACCTTATGCGCAGTGGCTCCTCTTCATCTAAAATGAGGAAGCTTATTTATTTTGGTTCAATCGACTTCTATATAAAACAGTCTCCTTATTATTACCATAAAAAGTTAATGGAAAGATTAGTAGAAACCTATCCGCACCATTTAATTATTAGGGCTCCTCAAGCGGTAGGTCCAAAGGGGAACCGCTGTAATCTAACTAACTTCTTGGCTAATTCAATACTAAAGGAACAGCCAATTAAATTGTATGAAGCCTTTAGATCCTTATTGGATGTAGCGGACCTTAGAGAGATAGTAGATTATTTAATTTCAATAGGTCGAAGTGGGGAGATTGATATAAATTATGTAGAATTAATAACAGTTGCGGAAATAGTCTCTATCTTAGAAAACGCCCTGTCTAAAGCTGCTACAATTAAAAAACCAAAAATGCAGTATTCAAAGTTCTTAGNTATAAGATATAACACCCAAGAAGTACAAACAATTTTAGACGAGCTAGGGATAAGAAAAAGCGGGTATAATAAAAAAGTGATAGAGAAATATTATGGAAATTAATTTAGTTTCTGTAATGGGGACAGACCCTATACTATCACACCATTGTATTAAACACTATAAAAGCTTGGGGATTGAAAACTTTTATATAGTCTTATGGGGAGACTCAAACAAAGCCCCTTATCGGGAAGTTATAGAAGTTGTAAAGTCTCATGATATTAACTATACCCTTATTTTTTATTTAGATGAAACAGTAGGAGATGCTTCTTTCTTAACCGACCTATACAATTCAGTTATTAGCCTTAAAAAAGACCAGTGGTGGGTCGTGGCGGACCATGATGAATTAGCCATTTTCCCAAAGCCCATAGCGACATTTATAGAGGAGGATTTAGAAAATCAAGAATTTGCTTTTGGCCTAATGCTTGATAGAATAGGCCCTGGTGGGAAATTTGTAGATTTGGGCTATGAAGATGATATATGGACAACCTTTCCTCTTGCAGGTTATATAAATAGATATGTAAGAGGCAATGATGTTAGAACTGTTCCCCTCCTTAAAGGTAGTTGTAAATTACATGATGGACAACACGGCTTATTAGAGCCTATAGATATGACTAATCTGGGGATGTCTTGGGAAGATTATATTAAAGGTAAGATATGGTGGCCTCCAAAGGTTGAAATACACCACTTCAAATGGAGAAAAGCCGATATTAAATTAAATTTAGATTATTCGGAATTAGGACCGACCTGGTGGGGTCATGAAAATAAGAAGGTATATGATTATATGCTAGAAAGCGGTGGAATAGATATTACCGATACAAGATTCAAGGTAGAAGAATACAAAGATAAATACTCTAGGTGGGAAGAAATATCTAAAATAAGGCCCTTTGATTATTGATGAAGAAGGTGGAACAGTGGTTTTAGTTACGGGAGGAACGGGCTTAGTTGGATCGGCCATTAATGCCGATGTTAAGCTGTCTTCAAAGGATGGGGATTTAAGAGATTGGAATTATGCTCGATCTATATTTTTTCACCACCTTCCTGATGAGGTTATTCATTGTGCAGGGCAGGTTGGGGGATTAGGGGCTAATATGAACCATAAGGGAGAGTTCTTCTATAATAATATTATGATAAACACTAATGTTCTTGAGGCGTGTAGATTAGCTGGAGTTAATAAAGTGGTATCATTTTTATCGACTTGTATATTTCCAGATGATATAGAATATCCAATTACAGCAAAGAAAATCCATTTAGGTGAACCACATAGTTCAAATTACGCATACGCATATGCTAAACGAATGATTGAAGTCCAGAGTAGGGCTTACAATGAGCAATATGGAACCAATTATGTATGTGTTATACCTACAAATATTTATGGACCANANGATAATTTTANTATNGATNANGGACATGTNTTACCAGCANTATTACATAAATGTTATTTAGCTAAACAGAATAATACTGATTTAGAAGTNTGGGGNAGTGGAAAACCNTTAAGAGANTTTATATATTCNGAAGATGTTGCTAAANTANCTGAATGGGNTTTAGATAANTATGAAGAACAAGAACCNATTATANTNTCANCNTCNGAAGNAATATCNATAAANGNNGTTGTAGATATNATNGTTGATAAATTTAATTTTAAAGGTAATGTAAAGTGGGAGTCGGATAAACCAGATGGTCAATTCAGAAAACCGCCGGATAATTCTAAACTATTGTCTTATCTACCCGAGTTTAAATTTACTCCAATAGAGGAGGGTATTGAGAAAACTATTGATTGGTTTGTGAAAAATTATGATACAGCCAGAAAATGAAGAAATATAAAATTAACTATGAAAACTTTTGGTCTTCGTTTGATAAAGAATCTAATTGGTTTTCAAAACTCTTAAATAAGTATTATAATGTTTCTTATTCAGTAGAAGACCCTGATGTTATCATGTATGGCCCATCCGTCTTTGGAAAATTTCAGCTCCCTAAAAAACCAACACGTCTTGTTTTTTATACGGGAGAGAACAGCCCGGTTGACCCTCGTGCTGATCTTAATTTAACATTTAACTACGGAACAGAGCATAATAATAGAAGGATGCCAATGATTGTCATTGAGCATCCCGATATTCAACTAACCAAAGAAGATAAGAAAAAGTTTTGTTCTTTTGTGTATAGTAATGAGGTAGACTATAGAAATAAATTTTGTTTAGACTTATCACAATATAAACAAGTAGACTGTGGCGGGAAGTGTCTTAATAATATTGAAATCCCCAGTGTTTTTGATATGGCCATTCCTTTCGCCCATGATAAAAGAGCGTTTATGAAACCATATAAATTCTCCATAGCCTATGAAAATGAACCACACCCCGGCTATGTAACAGAAAAGATAATAGATGCGTACTATTCAAATAGTATTCCAATTTATTATGGCAGTGAAACAATTACTAAAGACTTCAATAAAGAAACCCTTATTAATGCACATGATTTTAACAGCAATGAAGAATTAATAGAGTATATCAAGTGTGTTGATACAGACGAAGAGTTATATAATTCCTATCTAAATAAGCCTATATATTCAGACTACTGGCTAGAAATATTTAATGATCCAGAGGAAACTTATTATCGGGATTTAGCTGATGAAATATTAGGGATAACAAAGTAATGAGAACGATAGATTTACAACAGGCCCGTACTGAAAAACCTGATGCCCAGGAGTTTTTACATAAAAAGATGATCGTGGAGATAACTACTCAATGCCCTCACGTATGTACTCATTGTTGTAATAGCTCGAGCCCTTCTGGTAGTCCTTTATCCTTTTCCCAAATCGAGATTTTATCTGAGGAGATTCATAACCATTTATCTCTTTACCCATATAAAGGTATAGAGCTATGGTTTTTAGGAGGGGAACCAACT
>NZDU01000007.1 GCA_002688875.1 Candidatus Pacearchaeota archaeon | reverse complement strand
GGCTCTGGTGAAACCATATAAAAAATAAGGTGACTTACCAATTCTAACTAAAAAAGAGGTAAGTCAAAATGAAGAGTGAATCGTATCTTAAAAGTTTTCTGGTTTCAGCCAGAAAACTAGTAAACGTTATCCCAAAGTTCAGTTCAAAATTCTCAAACAAGATTTATGATAATCATCAGAAGATGGTTATTCTTCTGTTCAAACAGAAGATGAGAATGACATATAGAGGGATTGTGAGGTTCTTTAGATTTAGTACTGTAGCGAGAGCTCTAATTAGATTAACTAAAGTTCCAGATCATTCGACTCTTGTGAAGTTTCACAAGAGAATGAAAGCACCTTTAATCGATTCGCTTTTATGCAAAAAGAAAGTAAAAACTTCAGCGATAGATGGTTCTGGTTTTGAGACGAGCTGTATGAGTTATCACTATGCTAACGTTTGGAATAGGAAGGATAAAAGAAAATACCGAAGCTATCTCAAGATAAGTATTGCGATTTGTACAGACTCGCAATACGTGTTGTCCCAGAAAATTAGGATAGGTCCAAGAAACGATCACATAGACTTTGAGAACGTGATGAAGAACGTTAGATGCAAGTATGTACTCGCAGATAAAGGTTACGACTCCAAGAAGAATAGGTATTTTGTCCTAAGAGATATGCGAGCCTATCCTCACATCCCTTACAGAAAGAATAGTGGAAAAACCTACGAAAAGATAGGAGTGCCCATAAAGTTTGATAAGAAAATTTACAATCAGAGAAGCAAAGTGGAGACTGTCTTCTCTGTTATTAAGAGAAAGTATGGTAGCCATATTTTGAGTAAGTCGTTCGAATCACAAAAGAAAGAGTTGTTACTTCGGTTAGTGGCTTATAATATAGATAGAAAGATAATTCTTTCTATTTCTCTGGTGAGGAATTCACCAGAGCCCTAATATGGTTCCAAAATTGTTATTGTAATAACCACTCTGGAATAAACAAAGCGGTCAAATACTCATTAGTTTTATAATACGTTTGACTCTTATTAATTTATGGAAATTAAAAAAGCAATAAGGGTCTCTATTTTCATTGATGGAAGAAATTTTTATCACGAAGCTAAAAATCTAAAAAAGGGAGGATTAAAAATAAGATTACAGGACATAGTTCAAAAACTAGTGGGAAATAGGGAACTTATTACTGCGTTTTACTACAACACCCTCCTAGATAGAAAATACGATCCAAAGAGATACGAATCTCATAATAAATTCATTAATATTGTAAAAGGTTTTCCAAAGTTTAAGGTTGTGTTATGTGATTGGAGAAAAATAATTGGAGAAGAGGGGACTGTTAGATATGATACAAAAGGAGATGATGTTCAATTAGCCCATGATCTATTAATGGGTGCTGTAAAAGATGAATATGATACTGCGATTATTGTAAGTGGTGATGCGGATTTTATCCCAATATTAAAAACGGTGAGAGAAGAGTATAAGAAAAAAGTAGGGAATGCTTTTTTTAGAAGAACCTCTTCTTATAAACTAAGAAAGGCTTGTGATTTTTCTATAAATCTTAACAAACTAATCCGCGAATTAAATGAGAAGAAGAAAATAAGAGATGCGTCAGCGTTATCCAAGGGATAACGCCTCGCACATATTAATATGAGAATATAGAACAACTTTATAAATCTTCCGCTAACCAATTAAATAATCCCTACAAAAACACCAAACCTACTTAACCCCTTTATCCAACTCTTTCAAATTACCCTGCAAAACATCCACAGCACCAACAAAAATCTCACGAACATCTATCTGTCCCCAACTCTCAATACTAAAAACTATGTTATTAATCTCCTTAACACTTTTTATATTTTTAATCTTATCCTCACTCAACCCCTTATTCACCAAATCTTCCTCATCAATAACAATCTTGCCCTCTTCATCCACCCTAACAAAATCCAAAATCTCATCATCAAGATCATGTTTATAATAAACCAATCCAGGAGAATGCTTAACATGCTCAACACCCTTCCCCAATCTAGCCTCACCAACCAACTCAACCTCTTGCTCCTTATCCAAAATAACAATCGGAATCTTCAAATCAACCCCTGTACTCGGCTTCATATCACTAGAATAAACTATCTTAGGCCCTTTCTCCTTCAACGCAAACTTAACTTCCTTATTCCCCTTAGTCTCAACAGGAATCAACCCTATCCTATGCGCCAACATCTCATCATACAACGCCGAATCATTCTTAGTTATCTCAACCTCATCAATAGCCATTATAGGAATCTCAACAACACTCCTACGAATCGCATTAGCAACACTAACGCTCATATCACTAACAAAACTCAACTTCCCTCGTTCCTTATCATTATTTTGTATCTTTATCATCTTAATTTTTATTGAATTTAGTTTTTAAAGTTATGCTCTTCTCTGCCTCTTCCTATAAGAAAGGGATTCACCTGCTATTACTCCTGCCTCAAACATATTTCTACCATTATTACTTATTAAAGGCAACATTTCAATAAAATTTCTTGATTCATCAATAAGTGCTCTATCTCCCCTTTTATCAGATCCAGCATAAAAACAAGCTTGGTAAACTGCAGAATAATTTCTAACTTGGGTTTCATCTAAATCTCTTTTATCAATCTCATCATATATTTGTCTAACCGTTTTTCTAGTATTAGCATCAACTACATTCTCATCCAATCCTTCTACTAATAGTAAATAAAATTCATCAAACTCCATCCTAAACCCTCCTCCCCCTTCTCCCACCTTTCTTCTTTGGCCCACCCCTAGGAATCCTAGTTGTCTCCATAATACTAAGTATCTTAAATCCCGCACGAGTCAAAGACTTAATCGCCGCATGCGTCCCAGGCCCAGGATTATTCTGCCCCGTACTAGCCCTTATCTTAACATAAAACCCCGTAATCCCATTATCCTGCGCCTCTTCAACAATCTTCTGAGCAATAAACATAGCAATAGTCGGATTAGCCTTCAACCTATCCTGCTTAGTCGATTGCCCCCCAGAAAACTTAGCCAAACTCTTCCCACTCATATCCGTAAGATTCATTATAGTATTATTAAAAGTTGTATAAATATTAAGTATTCCAATCCTCTCTTCTTTCTTCTTCTTAACATCCCTTATATCTTTCCTTTCATCTTTTCTGTCTTCTTTATCTTTTGATTCTATTTTATTATCCATCTTCTCTTCACTAGATTTTTCCTTTACTTCTTCCTGAACATCCTCTTGTTCTTCAACTTTTGCTTCTTCCTTATCTGCCATTATTCTTTGTTCTCCTCAATATTTTCCTCTTTAACTTCTTTCTCATCTACCCCTTCATCCTCTGTCTTGGTATCTCCTACATCTTCAGGGCCTGACGATCCACTCTCTTCATCGCTAGACTCACTCTCATTATCATTGTGTGAGCTTTCAAGATTTTCAGAATTTTCATTTTTCTCTTCACTTTCACTCTCTCCAACGACCTTTTCCTCAACCTCTTCCTTAATCTTCTCAACCTTACTTTTCTCAGGACTTTTAATCTTCAAAACAATATCTGACTTAACCATCCCTTCTTCTTCCAACCCAACATGATAACTAGGAATATTAACAATCTGATCTCCAATCGCAATATGCTTATGCGTAATCAACTGTCTCCCTTGCTTAGCCGTCGTAGTTATCTTCTTAACATGCACAATAGTCTGCAACCTTCTCTTCAAAATATCTTCCTTATTCAACGCCAACGCCCCAGCAATACTCTCAACACTAAAACCCCTTTTCTGCAATCTATCAACAAACTCCTGCTTCTCTTCCTCACTGGCCGTAATCAACCCCTTCGCCTGATTCCTTATCCTCCCAATCGCCGCATCAGCCTTCCAAATCTCCTTTTTATTCTTCAACCCATATTTCTCTCTCAAAGTATTCTCTTCATCTATTCTCGCCTTATCAAAAGGTCTCCTTGGCTTTGAATATTTTTTACTTTGCTTTTTCATTTTTCCTAGATTTTACTTCTGCTATTTTAGTTAACAAATTATTATATCTTTCTTGATCTGCCACCTCAATATCCCACCCATCTCTAACTACTTCATTTACTGAAAAATCTCCAGACATCTCCTGATGCAAATTATTAAAATAATCTAAAACTCCCTCATTGCCTTCATCAACATAAGTAGCACTTAAAAAATCCTCAGATTTAGAATCTTTTACATTTAAGTAAGTTCTTCTATGATCTCGATCTCCATATTTTCTATCCAAAATAACTTTCTGACCCTCAATTTCTCCCTCCCAATTTCCTGGGTAAGGAACTGTATTTTGTAAACGAGAAGTATGAACTACATTTCGACCAACCATTCCAACCACAGCCAATGAAGCTAATCCTAAAATAACCTTTTGATATAATCTTCTTTCCATCTTACCTACTCTTCTTACTCTTTACCCCCACAGCTTTCCTTTTACCCTTCGATCTAAAATTAGCCTTAGTCCTCTGCCCCCTAGTTGGATGCCCAAGAGCATGTCTCAACCCACGATAACTCCTAATCTTCTTAAGACGTCTAATATCAAACTCTTTCTTAATATCCAAATCATTAGTAATCAAATGCGAACTCTCTCCACTCTCAAAGTCATTCCTACGATTCATCAAGAACTCCGGAAGTTTAGGATTCTTCAAAAACTCAGTTATCTTAGCAATTTGTTCCTCGCTTAACTCACTAACTCTAACAGCAGGATCAATTTTCAGAATCTTACAAACAGCATTACTAACCGTCCAACTAACCCCCTTAATATAAGTCAACCCAACTAACAATTTCTTATTCCCAGGAATGTCCGTCTGCAAAATTCTAACTATCGACGCATATTCTTTCTTCTCTGGTTTATGTTCTTGTTCCATCTTATTTCTTAACGCAAAGCCTTTTTAAAGTTTCCTAGTACTTTTACTTGCTCTACACCTAAAACAACATCCTAGCCTATTTCGAGAATAAGAGATATTTTTCCTTACCAATAATCTCCTCAAAAAGCCGTTTCTCAATAGCTTTTCTAGGGTCTGGCAGGTTTGCAACTCGTTTCTTCAGATCTTCGAAGGACTCGAATGGCTTCTTATCTCTTTCACTCAAGATGGCCTCAGTGTGCTTCTTCCCAAAACCGGGCAAAAGCTCAAACTGATGCAGCCTAGTATTTATTGCTTCAGCGGTATTAAAAAACTTCAAAAATTTCTCAGGATCCTTTCCTATAATATTCCCAATAAACTCCTCCAACTCCATCTTCGCAGTCTCAGTCAACTTACTATCATGTAACCTGCCCTGAATAAAATAAATCTTATCTCTCTTCCCCTCTCCAATATAAACTTCTTCTTTAATATCCAGCTTCATCCCTCTCCTAGGAATCAATTGCAACAATGTTAAAAAATTAACTCCTATAGCCTGAGCTACCGGCATCATTTTCTTATCCAACGGATAACCATACGGCAAATAGTCTAATATTATCGCTTTTTCTTCCTTTTCCATTTTCAAACCTACTTCGAACTTTTAACAATTTCAAGGATTTTATTTGTTTCATCTTCGCTCAAACTCACATCTGTAAACACTTTGTTAAGATCACTCACATCACTAGGCAACAAGTCAACAATCTTAACGATATGCTCTCTTTTTATTTTCAATGAATCCAATTCCTCCAACCCTTCCTTTATCTTCTTAGCCTGACCAGGCTTCGCCTTCAAAAACTTCTTCAAATACAACTCAATCTCTTCCTTCTTATCACTATCATCAATATCTTTCAATATTTCAGAAACTTCACTCATATTCAACGGCTCTCTATCAAGTATCATTTTATTTAACCTTCTTTAAATGAACAGGATGGATTATATATTCCTTTTCCTTATTCAAATCTTTAATTTTAACTACATACGACCGACCCTTCTTACTGTCAACAACCCCTGTCCTTCCTTGAAGCGTCTTAGGAAACTTAGGCGTCTGACTCAACTCCCTAACCACACTCACCTTCTCACCTTTCTCAAACTCCGCAAAGTAATTACTAAGTTTAACCTTCCCATGATCTCGTTTATTTTTCCGTTTAAGCATTTTCCTTCAAGCACAATAGCCATTAATCTAAACCCCTCAAAATTTATAGAAATAGTATGTTTTTAAAGGTTTCTTAATGGTAAAATAATTGCCATAATCTTTATAACATGAATAGAATTAAATAGATAATGGAAGATCCTAAAGTTCCTGTGCTTAGCCCAGAATTCGAAAGATTTATAGAAGATAATCCTAAAGATTCATATACAGTCATAGCTGTTGTAAGATTAGACTATGAAGGCGCAGCTCCGCATGAGTTCTCTTCAAACAAATCAAAACTAAGGGAGTTTATTGAAGAAAGAGATATTGAGTTGCTTTTTCCATTCGACGATTATCCAATGATGTCAGTAAAAATGACTAGAGAACAAATATTTACATTAGCAAACGAGAAAGGTTATATGAATGCCATTGATAACACAGATACTCCCACCACTTCTAGTGGAGTATATTAAATCCCCTGCTCCAAATCCCCTCTCTTCTCCGCCTCACTCATATTCTGCACAATCGCATTAAAAATCTTCTCCCCAAACGCTCCCTTCCCACACCGATCACAAAAATCTATCACACTACTCTCATTCAAATCACATTTACAATAAATACACCTCTTCATCTTATCACTAAAAAATTAAAATAGGTTTATAAACATTTATCTAGCCAATTAATCCTTCCTCGCCTTTTTCTCCCTAGCCCTCTTTCTAAGTTTCCTATAAACATAAAACAAAATAACAACAAACACAATCCCCACAACATAACCAACAGTATTATTCCTCTCAACAAGCCCCAACTCGACAGCCCGACTCTGCGTATAAACCTTAAACCGAACATTAGCAATCTCATTATACTCATTATTCAAATTATCTCTATAAAAAACACTAACTGGAATCACAACATTATCTCCAATCTCATTATCAAAATAAATCTTAACATCTACCGAATCAAAATCATCACTATCCACATCACCAATATAATGAGATTTTGAACCAAGAACACTTGCATGCCTACTCCCTTCAACATTTATTTCCAAAAACTTAGCATCACTCAATCCTTTATTCGTAACCCTAAAACTAACATCATTCTCTCCGTTTTTCAAATACCATCCCTCAACATCCACATCAATTATGGGCTTCGAACTAACAACAACACTTATCAAACTTCTCTTAATCTTAGTCTCATCATCTTCCAAGTCCTTATACTGAATCTCAACAGGAATTTTATAAATATCAGACTTAGCATTACTCAAAGCAATTATCTCAAACTCCGCATACTTAGTTTTATCTTCCCTAATTTCATCAATCCCATACTCACTCGAAGAATCGAACGGAGCAAAAGGCACATCAGTCAAATCCAAATTCACACTAACATCCTCCACATCTTCATTCCCATCATTCTCCAACCCAATACTTACTCTACTTGTCCCCCCAGGAACGATCTCATTAGCAACACTCACAGAATCAATAACTAAAGCACTCGTCCCATCAATTAAAAAAGTAACCGAAACAAAAACCAAAAATACCAACACAATAAAACTAAACAATTTCTTCATATCTAAACACTTCAGAAATTACTATTTAAGTTTTATTGCTCCAACTGGATTAATACCTAGGAGCTTGCTTCGAGGTGGTGGGGCACAACCAGTTGGAGCTTAAAAATACCCTACGAAGTGAGCAAAGCGGACAAGGGGATTTTTATTATGATGCGGAAATTACACCCTTCGATGAGAAGGCTTATGGTGTTGCCCATGGCGAGCATGCCCGTGCTTTCTCTTTTTACGCCGTCTATACCACCAATACCCAATAACAACAAGGGCAATCACTACAAGAGCAATATAATTATTAGTATTATTCTCGATCCCCATTTCATTAGCAGTCCGCATCTCCAAAACTAAATCAATCTCCTCCTCATAATCTTCATTCAGACTATCCTTATAGCTAATCTTAACAGGCAAAGCAATTTCCCTCTTTCCACTCTTAACATTTAATCTAAAATTCGCAGTATCAAAATCATCACTATCCAAATCTCCAATATATTTTATATTCTCATCAACGACATCATAATCCTTACTATCCTCTAGCCGAACAGTCAAAAACTTAACATCTGCCAACCCATTATTAACAAACTTAACTCCAATCTCTCCAATTTTATTACCCAAATAAATCTCATTATTTTCCAATTGAACAAAAATATCCGGCTCACTTTTAATAATCAATCCCAATGTATAATTATCTTCTTGATTATCTCCCACATTAATAGCTGAAGTACCAAAATGAGTAATATATTCTATTTTCAAATTCCCCTCATACAATCCTTCACTCGCAGAAGGAGAAGCAATTATACTAAAACTAACCTTCTTACCCTCTCCAGAATCTAACCTCGATATCTTAACCTTATCTACATCCCTATAAAAATTAATCACCAAGGGTAAACCCAACTTAACCCTAATATTATCCACAAATAAATCCCCCCCATTCTCTAAAAGAACATCAAGAATAGCCGGTTCTCCAGGAACTAAATTCTCAGGAGTCATAACAACTTCCTTAACTCTAATAGCATTCCCTGCATTCAACCCATTCTCATCCTCAATATACAATGCAAGAACCCCCGAAATCAAAAATAACCCAAATACAAAACTAAACAAAAACAAACTTTTCATTTCATCACCTCAATATTAACTATTTTCTTTAATTTAAAAACCTTCTTACCACTGAACTTTTGCGTTTTAAGTGGGGGCCCTGTGTAATTAAAAGGGATGGGCAAAAGTTCAGTTAGGGGACTTTTAAGTATAAAATGCAAAAGTCCACTACCAATCAACTCCTCACTCATATCTCAACGCATCAACCGGTTTCAGCTTACTCGCCTGCCAACTAGGAAGAAAACCACTTATCAATCCAACAATAAACCCAAAAGCCAACGAACCAACTATCAACCAAATATTCATACTCGCCCTTAATAAATTGGCTCCAACATAAACCGTTATAACATACTCAATTCCCTTAGCAATCAAAATCCCAATCCCCACCCCTATCAAACCCCCAACCAATCCCAAAATCCCTGCTTCAACAACAAAAATCCCCAAAATATCTTTATTCCTCGCTCCAATAGCCTTCATCGTCCCAATTTCCTTCTTCCTCTCCCAAACCGAAGTATACATAGTATTAGCAATTCCAATCCCCCCAACAACTGCCGAAATCAAAGCCACTATCAACAAAAAGCCCGTAATCCCATTCAACACCACACTAAACGTAGCCAACAATTCCTCTGGAGTGGAAATATTAAAATCCTGAGTCTTCTCATCAACATCCCTATGCTTCCTCAATTTTCTTTCAGCATCTTCAGCAACCTTATTGATGTCCTCTCCACCTTTAACCTGCGCCATTATAAAATCTACCCTATCTCCACTATCAAACAATTCTTTAAAATCATCTATACTAACATAAATCTGCTGATCATCAGCAGGATTCCCAACAGACTCTAACACTCCCACAACCTCAAACTCAATATCATTCAACTCTATTTTATTCCCAGCATTAACCGGCTTATTAAATAAATTCCTATGCCTATAATTATAACCCACCATCGCCTTCCTTTTATCACTTTTCTTCAACATCCTCCCATCATCGGCTCCCAACCCAAAAGTCTCAAAAACCAAATCAAACTTTTTCTTACTATCTGTAGGAACACCTAACGTAAGATAATACCTCTCTTGATCCTTATATTCTATTTTTGTATTCCCCACAGTAAAATGCGCCACTTCCTCTACTCCTCTAATCTTTTCAACAACCTCTACATCTCTAATCGTAAGTTCAACCGCACTCCCACTAGCCCCAGGCGGTCCAGCCTGCCCTTTAGGTTGCACAAAAAACTTATCCCCTCCAAGTTTCTCAAATTCTTCATTAACATATTCCCTCAACCCCAAAGACAAACTCATCAAAACAAAAATAGTCACAATCCCCAAAAAAATCCCCAACACCGTCAACAAACTCCTAGTCTTTCTAACTTTAAGATTTCTCCCTGCTATTGTAAAATAATCATTTATCATTTTATCTTAATATTACATTTATTGCTCCAACTGGGTTTAATACTTCTGGAACTTGTTCTAATGGTGGTGGGGCGCAACCAGTTGGAGCTTAAAAATATCCCGCAGTTTGCTGCGAAGTGAGCGAAGCGAACGAGGATATTTTTATTCATTTTCTTCTAACCCCTCAACGCATCAACTGGTTTCAATTTACTCGCCTGATAACTGGGGATACCTCCAAAAATAATCCCCAAAATTCCCGAAAATAATAAAACACTAACCATCAATGGAATAGAAAGATTAACTGTAATAAGTTGAGTTCCAAAAAATCCGTTTGCCGCCCCACTCAATCCCACCGCCAAACCTGCCCCAATCAAAACCCCTATCAGCCCCCCAACAAACCCCAACAACCCCGACTCAATTAAAAAGATAGTAAGTATATCTCTATTCATAGCCCCAATAGCCTTCATCGTCCCAATTTCCTTCTTCCTCTCCAACACCGAAGCATACATCGTGTTCGCAATCCCAATCCCTCCAACAACCAAAGACACCAAAGCAATGCCCACAATTATAAGATTAATTATAGAAAGAGTCTGATTAACCGTACTTATCGACTGCAAAGGCGTTTGCACCGCAAAATTCTCCTCGCCCTTTTTCAAATCCCTATCTTTCCTCAAAGCATACTCAATCTTCTCAGCAACTTCCTCAATATCCACATTCTTATCAATCTGAGCAATCATTAAATCAATTTCATTATCTATTCCCAACAATTCCTCCATATCATCATTCAACATTATAACTACATCATTAGTCTGAAAACTACTTCCCTTTTTCATAATCCCAACAACCTCAAAATCCTTACCTTGGATATTAATCTTCTTACCAACTTCTATCTTCTTACCAAACACATCACCCTTTGCAACATTCGGCCCTATTACCACCTTACCCCTATCCCCCCTCTTCAACTCTCTACCAAATTCAATTTCTAAGTTTAACGCATTATAAATAATCCTCATCTTCTCGCTTTCTTCAGCTACATCCCCAATATAATTAAAACTTATAACATCATTATACTCTACCTTAACCACTCTAACCAATCTAGGCACAACTTCCTCAACTCCTCTAACCCTACCAACAACATCTGCATCATGATCATTTAACTTCACCACCACCGTACTTCCTGGAGGTCCAAACCCAGTCTCAGAATTCTGAATAGTCAGCTTATCACTAGAAAGCGTAGCAAACTGCCCAGTAACAGCCGTCTGCAATCCCTGCCCCAAACTAATCAAAGAAACCACAGCCGCAATTCCTATAAAAATCCCAATCATAGTCAACCAACTTCTAAGCTTTCTTCTCCTAATATTATTCACTGATAACAAAAATAAATCTTTTAACATTTTAACACTAGATTAGATTCAAAAAGAGATTTAAATAATTTACCTCCAAAGTTTCTAACAATCAAATAGAAAAGAACCATTAAATCTATCTCTATACAAAATAAAAAACCTTATATAATCTCTTCACTATTAATGGGTATGGCACAAATATCAATAGACATACCAAATGAATTAAAGGAAGAACTAGATGCGAATCCAGAAAAATCTAAGGAATTACAAGAATTTCTCAAAAGAGAATTGCTAAGAGATTTTCTACTTAAAAAATTCAATTCTGAAGAAGAGCAAGATCTCACTGAATGGTCTATCGAATTAGGGAGAAAAGTAAAAAAAGAGAGGTTTAAAGATATCATTAAAGAAGTTTCGCCAGAAGTTAAGGAAAAATTAATCTCAAAACTTTCTGCAGAGGAAAAAGAAGAATACTTAAGATGAAACTAGTCTTAGACACCAATGCCTTATTCTCCATCTTAAATCCAAAATCAATTTCAGCATATTTATTTCACCATATGAAAACACAATTTCTAGCACCAGAATTTATCAAATCAGAACTTAACAAGTATAAATCAACTTGTATGTTTAAAGCTAATTTATCAGAATATGAATTTACAACAGGGAAAGAAGAAATTGAAAAATTAATAGAATTCTTTAATGTTCTATCATATGAAGATTTTCTAGAAAAATCTATTAATTTAATTTCAGATAAAAATGATGCAGACTTTCTAGCATTAGCTATATCTCAAAATGCCTCAATTTGGTCAAATGATAAACATTTAAAGGAACAATTTTTAGTTTCAGTTTATACAACAGAAGAATTAGTTGATATGTTTATTAATAATAAAATTTGATCTCCCATATTTAGTGATTCCTTAATTCCTTCAACTGGGTTTATACCCCGGGAGCTTGCTCCGAGGGGAGGGGCACATTAAGTTGAAGGTTAAAATACCCCGCAGCTTATGGCAACTCGCCAGAGTTGACATGCTCGAGAATTAAAAATTCTCGATGTGCTGCGGAACGAACGAAGTGAGTGGCGGGTTTTTTATTTTCACATCCTCTTCCAATCCCTCTAAAAACCTGGCCAAAACCAACTTAGATTTCTTTTACACCCCTCTAACACATTAAATATGACAAAAACTTCTGACATATCAAACCAAACAATATCACAAATTTTGAGAGCTTTTCTATAATTTACCAATTTCAATCATCTTCAATCATTTATCTCAACTTTCTTAAATTCCAAAACATATAAAAAGCCCTTTTCCCAATTATTTTGAGCATTAATGCTCATCCTTAACAATAATCATAAAAACTAATCATTAATGCACAAATATGAGAGAAGAAAAAAAGAGGCTAGTAATAAATATTCTCAAAAAGAACACCGATGGGCTTACCATTGTAGAGATAGCCAACATTCTTAAGATTTCTAGAAATACTGTTGCCGTAGCCCTTGCTGAACTTAAAGGAGCAGAACTAATCAGAATCAGGCCTGTAGGCATAGCCAAATTACATTATTGGATTGGAGAAGGAGGTAAAAAACAATGAAAAATAAAAATACAAAAATAGTAAGTAGAAAAGATTTATTTGCAAATCCTAAAAAAATACATCCAGCTCTATTAATATTCCTAATCACAATTTTCCTACTCTTTATTACATTATTTAACCTAGGAGAGGTAAATGCATTAGGTCTTGCTAAGTCAACAACATTTGATTCCAATAATGAAGAAATAAACATCCTCCTAAATTCGGGCGAATTACTTCCATTAGAAACAGAGATTATTGTTAAACAAGATGACACTCAAAAAAGATATATTCTTAAGGACATAGGAACCGGACCAATTTCAGAAGGCAATTACTATCTATTCGGAAAAGAATTAGTTAACTCAGGTAAAGGATTTGGTATCATCGGAGAAAAAATATCTTATCCTGAAGTACATTTCGAATTAAATTTAGAATCTGTCAAGAAAATTCCAGTAGAGAATCTAGATCCAAATGAAGATGTAGATAAAGACGGTTTTAATAACGACATTGACAACTGTCCACTTATAGAAAATAACCAAGAAGATATTGATAATGATGGAATAGGAGATAGTTGTGACGGAGATAAAGATAACGATGGAATCTCAAACATAAATGACAATTGCCCTTTAATCAAAAATTTCAAACAAGAAGACACAGACAGATTAGGCGGAGGAGACGCTTGCGATTTAGATGATGATAACGACGGAGTATTAGACGAATTTGATAACTGCCAATTTATCGAAAATCCGGGTCAGCAAGATTCCAACAATGATGGAATCGGAAACATTTGCGAAGATTTAACCTTTGGCAAAATTACTGGAAAAGTTATCACAGGACTAGCAACATGGAATTTCAAAGACTTTTTAGATAGATTACTCGGAAGAAAACCCTCTCCTGAAATAGATTCTGAAAAATCTGAAGTAAAGGATTCCCAACAAAAAAATAATCAAGATTCACAATTAACAAATATAAAAGATAAAGAAAAAACATCTCCAGCAATTGAAGAAGAAATCGAACTAACTAAAATTAAAGGAACTACTTCTTTTGAGAAACCATTCACATATCCTTGGAACAACGAAAAAATTTATGTAGAAGAGGGAAGCGTCTACACAGAAAGCAAAACCTTAGATAGTTCAGTATTGGAAGTTGGATTTTCTGGAGATGAAATAAGAATAAGAACAAATTATTTTGATTCAGAATATGGTTTTGGAGAAGAATTCCTAGATATTGAAGAAACAATAATCGCCCTCAACTTAGATATTGACTTAGAAAAAGATTTCACGATAGAAATAAAATATAGAGATATAATCATCGGAGAGTTTACAAGCAAGGAAGTAGATGATAAATTAATTGAAATCACTAGTGACGTTGATACTCAGGAAACTGATAAGGATAAAGCGCTCACAGATTCCGACAAATCTGATACTGATAAGGATGGAACAGGCGAAACCAAAGATCAAGGAGAAGGCATTGGATCTTCAACAGATTCAAAAGGAGAGGGTTCACCCAACATCGATTCCAAATTAGGATTCGGAGAATCCGATCCATCTGGAGATAAAACAGGAACCGGTTCCGCAACATCAAACAAAAAACACTACAAAGCAGTCATTGGTAAGCCCGTGAAATGGCTACAAACAATAGAAGTTAACAAACAAAAAAATCAAAACACAGAAATAGCTCTACCTATAGAGGCCAAAGACATCGTTATAAAGAAAGGCAATGAAGTAGACGAAGCAATAAAAGATTTTGAAGATTATCAAGAACTAATCAAAAACATGGATCGTAACGAGCTTCTCGAACTTTTAGAANAAGAAGGNATTGAAGACAANGAAGGATTTTTAGACGCATTATTTAAATGGCTTGGAATCACAAATGATTTAATTTTAACCCTAACTGAATTAACTATCAACAATCCAACAATAACTGGAAACGCTATNTTAGAAGAAGACATAGAAACTTCAACAAATTCCGAAGGCAAGATTTTAAACTTAGAACCAGTAGTAGNAGANGTAGAAATAATCGCCATAGAATACACAACGGAAGCCCCTCAAGCTTTTGAAAAACCCTTATCAAACGGAAAAGAAGTTACTATCTCAGGTCCAGATGATATCCACTACGAAGAAGTTTTAGCATTCAGTCTAATCGATGAAAGTCTAGGATTCACAAATAAAAACCAAATCAGATTAATCTGGAACGAGGAGGCTCATGACGGCGAAAAACTAATAACAACCAAACGAATCACCGGTTTCGATTCCTACGATCTAGATGAAAACGGAATCATAGATTACATAGAATGGATAGTCCCACATTTAAGCGACCAAGTCTATGAAATAATATACATCACCAAGGCAGAACATCTAGACAGCAACAGAACTTTCATTGAAGATATTTATGAAGAAGTTAAAGAAAAAGACAACATTTGGAGCAAACCAATCAACAACGGAGAATTCGTAAGAATCACTTTCGAAAAAAACCTAACTAACGAAAACGATATCACCCTATTCGCAAGAAACGCAGATACCACAGATNTNTCAGAAGTCATAGTNTANGAAAAAGACCAAANNATAGAATTAATGAGATTCAATAATATCTCAAAAGCAAGNTGGTACAAACTTTACCTAACNNANCTNCCNGATAGACNAATTCCAAGATACATTCGATTTAGAAATCATAGGAACCGTAGAATTCGATTACATCGTAGATCCAACTCTAGTCATCAGCGAATTCACAGGAAGTGATGAAACCCTTACAAACACAACTCAAGAAAACAACTTCACTCATCTAACAATCTCAACCGACGCACCATTCAACAACCTAGTTGCTTATTGGCCTTTTGATATTAATCATACTGATAAGAATAATATTACTTATGATTATACAAATAATAATAATGATGGGACTGTGATAGGTGGGGTTACACATAATTCTAGTTGTTTATATGGAGATTGTAATGTGTTTGATGGAATTGATGATTATGTTGATATTCCTGATGCAACATCTGCTAATCTTGGTGGGGCTAGTGGTATGACTTTCTCGGCATGGGTAAAAAGAAATATCTCTGGAGCAAGAGACACATTCATAGATTTAACAATANNNGGAACTAGNTCAAAAGTNTTTATGGATTATCAAGCAGATGATACGATAAGGGNCGGAGGAAGGGCTGATTCAGAAGATAGTTTTCAGTCTAAATCTACTTCAACTACAGTTACAGATTCTGACTGGCATCACATAGTAGGGGTAATAGATATTGCTAATGATGATATAATAATATATCTTGATGGAGTAAATGAATCAGCATCAGGAACTCCCTCATGGGGTCAAACAACTTTTGATGCTGATCCAGGAACAAGAAATACCCTTGGTGGTTCAGCAGGATTATCGAATTATTTTGGTGGTTCAATGGACGAAGTAATGATCTTCAACACTTCACTAACAGCCACACAAGTTTCAGACATCTACAACAACCAATCAACTCGTTTCAAATCCCAAGGAACTCAAACACTAAAACAATTCAACATCACATCAGGAAACAACACAATTAATGTAACAACCGACAACTTCCAAACCACTTTAGGAAGCACATTAGAACTAAGACTTGGAGAATGGGATGTTTCGAGAGGATATAATGATACTTATAATGGGACTTTAGTTGCGAGTGATGGATTAGTTGGCTATTATCATTTTGATAATCAATCAGGAATGGGGGAGAATGATACTTTGGCTGTTGATTGGAGTGGGGAAGGGAATAATGGGACGGGGATTGGGGGGATGTTGGCTAACTCGTCGGGTTATTATGGGGGTAGTTTTGTGTTTGATGGGAAGGATGATTATGTTGAGGTTGATAATGCTGGTAGTTTACAGATGGGCACTCTTAATTTTACAATAGGGGCTTGGATAAAGACAAGTGATGCAACAAACCATGGTGCATATTATAGGAGAATAATATCTAAAAAGAACGTTGAATATGAACTGGCTTTAAACTTAGGAGTTCCTACTATTATCATAGGAAGCACCACCTTTTCTTTTAGTGGTGCATCATCTGTCGCCAACGGAGAATGGAGACAGATATTTGTTGAATTTGACAGAGATAATCTTGCAACCCTATATGTTGATGGAGTTGAAACTGATACTGTTAATATTAGTAGTGAATCAGGAAGTATCACTGGTTCCAATACTATTAATATTGGAAGATATTTTGATGGAAATGCTTGGTTCAACGGTTCAATCGACGAACTAACAATCTGGAACCGTTCCATATCCGCCGACGAAATAAAATCATTATACATCCAAGGAAGAAACAACTGGAACCAACTACCTTATCAATCAGTAATCTCTCCATTCAACGGTTTTGATATAAAAACATCTACCACAAATATCTTGCCCGATTATAGATTCAGCGCAGGCAATCTAACTGATCCATTTTACTCTCCAATATTACAGACAAGTGTCAGTTTAGAGTACGGACAAACAGATTGTGATCAAGGCGACACTTTAACAACTTGTAACATAACAACTATCCACAACATGCGAGACGGCAGAATCTTCTACGCAAATAACCTAAGAATAAAATCCGGAGGAAGTTTATATAATGGAACCACTAATTGTTCTGGAAATAGCTACGGTTGCGGCTTCACTTTAGAACTTTCAGGTAATTTTAGTATAGAATCCGGAGGTAACTTATCAGCAGGAAACATAAGTGTTAATGCTAGTAATATTGATATTCAATCTGGAGGGAGCGTTCATGCTAGAAATGGATTTATGAGTAAAACAGGTCCCGGAGGGAGTGGGGGAGAAACTCTTGGAGGAACTCATTCAGGTCGTGGTGATGGGAATGGATTATCTTCTTATGGAAATGCAACCGCACCTAGGACCATGGGTAGTGGCGGCGGATCTAGTCCCGGAGGAGGTGTTGTAAGGTTAGAGGCTAGTGGAAATGTCACCCTAAATGGTAATATTACTGTTCAACCTCTAGCGGGTTCCTCATACCTAGGTGCTGGGGGAAGTATCTGGATAATTGGAGATATAATTGAAGGTATAGGGGAGATATATGCTGGAGGTGGGAGTGGAGGTAATGATGATGGAGGCGGCGGGAGATTGAGATTTGAATATAGAGAAAATATATCATTTACTGGAAAGACTGAAATGAATTCAGGAGATGCCCCAGCAGGATCGTTCACTTTTACAAATAATACTTATCCGACTGACTGGGTAGTAAACGGAAGTGTGGGATTGTTGGGAGGGGATTATGGTGAAATTGGATTTAGAACAAACACTACAAATATCTTAGGTAGTCTGACCGTTCCTAGCAGTTCTAAATTATATGCTTATGGAGATTGCTATGCGGATAAGGATGAAGCTACGAGAGAGAATTGTTATAATCAAACTGTTAATGGATTAGGAGTTTGGATTAATGTTAGTGGGAATATAACTGCTGAATCTGACTCACTTATTCAGGGGTCTAGATTAGGATTTCAAATTAATCTGGGTCCTGGAACCGCTAGTGGTGCATCGCATGGTGGTCTGGGTCAGAGTCAAGTAGCTATCTANGGTAGCCCAATATATCCNACAAGTCTTGGAAGCGGATCAACTACAGATAGTGGGGGAAGTGCTATTAGATTACAATCTCCAGGTTATATTACCATGGATGGAAATATTATGATGGATGGAGGGGGAGGTACTTCAACAATGCCTGCTGCAGGAAGCATTTTAATTATAGGGAATGTGGTGAATGTTTCAGGTAATTTAAATGTTAGTTCATATGATGGTAATGATGATGGAGGTGGTGGAAGGGTAGCTGTTCATGGNGATATTATTTATATCGAAAAAACAATAAACAATATCGCAGCGGGTTATGGAGGCGCTGGATCAGTTTATCTAAATTCAACAAGCAACCTAACTACAACTACTAATATCACTGCAACAGGATATTATGCAGATGGTGCAAGGGTAAATATGACCTCCCCTTTGTTAATCGCTACAGGAAATTATAATGTTACTGCAGGTGTAACTACAAATGGTTCTATAGAAATAAATTATACAGATTGTACTAACAGTCTAACAACGGGTTCTTTTATTCCAGTGGGAAGTTTAGTTAACAACACAGTCTGCGCAGCAGGAGCAGACACAACCCCTCCCGACATAAACTTCACCCTAATGACTCCAGCCAACGCAACCCAAACCTCAAACACAAGTTTAGAATTCAATATTTCAATATCAGCAACGGATCTAGACGAGGTTAAGTGGAATTGGAACGGAACCAACTACACCTTAATGAACGACTCCCTAGTATTATTCATGAACTTCGACAACATTTCTACATTAGGGGAGAATGATACTCTAGCAGTAGATCTAAGCGGGTATGGGAATAATGGTACTGCTATCAATGGATTATTAGCTAACTCTAGTGGAAAATACGGAGGGACGTTTGATTTTGATGGGAAGGATGATTATATGAATATTAGTGATAGCGATAGTTTGGATATGACAAATAATTTTACAGTAAGTTTGTGGTTTTATCAAAAAGGATACAATAATGATTTTGATGCACTTATTAGTAAAACTGGGCCTGGGGAGGTGAATAATGGTTGGGCCTTGTACTGGGTATCTTCTACGACTGATAGACTTGTTTGGATAAGCGGAGGAACTGGTATTGAAAGTCAAACAACCTCATTGAATCAATGGTATCATGTTACAGTTGTCCATAATACTGGTGGAACTAATCAAGCTACTATTTACATTAATGGAGAGGCTAATGTAACNGGAAATACTGGGAGCATTACTACTGGCGCTAATATAGTTTTAGGTAGAAATTATGCCGGAGTTGATAATTATTATTTCAATGGTTCAATCGACGAACTAACAATCTTCAACAGATCCCTTAGCGATGACGAAGTCTACCAACTCTACGCCTCAAACCTAAGAAAATACGACCCCCAAAACTGGTCATTATACATCAACCAATCCAGAAACGCATCCGACTTACTAATAGTAACCAACTACACCTACGCAGCATCGGCAAAAGACACATCAGGAAACGAAAACATAACCGACTTAAGGGCAATCGAAGTCCAATCCCCAGGAGACTCAACCCCTCCCGACATAAACTTCACCTTAATGACCCCCGCCAACGCAACCCAAACCTCAAACACCTCACTAGAATTCAACATCTCAATATCAGCAACTGATCTAGATGAAGTAAAGTGGAACTGGAACGGAACCAACTACACCTTAATGAACGACTCTCTAGTATTATTAATGAACTTCGATAACATCTCGACTCTAGGGGAGAATGATACTCGTGCAGTAGACCTTTCCGGATACGGAAATAATGGAACTGGGAAAGGCGGATTATTAGCTAATAGTTCGGGGAAATATAGTGGGGCTTTTAGATTTGATGGGAGTAGTCAATTTCTTAATTTAAGTAATCCAGCTAGTTTGAATTTTAACACCGGTAATTTCAGTATTGCCACCTGGGTTAAAGCAAATACTGGAGTGCATAGTAGTGGAGATGGAATAGTTACTAAGGAATTAAGGTATCAGCTAATTATGTCTTGTTGTGGAGTCCCTAGTTTTGCTCTTTATGATGGGACAAATAATCCTTCAGCTACTGCAACAACAAAGATCAATGACAGCGTTTGGCACCATGTAGTTGGAATAAGGAACGGAACATCCGTCGCTATTTTCATTGACGGATTGTTGGAAAATGCAGTTACAGATTCTTCTGTAGATATAAGCAATTCAGAAACAGTAAGTATTGGTATTAGGAGAGTGGCTACAAATGAATATTTTGGAGGTTCAATAGACGAACTAACAATCTTCAACAGATCCCTTAGCGATGACGAAGTCTACCAACTCTACGCCTCAAACCTAAGAAAATACGACCCCCAAAACTGGAGCTTATACATCAACCAATCCCGAAACGCATCCGACCTCTTAATAGTAACAAACTACACCTACTCAGCCTCAGCCAAAGACACCAGCGGAAACGAAAACATAACCGACCTAAGAGCAATCGAAGTCCAAGCAGGAGGAGACACAACCCCTCCCGACATAACCTTCCAAGCCCTAACACCAGCCAACGCCACCCAAACCTCAAACACCTCACTAGAATTCAACATCTCAATATCAGCAACTGACCTAGACGAAGTTAAATGGAACTGGAACGGAACCAACTACACTTTGATGAACGACTCCCTAGTATTATTCATGAACTTCGACAACATCTCTACATTAGGGGAGAATGATACGAGAGTGGTAGATCTAAGCGGGCAAGGAAATAATGGAACCAGTCAATCTGGATTCTTCGCTAATTCCAGCGGGAAATACGGAGGAGCCATGCATCTTGATGGAAAGAACAATAGATATGTTAATACTACAGATAGCAATAGTTTAAGTTTTGGTAATAGTACAGATGATTTCCCTTTTACAATCTCGATGTGGATTAATAAAGCAGATACAACCCATGCTGGACTACTTGATAAGTATGGAGAATCTGGCGGAAGTGATTTTGAGTATGTTATAAGTTTCTTTAACGAAGGAATTGATGCAATATTGTATGATAAATCTATTAGTGCATACGTAGGTCGTAGGGTTTCTAATGCAAGTCTCTACATTCCAAAAAATCAGTGGCACTATATATCTTGGGTATATAACGGAAGTGGTACAACAAGTTCCACAAAATTATATATTGATGGTATCCAAAGAGACGATGCAGATCTTAGTGGTGGAGACTATGTTGCAATGGAAAATGGTGGAGAGCCAATTAGAATTGGAAGTGGCTCTACATATAATGGAGCAACAAATGAATTCAACGGCTCAATCGACGAAGTAATAGTCTGGAACCGTTCCCTATCCGCAGACGAAGTCTACCAACTCTACGCCTCAAACCTAAGAAAATACGACCCCCAAAACTGGTCATTATACATCAACCAATCCAGAAACGCATCAGACCTCTTAATCGTAACCAACTACACCTACTCCGCATCAGCCAAGGACACATCAGGAAACGAAAACATAACAGACCTAAGAGCCATCGAAGTCCAAGCAGCAGGAGACACAACCCCTCCCGACATAAACTTCACCTTAATGACCCCAGCCAACGCAACCCAAACCTCCAACACCTCCCTAGAATTCAACATCTCAATATCAGCAACTGATCTAGACGAAGTAAAATGGAATTGGAACGGAACCAACTACACCTTAATGAATGACTCTTTAGTATTATTCATGAACTTCGACAACATCTCAACATTAGGTGAGAATGATACTCTAGCAGTAGATCTAAGCGGGTATGGGAATAATGGGACAGGGGTTGGGGGGATGTTGGCTAACTCTAGTGGGTATTATGGTGGGAGTTTTGAGTTTGATGGAGTGAATGATTATGTTGATGTGGGGAATGAGGGTAGTATAAATATAACAAATGATGAAATAACAATGGCAGCATGGTTTAAAGCAGATGCTCAAAATCAGAACGATTATATTATTGGGAAATATACTGGTTCAGATGGTGGTTATGGTATGGGTATAACTGATGAATCAGGTAAGAAACTAAAATATTTTGTAATTACCTCTGGTGGAGACCAAGCTAAATCACCTGCTTATACAGTGACATTAGGACAATGGTATCATTATGTTGTAACTTATAACTCTACTACTTTAACAAGTTATATAGATGGTTCTGAGATAAGTTCTGATGCTGTGACTACTGGTGGAGATATAGATAGCACTCCTGGTCCTTTAAGTATTGGGAGACTTGGCGACCTAGCTATTTATTTTGACGGCTCAATCGACGAACCAATGATCTGGAACCGTTCCCTTAGTGCAGTTGAAATCTACCAACTCTACGCCAGTAACCTAAGAAAATACGACCCCCAAAACTGGTCATTATACGTCAACCAATCAAGAAACGCATCAGACTTACTAATAGTAACCAACTACACCTACTCAGCATCAGCCAAAGACACATCTGGAAACGAAAACATAACCGACTTAAGAGCCATAGAAATACAGGCAGTCGCCGGAACAGACTTCAACCCCAACCTAACCATCAACCTCCCAGCAAACCAATCATACACCACCTCAACAATCAACTTCAACGTAACAGCCTTTGACGACGAGGACATATCAGACGTCTACTACACCCTAAACGGAGGTCTAACCAACTACAGCATGAACAACCTCTCAACCTCAAAAACATACTGGAACGCAACCAACACAACCATGACCGAAGGATCACATACAGTAATCTTCTACGCCAACGACACCTCTAACAATTTGAACTGGACAGAAAACATAACCTTGTTCATAGACTCAATAGCACCCGCAATTCAATTCACAAATCAAACTATGTTAAACAATGAAACATTAAGCCACGACATCAACGCAACAGACGCAGGATCAGGAGTAGAATCATTCGCAATAAACTGGACAAACACTTTCAACATAACAATCTCTGGAGGAGTATTAAAAAATAATTCAGCACTAGCCACAGGTAATTACAGTATAGAACTAACCACAAACGACACCCTAGGAAACACAAACACCACTTACATAAACATAGAAGTCCAATCAGCCACAGCATCAGACTCAACCCCCCCAAACCTAACCATCAACACCCCAACAAACACAACCTACACCACAAACACAATCAACTTCAACGTAACAGCAACAGACGAAACAGCAATGTCAGACGTCTACTACACCCTAAACGGAGGTCTAAAAAACTACAGCATGAACAACATCTCAACCTCTCCTACATTATGGAACGCAACCAACACAACCATGTCCCAAGGCTCACATACTGTCATCTTCTACGCCAACGATACCAGTAACAATCTAAACTGGACCGAGAATATAACATTCTTCATCGACTCAATAGCTCCAGCAATCCAATTCACAAATCAAACAATGTTTGCCAACGAAACATTAAGCCACGACATCAACGCAACAGACGCAGGATCAGGAGTAGAATCATTCGCAATAAACTGGACAACTACCTTTAATATAACAATCTCTGGAGGAGTATTAAAAAATAATTCAGCGCTAGCCACAGGCAACTACAGTATAGAACTAACCACAAACGACACCCTAGGAAACACAAACACAACTTACATAAATATAGAAGTCCAATCTATCCTCCAAGACACCACCCCTCCAAACCTAACCATCAACCTCCCAGCAAACCAAACCTACACCACAACCACAATCAACTTCAACGTCACAGCCCTAGACGAAACAGCAATGTCAGACGTCTACTACACCCTAAACGGAGGTCTAAACAACATAAGCATGTCAAACCTCTCAACCTCAAAAACTCAATGGACAGCATCTAACACCACAATGCAACAAGGATCAACAACAGCAATCTTCTACGCCAACGACACATCAAACAATTTGAACTGGACAGAAAACATAACGTTCTTCATCGACTCACTCAACCCAAATATTGATTACGGCGCTGTAACTCTAGCAAACCGGGCCAACAAAACTAACGGAAACGTTTTCATAAATGTCAGCATAACTGAAACAAACGAAGACACAATAACCTTCAACCTATATTACTCAAACGGAACTATCGCAAACTCAAGCTCATTCACAGATAGTACTCGAACCGTAAACTTCACCTCATTAACCGACNGAACTTACCAATATAATGTTACAATCAATGATACTCTAGGAAATATTAACAGCACCCAAACGAGAACAATAGGGCTAGATCTGAACGGACCAGAAATAATTATATCGAGCCCTTTAAACAACTCAGGAAACAATAATGGCAATGTCACATTCATAATAAATGTTACAGATACTCAAGAAGTCAGCAATTGCACATTTATATTCTTACATTCAATTAACCAAACAAATACCACAATTATCAAAGGAATAAATACAACTTTTGAATTAAATCAATTATCAAATGGAATCTATAACTGGAGCGTCAATTGCACAGATAATCTAAACAGAGTCAGTTCAAGCAACCTAACTTTCTTTACAGTATTCAATGGTAGTGAATTCTCTGGAGATACCACTGAATTCGAGTTTCTCGATTTAGCCAGCGTTCCAGAATTTGTACTAGAAATACCAACCGTCGGAAGCATAACCTTTACAGAAGAAGTAGACATCAGCACCATGAATGATTTTAATACCAATATAGAAATCAGTTCAAATAATATATACTTAAACTCAGATGTATTATCAAATCTAGACAAAAGTGCTAGAATAACCTTAGAAGGTTTAACCTTCGACAATCCTAGGCCAACTAAAGACGGAGTTGTTTGTCCAGATTCTATCTGCACCGAAGTTAGTTATTCCGGAGGAACATTTGTTTTTGACGTAACAGGATTTAGTAATTATTCTTCTGAAGAGACTCCTGCATCTGCTAGTAGTAGTTCAACTGGAGGAGGAAGCATTAGCGCAGTAGCATTCCCTGGAAGTTTAAAGATACCAGGATTCCAAAACCGAATTAAAATAAACCAAACTCAAATAAATGTTATAAGTACAGTTAACAAGGTTATAGAAAGATCCATAGAATTTGAAAACACAAAAAACTATGGGTTTAATATGAACATAGAAATAAAAGGACTCAAAGGAATATTCGATACTCCTCTAGATAAAACATTTAGATTATTAGCACGTGAAAAAAAGATTTTCAATTTTAGATTANTCNCNCCTNNAANNCCTGGAACATACACCGGAACGATATATATCTTAGGAAATGAAATCCCAATAATCTTAGATGTTATTTCAGATGATGCTATTTTGTTTGATGTTTTTATTAACATCAAAAATCCACTAAATCTACTTGAAATTGGAACCAATCTAAAAAGTGAAATAACCCTAATTCCAGTCGCAGATAATATCAGATTCGATGTCACAGCCGAATATATAATTAAAGATCTCGAAGACAATACTATCCTAACTCAAAGCGATACATTTTTAATCGAGGATAAATTAAACTACACAAAAGAATTTATTACAACCAACATCCCAGCAGGAGATTACATCTTATCTCTAGAACTTGCCTATCCAGACGGAGTAGCTGTCTCAAGCGAACAGTTTAGAATTATCAAAGAAGAAAATCCTACCAATTATGAAAAAACAACACAATACTTAAAAGAAAAACTAAATCAACTAAATAACAACAACAAAGTTATCCAAGCAAAAACATGGGTCAAGGAAAAATCCACCTTATTAAACAATAAATCCAAAACAATCAGAGACTACCAAATAAACAAGATAAAACAATTCTACAACTATTCATCAAACCAACTTATAAAAATATTCAACAAAATAAAAAATTATTTCTAAGATTTCTTCCCATTCACAATCTTCCCATCTTTAAGCTTGTAAATCTTATCTGCATGACTAGCTATCTCATCATCGTGTGTAACCAATATTATTGTCTTCCCCTCATCACTCAACCGATGAAACATCTCCGCAATCTCTTCACCCCTCTTACTATCCAAATTCCCCGTCGGTTCATCAGCCAATATAACTTCAGGATCATTAGCCAAAGCCCTACTAACCGCAACTCTCTGTCTCTCTCCTCCACTCAACTCGCTAGGCAAATGATCCAGTCTATGTCCCATCCCAATATTAGAAAGTAACTCTCCAGCCCTCTCCCTCCTTTCCTCAATCGGAACTCCTTGAAAAATCATCGGCAACATAACATTCTCAATTGCAGTAAGTGTAGGAATCAAATTAAATGTCTGAAAAACAAACCCAATTTTCCTACCTCGTATCTGCGCCAACTCCGACTCATGCAAATGCGCAATATTATTTCTATCCAAATAAATATTCCCCTTACTAGGAATATCCAACGCCCCAACCATATTCATAGCTGTTGAGTTATGAATCACAAATCCATTTGCAACAAAATTACTTGCATAAGGAACTGTCAGATCATAAACGGTTTCTTTTCTATTCATTTTATCAATAGAAACAACCTTATCCCAGAAAATCTCCATTTTGGATATTTTTTCCATCTCTCTCACATCAATATTATTATTTTTTAACAATTTAATGATTTCTTTTAACTTCTTATTTGAAGGATGTATCATTTTTACTTCGTAAGGCCCTAACATTTTATGAATGCTTCTAGAAACTGAAACTCCAGATTTCTTTCTTATTGTTCTAATAAGTTCTCCGCAAGGGACTATATCTACATTTGTATTCTGTTTACTATTCTTTAGATGCTTACTCAATCTTCTTTTTTTAAGCTGCGAATTAAATCCAATTTCTTTTTCAAATAAACTTAAGTTATTATATCCGGAAATCGATAAATGGTGATAAACCCTTTTAATTTTCTGTTCAGTATTTGAAGCATATTTTATCTTTTCTGAATATCTAGTATGTATGCCAAATCTTAAAAATAATGTTTGTAATTGTTTGATAAGATCTTCGCTAGCAAGCGTTATACTCATTTCCCTTTTATTTTTTGAGACTGTTCCATCACAATCAAATAGCCCTCTAATAAAACCAGCAATTTCTTCATTACTACATTTAAAAACAAAATCTGGAACTTTCACATTCCATGATTTTGTTTTTAAAGGAAAATCAAAAATATTAATAAAGAACGATCTAACTACCATTTTATTTATATCAATCCTTTTTTCTATCTGTGTGGTGTTAACATTAAATAATTTTACCACTAAAAATTTTATCCTATTTCTTAACTCTTGATCAATATTTGTTATCTTGGCACCACTATTATCCAGGTTGCCATCCCCAACAAGGAATCCATACAATTCAAGAAGTTCTTTACTAGTGTATTTTGGAATATTAACAACAGATCCAGAGCAATAGCCAGTTAAAGAAATTTTATCCTCATAATTATTAATCTTCTTACCATAATTTCCCAATATTCTAGAAAAATTATGTAGAGATATATTATTTTTTGTATACCAAGAATCATAAGTCCCTAAATTAAAATTAAACTTTTCACAAATCTCCTTTCTTGATATTTTTAATCGTTTTCTAATGTTCTTCATAAGACTTACCGAATTTGCTATGATAAGTGTTTTATCTTGACTAAGCTCTTCAAAAGTATTCAAATATTGTTTTTTACCTATTACATTCAATTTTCTTGGAGTTGCAATAAAAATGCCCTTTCTAATATCTTTAGCATTTATTTTACTAAATTTTTCATCGTTTATTGTAAAAAATGGATGATCTTTTGTAACTGTTATTTTTTTACCCGATGTAGTTTTTATCATTAACGTCTCACTAACCTCTCTTTTATAAAGATTATTCACTTTAAAATTTTTTATTTTTCCAGATTTTTTATCTAACCCCAATATACTTAAAGTTTTCATATATTCAATATCCCGAATCTGAGAAACACTACCATCTTCTAAAATAATTTCTGTGTCACCAGTCACACATTTCCCAGACCCCGAAGGCCCCACAATCGCAATAAAATCCCCCTTATACACCGAAATATCAATCCCATCCACCGCCTTTATAGTCTCATCTCCCAAATGATAAAACTTCGCAACATCCCTCAACTTAATTATTTCTTCTTTCTTTTCCATACTATTTCTAACTACTTGTAATTTATAAGTCTAATTGTTACTAACAGCCAATTAGAGAAAAGCTTTAATACCCTTATATTTCATAATATTCATGACAAAAAGAATATTATTCCTATACAATGGGGGAACTATTGGACTAGTTCCTGAAAAACGAGGAGAAGATATAGTTTTAGTCCCTCCAAAAGATTCAAAAGTATTCAAAGAAGCATGCGACTCCATTATCAAAGATGTAAAAAACCAGTTAGATTTAGAGGTAATATTTGAATTCATCACTTCAAGAGATAGTACAAACATGACTCCAAACGACTGGGAAAAACTAATCTTCAGAATTAAAAAAGCTCAAGATGAAGAGGGATACAATGGAATCGCCATAGCTCATGGTACCGACACTCTCGCTTATACTTCAACCGCTTTATCTCTAGCCTTACATGGGAAAGATCCCTCTAAATCCGGTCTCAGAATTCCAGTTTGCATTACAGGAGCTCAAAATCCAATTTACGAACCCGGAGGAGACGGAAAATTTAACATAGAGAATTTATTCAGAGTAACTCATAAATCAATTGAACTAGGAATAGCAGACGTTTTAGTAAATTTCTGGGATAAAATACTTTTAGGTTGCAGAGTCTTAAAAACTAGCGAAAAAGACTTCGACGCTTTTGACTCTCCCGCATTCCCACACGTTGGAGTAATTGATGGGAAAGGAATCACATTAAGAACAGATTTATTAAAGAAGAAATCAGACGCAAAAGAAAGTTTAGACCTCGCCCCTAAATTTGGAAGAGGAGTAATAAGCTTTGAACTAACTCCTGGAGTAGATCCCAATGTACTTTTAGGATTCGTAACACAAGGAGGAATCTCTGCACTAATTCTAAAATCATTAGGAGAAGGTAACGTGTGTAACGAAGGACAATATAATCTATTACCAACAATCGAACAAGCTTCTAAAGAATATATGACTCCAATCTTCATCACCACTAAATTCGTAGGCGGAACCGCCGGAGAAGCCCATTATGAAACCGGCTACGAAGCCATAAAAGCCGGAGCAATACCTTGCTTCGATCATACAGATGTAGCAGTAGATGTCAAAGTAAGATGGCTAATTGGAAATGGAATCTGCTCAACCCTAGAAGATTATAACAAAGCAATGTCAACAAACTATGCCGGAGAAGTTACTGCCAGAAATGATTAACAATTAATATCTTCTAAAATAAATTCCAACCACCAAGTAGGAAAAAATTTAAATACCTATTACAACTAATAACAATATGATAATCAAAAGAGAAATAGGAGAAAAAGGACAAGTTGTTATNCCTAAAGATATTAGGNAATTTCTCGATTTGAAAGAAAGAGAGAAAATAATCTTTGAANTAAAAGAAAATGAAGTTGTTCTAAAAAAAGAGCAAGACCCTATTGAAGTATTTGAAGATTTTTTTAATGTTTCAGGCAAGGAAATTAAAACTCCAAGTATGGCTATCAAAGAACTTAAAAAAATACACGAAGAACAATATGGCGAAGAAATACATTGATGCNAATATCATTCTCTATCCAATTTTATATAAATCTGATGNTTCAAAACATTATTGCTCCAACTGGGTTAATACCCCTGGAGCTTGCTCCGAGGAGGTGGGGCGCAACCAGTTGGAGCTTAAAAATACCCCGCAGCTTGCTGCGAAGCGAACGATGGGATTTTTATTAAAATTATTTTTAGATATAATAAATAAAAACTTTACAGGAATAACATCTGTATTAACCTGGGATGAGGTAGTTCATACGATATGGAAAAAGCGAGGAAAAGAAATAGCAGTTTCAGAAGGAGAGAAATTCTTCAACCTCCCTAATCTTATCCTTGTTGATACAAACAAAAATGTTGTAATGAATGCTCAAAAACTAATAACAAAATATGGTTTAAAACCAAGGGATGCAATCCATGCTGCAACAGCAATTTTNCATGANTGTTCAGAAATANTTTCAGATGATTCTGATTTTGATAAGGTTAAAGAATTAAAAAGAATNTCTCCNGGAAAAGTTCTATGAAACNCTCCAAAAAACTCTCAAAAGAACAAACCNTNGATCAAATAAAAACCATTTTCTCTCAANCANCCNNCANCAAAACAAATCAAAAAAGCCCAACTCCTAGCCCGTTCTAAAAACATCAAACTAACCAACTACAAATCCAAATTCTGTAAAAACTGTCTAACCTACTTTAACTCAACCAACAGCCAAACCAGAATCAAAAGCCCATTAAAAATCATCAAATGCAACACATGCAATCACATAAGTAGATATAAAATCAAATAAAAATTCCTAAAACTTTTTAAATCTTCAAAATGNAAATTTTGAANGAGTCAAAAANTTNTCANAANTTTTTGAACTTATTAACCAACTCCAACGTATCAGTCTGCCCTAANAATATAGACCTNCAACAATATCTCTCAAGCCCAAGATCATCAAGAACCTTCTTCCCATCTTCCTCTTTATCAGTTCTCTCTTTAAATTCATCCCATAATTGCCCTATCGGCTTTCCGCAACTGAAACATCTCGGTGGAATGATGATTTTGACCTTCTTATTATTTATGAAATAATATCTAATTTATTTATATTTAATTGTTTTGGGTAATTCTCGGAATAAATATATCCTAATCTTTCCAANACCCCTACTTGAGCATAAACTTTTTTCTTTTTTAAAGCTTTCGCTAGTTCTCTATTAGTGATTCCAGGATTATTTTCTATTAATTCAAGAATTATCTTAAATCTCCCTTCTAATTCTCCTTTTTTATAATAAATCAAATTAGAATTATTAATTTTTTTAGGATGAATGATATAAGGTAAAATCTTCCCCTTAAAAGCTTCCTTATTATAAGTAATAAGATTTACTCCATCATCCCTTCTAAATAAATCTAATCTTTTAAGATGAATTTTAAATATTTCTCTTAGCAATTCATCTTTACAAGACCATCTAAAACATGAATCTTCTAAAAAAATATTACCCTCCGCATCAAACAATCCAGCAAAGAATATATGAAACTTATTAATACTATGCAGAAACTCACTTAAATTTGATTCCAAATATTTAAAAAATGATGTCAGAATACCATTTGTTGCATGAACAGAAAATGAGATTCCATTATCCTTCTGTTTTATTACAAATACTTTATCATACCTGTAATATTGCGGAAATCTCTCTTTATTCCCAATATACAGATATGTTTCACATTTTTGATATAATTTATTCAAATATCTTTTTGTGAATGATAATATCTTTTCTTCCTTATTTACAATTCCAAATCTTTTACCACCTGCCTTATCCCCTACCCATAAGCCAAAAAAATATAAAAATTCATCATTAACAATAATCCTTCTAGGAAATTTTAAAATAAATTGCTTTTTTATTTTATTAGAATGAGTAGTGTAACTAACCTCAATATAATCTTTCTCACTTTTTACATAATTAAATTCTCTAGCCCCAAAATCAATTAATTTTTTATATGCTAAAAACCATTTTTCAAAATCAAGATAACTTCCCCTATTTATTTCTTTTAAAGTAGGTATTTCTTTTTTCCATTTATTCAATTTTTCTAATCTAATTTTTTTCCCCATATCCATAGATTTTTTGATCTGATCTTTTCTATGAAATTTAGAAAGCATTTGTTTTTTAATATCTTTTTCTGAAACAAATCCCGTTTGTATGATCTTTTTGATAGTCTTTTCTGGAACAGAAAAAGCATAACCATTTTTATATGAATGAAAGGTAGCGTAAGGAATTTTGAGATATTCACTAGCAATTTTTGAATTTCCAAAATTCTTCCTAAGATTTTCAAATAATTGTTTTAAAAAATTTGATTCTATTTCAAACATGAGATCGTTACTTTTTGTTTCCATTTACAACTAAATGATCTAGACTTTATAAACATTTCCTTTTAGAAGCATCTTATAGGGATAATTGTTTTATACTATAAAAAATGAATAAAAATATTCAAAAAATAAAACGAGACAACTCATTGGTTTCACTTTCCTTCGAAAACTATTCCAATAACCTAGAATGCTTAACTGCTGAGTTCGGAATGGGATCAGGTGTTTCCAGACTAGTATGGTCGTCTCAATATAACCTAAAAATCACTATTTATAAACCTTTTTATACCCATCATCATTCACTTTTCCATGCAGGGATACCGAAGTGGTCAAACGGGCAAGACTCAAGATCTTGCGACTTAGTGTCTTCAGGGGTTCGAATCCTCTTCCCTGCATAATTATCTACTCTCAACTCCACAAACTAAAAACCCCTTTCTGAATCAAAAATATACTAACAATCACTACAATGAGCAAATGCAACCCATAATTCAACCCATAAATAATCAAGAACCCACTAACCACATCAACAGCACTTGCAAAATCCATCCCCATCAAAAACACAACACCCTTAACAATAATTCCTAAGGAGAGCAACAGCAAAAGCGGATCAAAATAACCAATATTAAACACCATAGCTATCCAAAACAAAACCCCCAATACAATATCCACCGCTCCCATTACCTTAACTATCATAGGATTTTTAAACCCCAGCCCTTTTTTAAAACTATCGATTCTTAATCAAGAAGTCGATACATGCTCTCGTAGCTCAATTGGATAGAGCGCGTCCCTCCTAAGGACGAGGTTGCAGGTTCAAGTCCTGCCGAGGGCATATTTATATATTTCAAATACTTAACAAAATAATGAGTACATCTGAGTTCCAAAAATATTTAGATCAAAACCCAATTGAGGCCAAAAGACTAGACGAAATGGCAAACTCTTTACGTTTAAGTGCAATGCCAGAAATAAAGGCGGCAAAAGAATCCGATCGAATAACCTCAAGAGATCTATCAATCACCATAAATGCGCTCCCAGATAAGTATTAACCCTTATTTT
>NZDU01000006.1 GCA_002688875.1 Candidatus Pacearchaeota archaeon | reverse complement strand
AGAGATCCACTAACAAGAGCAGTACATGGTTTTGAATCTGCAATTAAATTTATGAATGGTGGGGATAAAAAACAATTTTTGCCTATGTTTGTTAAAAAAGTAAATCAATTAGATGATATACGAAAAGAAAAAACAGTTGACGTATTTCCTGAATTAGGACCTATACTAAATGGATCTTAAGAAAAGGTCATTTAGACCTCCACAAANTATTTGTTCATTNCCTTGGACAGCAGTAGAAACAACACCTAATGGNGAAGCNAGNGTATGTTGTTTATCAAATACATTAATAACACAACCAAATGGNNATCCATATAATTTAAAAGATCATACTTTACAAGAAATGTTTGAAAGTGATTATATGAAAAATTTAAGACAANANTTTTTAGATGGNAAGAAACCTAGNACTTGTAANAANTGTTGGAGTGTAGAANAAGCAGGTGGTAAAAGNAAACGNATACTAGCATATGATATGTTAGAGTATACAAAAGTTTTTNATAAGATTGATTATGAAGACATAAATCCAAAAACTATACAATTTTTAGATTTGAAATTAGGTAACATTTGTAATTTAAAATGTAGAATATGTGGTAGTTGGTCATCGTCTAAATGGGCACAAGAACAATTAGATTATTTAAAAGCAGATGGTATAAGCAAAGAAGACCAAAAGAAATCTGAACATTATAGACAATTACAAATGGGNCAGTGGCCACGTAAAACAGAANTATTTTGGGATGAGTTAGAAAATTATTTGCCTGGTGTAAAGTATTTTGAATTTACNGGTGGTGAACCTATGATGATACAAGAACATTTTGANGTATTGCGTAANAGTGTTNAACTTGGANATAGTAAAAATCAAATGATACATTATAATACAAATGGAACNCAATATCCAGAAAAAGAAATTCTTGAATTGTTTNCNCATTTTAAATCTGTTCATGTTGCATTTAGTATTGATGATATAGAAGAAAAATTTGANTATCAACGATATCCNGCTAAATGGGNTGAAGTAAANGAAAACATAGATAAATGGGANAANATAAAAAAAGATGTTNCAACNATTACTACTCAGGTATGTTGTACTGTTAATGTTTTAAATGTTTTAANTTTAGTTACAATGGGTCAATGGATATTGACAAAAAACTTTGACAGTTGGTTTTTTAATATGGTNCATGANCCTAGGCATATGAGTATTACAGCATTACCTAAACNAGTAAAAGAAAAANTTAAAGAAAAAATACTTAATAATAATTTGCCACAACGTATGTACAANGAANTAAAGAGTGCTATAANTCGTATTGANCAATATGANGTAATGGATATGCGTGGNTTTAAAANTTTTAGAAAAGAAATAGATAGGACTGATTTATATAGNAATCAAAATTTTGCAAAAACGTTTCCAGAATTAAATCAGATGTTAGTAAATGAAGGAGTATAGACGTAAAGATGGCAATCNAACTTTATGTATGGCTCCATGGACNCATACNTATNTNTCNCCACAAACAGAAAGACGTATGTGTTGTGCNTCTACAGAANNAGCAGAAAGTTTTGANCAGTANATAGACACAGGTTCAAATAANAAAGAATATAATCCAAAAACTTTAGACNAACATTGGAANAGTGAACATATGAAANGTGTTAGACGTAGAATGATGGCCGGNGAANAATTNCCNGAATGTCAAGTNTGNAATNANAANTTANTNAACACAGATGTTTATAGAGATTATTTTAATCANTTGTTTGGACATAAAGAAGATGANNTNTGGNANAANACNAANGAAGATGGNAGTACAGNACTTCCAGTAGTAAGTTTTGATTATAGGTTTNNNAATTTNTGTAATTTTAANTGTAGAATGTGTGGNGATATGTTGTCTTCTCAATGGGAAAGTGAACAAAGAAATAATNATATGTGGTCNCNAGANACTCAACCGTGGATGGCNGAACCAACTAGANNNAAAATNAAANANTTTCAAGAAGANCAAGTTGAAAAAGAATTTGCTCAAGCAGTANATGAACANAGGATAGAAGAANTTTATTGGGTNGGTGGNGANCCTTTAATGTATGAACAGCANTGGAANTATATGAAACAAATTGTTGATAATGGTGATGCTGATAAAGTTTATGTACGTTATAATACAAATTTAANTAGAATCAAATATAAAGGTATAGATTTGTATAAAGACTTGTTAGTTCATTTTAGAGATTGGCAGATATGTGCNTCAATTGATGGTACTGGTATAATAGGTGAATGGATTAGAGATGGATTAGATTATACTCAATGGTTAGATAATTTTAGACAAGGTATTAAAATAGCCACTCATGGTAGGCAAATGAGGTTAGATTTAACAATTACTACTCCTGGACTTTTAGATATTAAAAATATGTTTAGATTAAGTAAACAATTAAACGTAGAGTTACTGACTAAGGTTACTTTTGCGTTCACGCCTGATATAGTGTTGTCTCCTATTGCATTACCTAGAAAGTTATTAAATGAAATAGTAGATGAATTATTAGATTACATTGTGCCACTTGCAGATAGTAAACAACAATCTCTTATAGATGTATTAAACAATCTTAAGACTAGACCAAATTTTGAAGAAACGTGGCCTAATGAATATAAGCAAGGATGGTTAGAAGGTAAATTAAAACAAGAACGCATTGGTCAAATTCGAAGAGATTATAAAAAAACTACACTTGAGTCTATATTTGAACAAGATAAACGATTATATGATTGGTGGGAAGGATTAGGATAATTACAGTATGTTTATAATACGTTGGATAAAAAATTTATGGCATAAATGGAAATCAGAACGAGCATATCGTAAACGTTTAAAAGAACTTAAGAAACGAGATCCTTTCATTTACCATTAATGGTGAACGACTATAAACAATTTTTCGATCAAGGATCGGACAAACCAATTTTATATGCAAATGGTGATAGTTTTACTTGGGGGACTGGAATAGGTAATCAATTTGCACATCCTAAAGTAAATTTTAAAAAATTCGATGAAAATAGGCTTTATAAAACATGGCCAGGTGTATTAGCAAAAAATTTAAAGTGGAAATTTATTAATGATGCGTGGGCAGGTGGGTCAAATAAAAGAATTGTTAGACGTACAAAAAAATTTATAAATGATATAGAAAAGTGTGCAAGAGTAAAAGTAATTATTTGTTGGAGTACAGCAGTTAGAGTTGAATATGCAAGGTCAAATGAACCAGTTGATACAGAAGTGCCATATATCTTGCAAGGCAGGACAGGTCCATATGATATTGATGGTAAGACTACCTATGTGCAAATACAAGAATTAGGATTAAATTCTCCGTTGGATCCATTTTACCAAGGTGATAAGGATTATCAAAAAGAGTTTTATTTGGCTAATACAGATGCTGATTTGTTTATACAATATTTGGAAGATGTTATAGAATTACAAAAATTTTTAAAAGAAAATAAAATAGATTACATATTTTTAAATGCTTTTGGTATTAAAGAACTGTATAAAGAAAATTTACAAGATAAAAGGATATATCCATTATTAGATAAGTTTGATTTTGGTTGTTTTATGGGTTGGCCTGAAGATGATTTTACAGTATATGCATATATGAACGATCCCGAAGATAAATTACCAGATGGTCATTTAGGTGTTGCAAGTCATAAGCATTTGGCTGTATTATTAAAAGATAAGATGAAAGAATTAAATTATGTCTAAAAAGATAATGGGTGTAAGTGCATTATTTCATGATGCCTCAATTGCAATGATTGAAGATGATCAAATATTGTTTGCAGGGCATAGTGAACGTTATGGAGCAAAAGTTAAATTAGATCAAGATTTAAATCCTGAATTGGTAAAAAATGCTTTGCAATATGGTAGTCCGGATGAGTTAGTTTGGTATGAGAACCATTGGAAAAAGAGAAGACGACAAGTATATGCTGGTGAATATAAACAAGCATTTTCTTTAGACAGTTTTCCGAAGAAGTACCTTAAAAAGCATGGTTTGTCATTTAAAAATACGCCTCTGTCAACGTTTGATCATCATTATAGCCATGCTTGTGCAGGGTATTATACGAGTCCATTTAAAGATGCTGTAATCGTGGTAATTGATGCTATCGGTGAGTGGGACACTATTACTATATGGGAAGCCAAAGATCAAAAAATTACCAAATTGCACAGTACTAGATATCCACATTCATTAGGATTATTATATACAGCATTTACAGTAAACATAGGATTAAAACCATTGCACGAAGAATATATTACAATGGGTATGGCAGGATATGGTGAACCAGTTTACTATGAGCAAATTAGAGACAAGTATGTAGAGTGGATGGGTAATGGAGAATTTAAACTCAAAATGAATGTTCATAAAGGTGTAGACTTTAAACCAAAACAAGATACCGCACAATCAATGTATGATATTGCGGCTAGTATTCAAGCACTTACAGAAGATGCACTTTTTAATATCATGAGATGTGCTCAACGTAAAACAAAGAGTAAAAATCTTGTGTTTATGGGTGGAGTTGCTTTAAATTGTAAGGCTAATAGTACAATTTCAAATTTATGGGATAACATTTGGATTATGCCTTCACCAGGAGATTCAGGTAATTCTCTAGGTGCCGCATTGGCAAAAAGAAATGAATGGGTTGAATGGAAAACATCTTTTTTAGGATATAATATAGATAGACCTTATCCAGTTAAAGATATTGTATATGAACTCTCCAAAAATAAAATTTGTGGTGTTGCAAATGGACGAGCAGAATTCGGACCACGTGCTTTAGGGCATAGATCATTATTAGCAGATCCTAGAGGACCAGGAATAAAAGATAGAGTTAATACAATTAAAAAACGTCAAAAGTTTAGACCTTTTGCTCCTGCAATATTAGAAGAACACGTTCATGATTATTTTGATATGCCTAAAGGAGTAGAAGTATCACCTTATATGCAATTTACCGCACAATGTAAAAAGCCACATTTATTTCCTGCAATTATACACGTTGATGGATCATCAAGAGTGCAAACTGTAGGTAAAAATGATTCGCCAGGTTTCAGAGCATTACTAGAAGAGTGGTATAGAGTTACTGAATGTCCTATGTTACTTAATACGTCATTAAACATTAGAGGTAAGCCAATGGTTAATGATGAGAAAGATGCCGAAGACTGGGAAAAAGAATATAACGTTAAAGTATATTAATTTAACGAATTTACTAATTTTTTTGCAATATTAACACAAGACACTAATTTTCCTGAATGGATTGTTACTACTTTATTTGAAACAAAGTTTAAACTAGATGTTCGTTCATCAGTTTTTTCTACATTAGGTCTTACGCATCTAGTTACAAAAAATGATCCTTGATATTTTGAATCAGACATAGATGGGCAAAACCTAGATGCATTAAGTATCATTTTTTCTTGATGTGAGAAATTAAGATTTTTACGCAACCCCATATGTAAATGCCATTTCAACTCTTCAGGAACATCAGGAGCCATTCCTATATTTTCATTATGGGTCGCGTGTTTAACATGACTCATTAAAAATTCACCAGTATTACCATATGGGTCTAAACAAAAGAATGGTCCATCTATTATAACCAAACTTGTAGTTGGGTCTATTGTAGGATTTGATAAAAGTAATTTTTCTACAATTTGATATTTGTAAATAGATATAACTTCTCCATTAGAAAACATATGGTCATGACCATATGTACATAATACTACTAGATCATAATGTTGTTTAAGTAGTTCATAGTCAACATTATTAGAAGTATTAACATTTACAGTAGACCTGCTTAACATATCTTTAATTTCTTTTTTTAATGCTATTGGATTTATTATTTGTTCTTGTACTTCATAAGATTCATCTATTTCATTATAATCAAGAAAATTAAGTTTTTTACGATGTAAACCTAAATAATATTTTTTACAAAATTGTTCAAATTGTTTTGATGATGTTTTAGATTCATTTTTAGAAATAGCATAAAAATTTTTTGTTTCAACAAATATGTCTTTTTTAAAGTATTCTTTAAACATTAATAATGATGATTGTATTTCTGCCATAGTATCAGGCGATCTAGGATAATGGTATCCTCCATGTAATCTCCATTGGTTTATGCCAGAAGCACATTGCATTATATCAACTTTCTTTTCAAAAAGATCTACTTTATATTTTTTAGATAATTCTAAAGCAGTAACGCATCCAAATAATCCTGCTCCTACTATTGCTATTTTCATTTATGAAACTCTATAACTTTTTTTATTATATAATCTTGTTTTGATTGTGATAAAGTATGATATACAGGAAGACTAATAATTTTTTTACATACTTCTTCTGATATTGTTAAATCATTAGTTGCGTATTTTTCATATGCTTTTGTTTGGTGTACTGGATATTTGTAATGAATATTTGTACCAATACCATTTTCATTTAAGTATGATTTTAACTCATCACGTCGATCTGTTTGAATAGCATAGATATAAAAAGTGTGTAAAGAGTCTTTGTTAATCAAAGGAACTTTAACATAATCTTTTAATTTATTATTATATCTAATTGCTTTTTTTAATCGACCTTTGTTCCAATTATCAATGTATCGTAGTTTGGCTTGAACAATTTGAGCCTGTAAATTATCGATTCTAGCATTGTAACCTATTTCATCATATGCATATTTTTCACCACGTCCATGATCTCTATACATTTTTATTTTTGCAATGATATCTTTTGGCCCGACAACAGCACCTGCATCACCCATTGCTCCTAAATTTTTAGTTGGATTAAATGAAAAAGTAGTTATACCAACTACTGATCCTACTTTCTTTCCTTTGTATTCACTACCAAAACTTTGTGCGGCATCTTCTATTAGTAGTAAGTTATTCTTAGAACTAATAATTTTTAATGCGTCAATGTTTGGTGTTTGTCCATATAGGTCAACAAATAGTATTGCTTTAGTTTTGTTTGTAATTTTATTTTCAATTTTGTTTACATCTATTTGATAGTACTCGTCTATGTCTACAAATACAGGTATTGCTCCAACGTTAACTATTGCTTCAACTGTACTAACGAAAGTATGTGATACTGTAATAACTTCATCCCCTGGTAAAATATTTCCTGCCTTAAGAGCACATTGTAAAGCAATAGACCCAGAACCTACACAGGCACAATCTTCTGCTCCAGTGTATTTTTTTAATTCGTTTTCAAGTTCTTGTGTAAATTTTCCATGGATGTATTGGTGTGACTCAATTACTTCACTAATTGCTTTATCAATATAAAGTTTAGATTCATTATATTGACCTCTAAGGTCTGCATAAGGTATTTTATACATAACGTGATTCGTAATAATTTTTAAGCCATTCAAAGTCGTAACTTTTAATTAAATCTTTGTATGAATTTTTATACTTATCATAATAATCAGAAGCATCATTTGATCCCTTCATTACCCATTCTCCATTTTTTTCTTTTGCTTCAGTTTTCCAAATTTTTAATCTATAACTGCTTTCTACACTAGGAGATAAATCAATGCTTTGTTTTAATTTCATTACTTCTCTAAATGCTGTACGCCACGCCATCCATGGGTCTACATTTAAATGATTTATAGCACTAACTATAGGTACTGTATCATGTGGTGAAGATAATGTAAAATCTAATCCTTTTGGTGATATTGTTTCAAGAGTTAATCCTCTATTATAAAGGACAATTGCTCCATGTCCATATTCTAAATCGTTTACAGGGTTTTTAGCATAAAAGATATAGTGGCAAATATTTTTTAATCTATCAGGTTGAAATGTAAAATCAAATGTTTTTAAAACTTCTAATTTTGGAAATACTATAAAGAACCATTCTGTTTTAGTTAATTTTGCCGCGGCATGATATGCTTCTGTTTGTCCTTTAACATCTTGTATACGTTTGGCACGTGGACATTGTTCTTTTAAAATGTTCCAATGTTTTTCAGCATTCGGTTCATCATAACTTATAAAAATAACATCCATTAGTTGACGTTTTGTTGCTTGTATATCTAATTTTTTTATGTGTGGATAATCATATACTTGTTCATGCATAAATGGACCTGCATCTTTTGGTATTAGCATTATATCATTGTCGTCTCCAAAAGTGTAAATTGTTGGGGGTGACCAGTAGTCTGGTGAAAAATCGTATTGGAATTTATTACGTGGAACTGCTTTTGCTAAAGTGTTTACAATCCAAAAATATTTTGTTGGAGTTTTTTGATAATGATCTTTAATTGCTTTCGCAAAATCATAATGTCCTATTGCAAGAAAATCATAAAGACATCTTTTAACTTTTTGTTGTTTATTAAAATTTATAGTTTCATAGTGTTTAAAGTTTTTTAAAGTTTTTGATTTAATATCAAAAGAATGCTTGTCTACAAAAAATGTATCACCATATGGTTGATCACCACTAGGAAACGTATGTAAATGATCATATGTTTTTTCATCAGGTAACCAACTAAAATCAAATCCTTCGTAATTGCAGTTTCCAGATAATACCCAAAAATATTTTGTTGTTGCCTTTGATGTTAACCTTTTTATAGTATCTAAATGATTATCAAAGAATCTAATAGTTGATGTTGTTGTATTAATCGACTCATAACTTAATTTACTATTATTATCAAAAAAATCTAAAAAGAATTTATCATAAGCATTTTGATCACCTCGTACTATAAAGTCATTTCTATATTTGTATTGTGTAGTATCTTTTAACCAATCTTTATGAATAAACATTACACCACTGTTCTTTTGCCACTTACTTTTAAAAATATGTAAAAAATTAGTTTCCCAAAAATCAGGATACCAAGAGAAGTCTATATTATCTATTTCTACATCACTTGGAACAATCCAACAATATTCAGAGTCCATTTTGTTTGCGCATCTTTTAGCAACCTTTTGCCAACTATCAAAGAATCTTGTAGTTTTAACATTGTGATCATTTTGTAGTTGATTAATATAATTTTTATGAGATCCAGTATCAATATAAAAAATTTCATGTTTTAATTTTATTCTATTAATTGAAAAAGTATTATCTATATCAAGATTGGTTTGTAATATATCATTTTTATTAATTAATGCAATACCTGAATCAGCATATCCATAATGGTTAACAGCACAATGATTAAAAGATTGTTTATGTATATTAGGAGTCCAAGTAAAATCAAAGTTTGTTATATTAGCATATGAACTTATATGCCATGCCTTTGATGTTTTAATTGGTTGTTCGTTTAATTTGAATGCGTGTGGTACTTTTTCTTTTAGTAACACATAATTTTTATCTGCATCATAATTACCATGGTCAATGTAAACAACATCGTATGCCATAGTAACTATTCCTTTGTTTTAGTGTTTTCGATTTCTTTTTTAGGAGTAATTATATTGTCTTCTTCAATGGTTTCGGTTATTTCTTTAAGGTAATTGTTAAAATCAAATTCATTTGATCCAAATTCTTTAATTGCTTGAACAGGAAATTTATGTTGTGCTTTACTCCATTTACGTTCAGCATCAGTAAGATACTTGACTCCTTGGACAGCTCTTGATTTTTGTTTTGCTCTTTTAGCCAGTAGTACTATAGTTTCAAATCTATTGAACCCTTGTTCTTGACCTTTGGCTATCACTTTGTCAGGAAATATTCTGCCCACTACTAGTCCTTTTTAGCAGTACTGCCAACTGGTCGTCCACGTTTAGGACGTAAATCTGGATCCATTGCATAAGCATTTTCACGTATAGATTTAGCCTGATCGTCTAAGACATCTGCTTGAGCAAGTAAATTACGTGCTTCTGTTTTAGTTGGATCTGCTCTTTTTTCTGGTGTTGGATTTGAGGCTAGAGTTGTTCCTGGACTTATTTTTTCAATTTCAGCATTTAACTGATGAAGTTTTATACTTTGACCTGGTCTAGGCATAACATTAACTTGATCGTTTGATACTTTTACAAGATGTCCTCCTGCGTGTAATTGTTTAAGCATATTAGTTCCATCAGGAAATTGACGTCTGTTTAAAATTTCTTGAAGTTCATTTACTTCTTGTCCTTCTGGACTATCTATTAAGTTGATAAATGCATCATGGTATAGATCTGGTAAATTATCTGTAGATACTACTAGTGCATGATCTTTATCTTCAGGTATTTGTCTAAAAACAATTGCAACACGAGTTCCTGACCCTTCCATTTTACCTATATGTTTTGTTACTGCAACCATTATTTGTTTTCTCCCTCTGATTTAGGTGCATTATCTGGCATTTTTGTTGCCGGTGCATCTTTTGTTTTATCTGGTTCACCTTCCGGTTTTGGTAGTGAATCTAAAAATGTTTTAAGTTTATTAAAGACTCCGCCTACAGTAGATAATTCTTCTGCTTTAAAGGCGCCACGTCTTGTACAAAGGTCGATGATCATTGCTATATTTTGCAGATCACCTACCGAAAGTCCACTAGGTGCTGTTGCTCCAACATCTGGTTGAGGACCTGGACCAGGCTGTATAGAAGACAACTCTTTTTTTGCTTCTTCTAAATCTGGTGTTTTTGCTTCTTCGTTCATAAGTTATAACTCCTATATTAATATTATTTAATAATAACATTTGACACCCGTCGATGTCAATGTAATTATCTACGCAGTTAATGGGTATAAAATTTATTTGTGAATTCTGATACTGTGATCTCTTTAAAGTTGCTGTGAGGTGTTATATTGTGTTTTTGAGCACCAATTCTATAGAAATTACAATTGTTATGCTTGTTTATTATATGTTCTAGGTCTTTAATCCATTTGGTAAAATCCCAATGATCACTATAATGTGGTGTATTTTCATATACATTATCGTTAGTAAAGTCTAACCCAATCATGTATATTTTAGAATGTTCTAATAAAGCTAGTTTCACAGCTCTGATACCACTTGGACATAATTCATCAGTTTGGTTTGGTAATGTAATTAAATCTCGGTTTACTATATAATTCACACTAGGAGTAGTATATACTAGATGGTTTATATGATATTTGGTTTCTAATAATTCTTTAATGAGTGGAAGATCAGTGATGACTAAATGATTAGGAGTAAAGTCTCTATAAAGAGCATTACATCCATAAATTTCAAATTTATTGAGTTGTGTTAGATCTATCGCTTGTCGGGACTTGGAGTTCCCAACCACCAATGCTTGTTTTGTTTTCACACATTTGCCCCTCGGTAATTTGCTTATAAATTCTACAATCTTTACCAGTGAGTGTGGAAACTATAACATCGTTTGTTGTTTTTTGTCCACTAGTTGCTAATGATACATCAACACCAGTCTTAAGTGCCGTAATGGTTCTATATGTAGCATAACTTTCACTAGTAGCCGCAGTAGCACCAAGAGCCCCTGGTAATGCTACAACACCAGCACATCCCCCACAGGTTGCCATTAATATTAAAAGTAATAGCAAAATTACTATGAATTTAAACATTCTCTTATATTTACAAGTTTATAGCCATTTATAAAAAATATGATCGCCTATCTGAACGATTTGTTTTTTAGATTTACGCCAAGCAGGATAAACATAATCTGCATGATAAAATGTTGCATCATCTAATATAAAGATAATATCATTTACATTTTCTTTATATGCTAATACTAATGATGCAATTTTTAAACTGTTTTCCCATTTTTCTTTGTGTTTAGGTTTGTCTGATCTTCCATCACAATACCAACTAAATTGGCATCTATGTCTAACAGGAAAATTTTCAGTCCAAGATAATGTAGGACCTTGTGTTATTACTTCACATATTGTGTTAGGAAAACGATGATCTTTTACTCTGTTTAATACTACAATAGCAACAGCCAATTGGCCCATTAATGGTTGATTCTTTGCTTCAAAATAAATGTTTTTTGCAAGACAC
>NZDU01000005.1:18944-30348 GCA_002688875.1 Candidatus Pacearchaeota archaeon | reverse complement strand
TTAATAAAAACCTTAGTCTGCTCGTCCATATATTCCTTGCAAATTGGATTCACAACTTTCTCTAAAATATCCCTCTTCAAAATTTCTTCAGAAACATCATCTATATGTTGTTGAGCAATTACGACCGCACTAACTCTTTTAGGCTTACCATCCTCATAATCCACACTAACCTGACTCTTTCCATCCGGACCCAATCCTCTAATTATCCCAGACTTTCTCACAATTGCCAATCTCTTAGTCAATTTATGAGCCAACACAATCGGAAGAGGCATCAACTCCTCAGTTTCATTACACGCATATCCATACATCATTCCCTGATCCCCAGCCCCTTGCTCCTTATCTTCCCCCACTCCCTCACTAACTCCCTGACTTATATCCGGACTCTGGGCATGAATACTAGTCCAAACTCCTGCATCCTGATCATCAATCCCAAACCGAGGATCAGTATAACCAATTTCTTTCAATGTCTGTCTAGCAATTCTCTGAACATCAATAAAACCTTTAGTCGTAACCTCTCCAGCAACATGCACACTTCCGGTTGTAACCATCGTTTCGACCGCAACACGAGATTCAGGATCCTGCGCTAACAAATTATCAAGTATAGCATCACTTATCTGATCACAAACTTTATCTGGATGCCCTTCCGTCACACTCTCCGAAGTTATAGTAAAATTCCTCATTTTCTAATCTAAGTTATCAATTTTACTTTTTAAATTAAATTGTCCTCAGAAATATATTTTACCCCTTACAAACTCTCAACTCAGTCTCAATAGTCCCAAATCCAAAACTCCCCGCTGCAATAGAATGCCCCCCACCAACAACCGCCGTACAATTAAAAAAAACTCCATTCTCAACATACAAAATCTGCTCATTAGGATTTATCTCATCTCCATAAGAAAAATAAATATCCAATTTATATCCTCTATTCGGAGCACCCTCTCCAACCTGCAACCCACTATCTATAATCTTTTTCAAATCATCCCCCAAAATCTCACAAACTCCTCTGCCCTCAGAAGGCAAATTAGAATTAACATTTGATTCTCTAAAAAACTTAAGACTACAAACCCCTGTATTATCATGATACCAATTCTTATATTCTTCTTGTTCCTTTGCATAAACATACATAGCATCAGCTCCCGATGGAACATTAACTCCTTCCTCAAGATCCTTAGCCTCAAATTCTCTAACTAAATTCCTACCCTCATAAAAACCAACCATTGCCGGAAACCCATAATTATTCAAAGGCCCATCCCTACAATCTGATCTCGTGCTAACATAATCAATTACCCCCCTAATCTCAGAAATCTTAATCTCCTCTCCAGAAACCAAATCATTATATACTAAAATTGGAGCTCTAGCAGAACCACCCAACCCAGTGTGCATAAACGGCCCATGCCTAGGACTAAGAAATATTTCATCTCCTAAATATTCAACAGTCCTAGAATCAAGACACTCTCGATAATTCCCCGACTGATCCTTATAACACTCCTTAATAAGATCCTGAATATCTCTATATTGCGGAACATAATTTATAGCACAACCCGTAGTAGCATACATACTCGACTCCAACAAATTTGAAACCTCAAAACTATTCTGCTCGCTTGTCCCCTTAGCAAAAGCAATAGACAAAAACACAACCCCAATTATACTAACTATCAAAACAATCAACACAAATCCCGCAATTTCATGTTGCCCTTTTTTACTNCAANTTCATGTTGNCCCTTTTTACNTAACTTATCCAATTTATTAAATCTCCAACCCATCCAACTATCAATCTCAACCATCATACCTCACCCCCAATCTTCAACTCCGTCCCCGCAATTATCTTCGCAATCTCACATTTATCATAAGTATATGTATTCTCATATTCTTTCCTACAAAAAGCAACAAAACTCGCAATAGCCCTCTCATTACTCACATTCCTATCATAAACATTAAATATATCACAATTAGGATAATTAGCAAAATTACATTCAACCAAATTCTCCTCATCAACCCCAAACCCACTCGCCTTTATAACCCGAAGACTACTAAACGGCCAAAAATTCTCATACCGATTATTATCTATCAACGTAATCAATTTATCNCCATCAATACAATTCGACTTCGCCGAAATACAAGCCAACTCCGGAGAATCCGCCAAACTCACAACAGCACTCAACGTCCTATCCTCCTTAATCCTATTCGCCTCCTCATAAATCCCCGAATAAACAATCGACAAAACAAAAACTCCAACCAAAATAAAAAACAAAAAAACAGCAAGGATCATGAATGCCATTTCCTGAATCTTTAGTTGGGCTTTTTTATTTAACATTTTTTCTCCTCTTTTTAAATAATACCATGGCCAAAAAAATAAAAACCACTAAAACTACAATAAATATTAGAAGCAAGGATTTCTTTTTAACATCTTTACTTTCTTTTTCTTTAATAATTCCATTTTCACTATCTGACTCTCCACTAATCTTTTTAACAAAACTTCCTAAACTAACTAAAATCAACTCACTATTATCTGAATCATAAATGATAATCTTATCAGCCTTTTCATAATATGGGATAAACAATTCAAATTTAGTCTGATTCAAAATCTTTAACCCTCCATCAATAATTCGACCATCTTCATCAATTTCTTCGTACAAAGATTCAAGGGGAAAATCAAAATTAATCTCTTCTAAAACCTTATCATCCTCAAAAACTTGTAATAAGTACTCTCCATCATATTTTTCTCCTTCATCAAGAAACTCAACTTCTATACCAACAATTTCTACTTCTCCATCTTCATAATTTAAATCTAATTTATAATAAAATGGATTAGCAATAACTAAGTTTATTCCTAACAAAAATACTCCCATTAAAATTAATAGTTTAAATCTCATTTTATTCTTTTGCAGCATTTTTAATTGCCGAATTATATATAGACCTCCCCTTTTCTGTCAAAAAATCCCATCCTCTTTCCCCACCTTCATCAACAGCATATCTTAATGAAATTGGATCGTGCAACCATGGATCATTTTTTGCACTATCCAAATATTCAGATATTGAAGCTGAATCATAAGATAATCCAGATCTACTATATATTCTCTCAACCTCTTTTTTAGATGCAGCACCATTTTTTAAAGACCATGCAGGTAATGCTCTATATATTTTATAATGTGGATTAACCTCACTCATTAAATCTGGCCAAATATCTGGGTTGATCATCATCTCTCCAATTTCCGATACCCATTCAGGAGTTGTAGTTCTAGATGCAACTCCCACATTATAGGTTCTTGTTGAATATCCTGATGCATGTCCAAGTAATGGCTCCCGAATAAAATCTGGAAACGTATTGCCATTTCTATCTCTCAATGTTCTGTACATATTTATATTCTCGGGACCAAACACTCCATATATCTCTCCAAGTTCTCCCACATGGTCATCTCCATAATCTCTATATTTTAATAAATTCATTTCATTTTCAATCTTCCACTTTGGAACCCCTTCCACTTCTAATTCAANTCTTCTTTGAGCTAAAGCCTGATTTTTTCTCTCATAGTCCCAAAAATGAGTTAACTCATGCCTAAATGCAGCCAAAGATCCAGAATCTTCATTAAAACCTTCCCGTTCATGAAACTTCTCCGTATGTTCAAGGAATTTACCTATGGGATATTCAAGTATTTTTGTTTTAGATATAGCATAGGCAACACTACCTTCAATAAATTCTATCCCTTCTATATCCAATAGGTCTTCAGGAGTGTTCGCCACAAAATCTAACAACATCTGATAATGTTCAGCACCAAAGTTTTTTTCATAACCTTGAGGAATAATCAATTTAATCCCAGTTTTGTCTTCAAAAGTTTCTTTTGTAGGGGGATTTTTCCCCAACCTAGACAACGGAGTCTTCTTAATACTAGTCCCAAAATAAGTATAATAATCACTCTCTTCATCATCAACATCTGCCCAAAATAAGCCCCTACTATTTGTAATCACAAACTTTTCATTTCTTAATAAATTCCCTTCTCTATCTTGCAACACAAATACAATCGGAGAAACTCCACTATCTTCAAAATCACCTTCAATTTCTTTAACACCATTTCCAATCGACTCAGCAACAACTCCATTATCAAGAACTATAGATCTATAGTCATTATCCACAACAACTTGCCCCCTAACACTAGCTAGAGGCCTCTTTCCCTCAATATCTCTATTAGAAATCTCCATAGATCCATCTGAAATCTTAAAAGCAAGATGATCATCCTCTTCCAACTTAAATAATTTATTTGAACTATCCGGATTAACAATCAAATCATCTCCAAAAGACTTAAAGATACTCCTCTCATCGCTTAACGAAACATATCTATCAAGATCGTGTTCAAAACCATCAAAAAATAGAGGGATATCGTCTTTACCCGTATTGATTATCTCAACACCCTCTAATCTAATCTTGCTGTCTTCGCCAGCAGAAACAAATAGCTCACCCTCTTTAATTAACACACTCCCTTCTACAAGTTTACCTTCCTCTGGAAGAGAGATGTCTTGCCCAACAATCTCCACAGATTTGATATAGCCCTCCTCACTGATAGTTTCAGGATATTTCTCAAGCTCAGAATCTTCTGGCATTATAATCCTCACCTCATCACTCTCCTTTTCAAGAATAACCCTTGCCTTAGAAGGAACAAATATCTTCTGACCTTCAATCACATACTCTCCTCCATTAGTATAAAAATCTACAGCTATTATTTTCCCATCAGCAACAGTAATAGATGATGTAAAAGTTCTCTTACCATTTACCCCTAAATTATAAACATTATCAAATTTATTGCCATTAAGGACTAACTTACCTTTGAAACCATCAGAGAATTCTATCCTCGATTCCTTGCCTGTTTGAGAAACCTTAACATTTTCTGCGACTGAATTCTCTATCCCTATCCTCTCGCTTATATCTTCCTCGTCCTCAATGTCAAAACTTTCAGCATTTACAAAACCAACCAAAACAAGTATTATCATTATTACAGTAATTTTATTAAAATATCTCATATTATTTCATACCTATTAACAAATTTAAATTTCAATCTCTCATCATTTATGAAAGATTCTTCATCCCTCACCGTAAATATAACTTTATCCGAATCCTTGTCAACCAAATCTACAAATAGATCATATTCCTCTGCATAATCTAGCAGACATGTATGACAAATTTGATTAGGATATAAATTATGGTCTTCCATTATCTTACTAGAAATTTCGTGAAGAGTAAATAGCCTCGATGGAACTTCACTAGTAAAATCACTAAGACTAACGGAAAATCCTCCTTTTGAGATAGATAATGGAAAATCAATCTTAAAGGTTACCACTTCCTCCTCAATATTTGATTTAACTATTACCTCTCCTTGATTAACCTCAAAATCTGGAAAATCTACAAAATTCTTAGTACAGAAAAACAAAGATTGCTCAACATATTCATTCATATTCTCCTCAATTTCTTCTAAACTCAAGATATTTATCTTGCCCTCGTCATAATAATAAGGATATTTCGCATATAAAGAACCATCTGGAGAAATAAAATATCCTCCTCTCTCGGCTACATGAAATACAGATTCTAATGAAGTTTCGTCAACACACCTTTCAACAAAAGATATAACTGGATCAAAAGTAGGATCACTTCTTTTAAGATCATTATTTCCAATAAAAAAAACAACCAACATCATTATAACAATTATCAAAATACCAATAATCACAAATATACTTACCTGCCCCTTCTCACTTCCAATTTCATCATTCTCTTTAACCATTCTCACCTCTTCCAATTAACATTATAATAAACCCTACACCCATCCTTCGCCCTATTATTTATTTGATTAATCTCTTCAATCTTATCATGAAACAACAACAAATCCCTAGAACTCTCAACCCTAAAAGCAAGAAGCTCCAAGAGCTTAGGTCCCAAAGTAGGCTCGCAATTCTTCCTCTTTATGACCTCAATCTTATTCAAATAAATCCCTGCCAATTCATTAAACCGATTCTTTATCCTCTTAACATTACACTCATAATTATCTGAGGAAGAAAATATAGCAGCAAATAACAAATCATCCACATAATACAACTTATCACTCCCCTTCAAAACATAATTCCCATTTTCTACAACTCTCACATCACANTTATCTCCTATAGACTTAAAACAAACATTNATNCCCTCACATTCCAAACTAGCNTTAGGNAANATAATATTNNTTAAATTNAANCCNTCNACATCATCCACAAAATCCTCACCAGCTCCATGCACACAATAGGTCTTCTGATCACTATAAATCATCATCAANTCAGCAACCTTATAACCCGCAAAATAAGGTTTAGAAAAATAATACATCGTCTTACCTTCAACAATATCCTCCGAAAAAACATATTTATCTTTAATACTAATTCTCTGCCCACCTTCCGCAAACTCATCCCCAAACGTCTTCTCTGAAAACCGAATCGTCTGCTCNCCGAACGGCAAGTTCCTATTATCAAAACAATCAAAATACAATTTAGATTCTTTTTTAAAACTTATAGAACTCGACTTCCCCGACGCAAGCCCAGTCTCAAGAGGATCAAACAAACTCACAATACTCGCCGCAGTCTCAGTATAAACCGTCTGCTCACTCGTCCTAATAAACTGACTAGCCGCATACAACGAAAGAACCAAAATAAAACCTCCAACAACTATCGCAAAAATCCAATTAAAAGACATCGCTATCGCTTTTTTGTTCCTCATATGCTTAAGCACCCCCTTCCCTAAAACGACCATCTGGGTCAAATAAAATTGGGACACCTGGTTTATTAAATGGATCCAAAAAGTAATAAGAACTTTTACTTTCAAGAGCCTCAATAGCCGCTTTTTGTGTTCCATAATTATTACCTCTTCTAAAAACAGAATCTCCATCAGCATTAAAAATCATAAACTCTCCCGAATCCATTTCTTGAATTTTAAATAGTATATTATTTCTAGAATCATATACATTAAGATTCGAGCGTTTAGTTAAATCAATTTTATAAGTATAGGGGACAACAACTGCCTCACTATTTTTTACAGCAGCATTTAATTCAGATAAAGAATAGGTTCCAGTAATCTTTCCAAGAGGGTCAATCGCTTCATAAACCTCCTCATTAATATCAAACCGAATAGTATTCCAACGATCATCGAAGTCTCCATTTTTGTCTTTAAAATAAATATCTCCAGCTTCTTGCAAAACAGTCTTACGTTTCAATTTTTTCAATAAACTCTGATCAACCAGAGGACTTAATGTTTCTGCTCCTTCTGGAATAATTCCTAATGGTGCTGCAACAGCTTCTTTCTCAATAACTCTGTCAAGGACGGACCCTAAGATAGTATGCGATTTAGTTCTACCAATATATTTCTCCCTAAAGGGAGTTATTCCCTCAAGTTCAGAATATTCACGAGGATTAAAATCAGGGTTTTTATAATAAACTTTAACCTCTTTATTATTTTCACTAGGACCCTCCGAATAGAAACTTGGATTTGTATCTACTATAATAGTTTCTCCATCCCGAATTCTATAAACTTCAAATATACGCCCTCCATCCGTCTCTAAAACATATGCTTCCTTAATTGTATCTAAATTATAGAATTGAAGATCATCTTTTTTTAGCTCGGCTCCAGGGTTTTCTTCTGGAATAGCTCCAAAGTCAAAAACTTTTGAGAGACGTAAAAACATCTTCTCTCGAGCAAATCCTACATCTCGACACCGATCTCCCCCACAGGCAGAATAGGTAAGTCCCTCTTTTGTAGGCAATATCTTATAAAAACCAACATTCTCACCAATTTTTCCATGAAATTTTATCATTGCACCAGATAATGCCTCATTTATACCTCCCTCTCCTGAAACCAGAGAGCCTTCAGCAAAATTTAGTGTATACTTTTTATGCTTAAGCTTGTAGGAACCATCAAAGATCGCCTCAAGATCCTTAGGATCAACAATATATTCTGCATTAGAATCTCTATAAGAAACAGATAAACTGCCCTCAATGTCTCTTATATCAAGATCGACTTCCCTCAAGAGATCCAATGATATTCCTTCCCCCTTACCTACTCCCTCCAAAAATAATTTATTATCAATCCCATCATAAGATAAATATGATCCCTCAGATGGAATTTCTTGATTATATCCTACTAAACGGATATTTCCTTTATTTAATTCTAGTAATGGAAACAAATCCTTATCTGATTTAACAAATAGTTTTGAATCTTTCTGCAATATAGATTTCCCTAAATTATCTTGAATAATTTCTCCTGAGACAGAAAATGAATCAAAATAAAAATCTCCTTTAATTTTAAGGTTACCCTCAGAATCAAAAATAAAATCTATAGAATTTTCTTTATCATCATAACTTCCTATAAGATATTCGCTCCCTTTATACTTAATTCCTCCGCGTTTAACAGTTAATTTCAAAATATCATTATGGGGAGGATTCTTCATTCCATTTATATCAAGTATGAAACCTTCATAAATAAGTGAACCCTCATCAGAAGGACTTATTCTGTCTATAAGTAACCCGCTATCACTTTTTTCAGGAGTCAAAATAATACCCTCTTTTGTAATTATATTATCAGATTCAAAATAAAAGTTACTATTTTGATCAAGATCAAAATTTCTTTCAAGTAAATTTATATGAATGCCTGATGTAAGATCGTTAAATGTAGAGTCTAGCCTTGTAATCAGAACCATATTATCAGGTCCATCAAACTGTACAGTTACCTTCCCAAAAATTTTTGCCATTTCCTCAGAAATTTTTGAGATATCTATTCCATATGCCTTCAACCAAGATTTTTGCAGATTTTGATTTGACGCAAGTTTTCTTTCAAAGATATTATCTCCCCCTCTAAATCTTTTTGTTATCTCATCTAAATACTTCTCATTAGTTAATACCTTATCCTTATTATCATCTCCCCATTTAATAAGATCTTCATGATTTAGGTCAGTAAATTCATTTTCATCATCATTTTGAGCAATAATACTAAGGCATAAAACAACCAATAAAAAAATAAAAAGAAAATTAAATAGTTTCATCTTTCACCTCCCAATCATAATCCGAAACAAAATTATACACAAATTCATTATCAAAATGTAATGAATACAAAACATCATCATTCTCCAAATAAATAGTTTCAACCATCAAATCTTTATCAGAACCTATCTCAATTATCTTACCAACAGGAACTTGATTTGGAATTTTTTCTTGAGTTTCTATAATCTCTCCTGCAAAATCATAAGCCTCCTTAAACGGAACCTTTATCTCAGAAGAAAATGTATTAAACCTAACCGTCTTTTCCCCTTTTACAATTGTAAGTGGATAATCTACTTCAAAAAAAACTTTATCATCCAAAATAGAACTTGTAGTAACAATATTTCCAAGACTAATATCAATACTATCATCATCAAAAAAATCAATACAGAAAGGAACATAAGTATCCATATAACTTTCAAACTCACTTTCAATTTCAAACAAACTAGGAAGATGGGACTCGCCATTAAACCAATAATATGCAATATCATGATATTGGTAAAACGTTATTATTTTCTCGTTTTGAAAATGACCTCCTTGTAACGCAATAAAATAAACTCCTTCACTCGCCACAGTTTCTATACATTCAGAAAAATAATCTATAACAAATGAAAGTTCTCCAAGTTCAGGCTCTATTTGAGTCTTAGAATTTATAACTAGGTATATCAGTATACCCACAAATAATAAAATCCCAATGATAATAAAAATACTTATTTGACCTTTTCTTTTTCTCATACTCTTAACTCCGTAAACTCATCATTTAAATTCTCCTAAATATTTATCTAATAAATAGTTAATCATTTCTTTCATCTCTTTTATATATTCATTAGCTTCTTCAGTTGAAATAGGTTTCCCATAATAATTTATAGCATTTCTTATTTGTCTATATCGATCAAATTTTTCTGCAATAATTGATTCTTGAATTTCTAAAAGAAAATAATAAAATGCCTTATGAGAATAAACTTTATACCCTTTATCAAATGCGATTGCCTCTAAAATACTTCTCAATATCTCGTAGTAATTTGAGGTTAATTTCCTAGACGATATATCAATTATTTTTAAACCTTCAATATATTCAAAATCTTCTTTAGTAGATTTAATCAAAGCCTTAATTTTCCCAATATCTCTAATAGTTTTTTTTACAACTCCTTTTCTAATAAAATCCTCAAACTTCATGATAGCAACTCCCAAAACCCATAAAGAATTTTACCATTAAGAACATTATTCAATAATTCTACACTAGTTTTTTTCAAGTTTTCAATTTCTTTCTTAGAATGAACAAAAATCTGTATTTCATGACCTAGCTTATTCTCGAACTTTTGTAAATCAAGCATCTTCTTAACTGGACTAACAATAAATAAATCTATATCACTCCTAGAAATATTTTCAGCCTTTGCAAAACTACCAAAAAGAATAATCGCCTCAGGATAGTTTAACTCCTCAACTAAATAATCAATAAGCCCAGATTTATATAACAATTTAATATTATAATTCAACTTCAATTGTTTAAATTCTCTTTCTTCATTATTTGCCTTAAACAACAAATGATTCAACCTTTTCTCAGATATCAATATTTTTTCTTTAACAAACCTCTTCAACATCTTAGAAACNGTAGTAGGAGACTTCTTAACCAACTTAGCNATCTCTCTAACATGAAACTCCCTTTCAGGTTCCTTAAAAAAATAATCTAACATATCCATTTTAATAGACAAACGTCCATTATTATGAACAATTGTCCATATTTAAACCTTTTCAAGGAATTAAACTCTCCTCACATTAACAAACATATCATTCAAATCTTTCTCAATCTGAATCTTAACTATTCCATTATCCACCTCAATACAATAAGGATTCTGATTCCTAATTATTCTCTCAATATCAATCTGAGGAACATTATGAAAAGGTAATTGACAACTCTTCCCCGTCGGATAAAAAAACATATTAGCCTCCTTCCCCTCATACAACCCCAACTCATCCCCAAACCCCAAATAATCTCCCTTAAACGGCAACGAAACATCCCCAAAACAAACATAATCAATTCCCGAAGGCAACACCCCTGGAAATACATGACTATCTATCTGAGAATTCCAAGTCTTCTTCACATCAGTCTTAAACTTATCCACAAAAATACCAACACTAGCACAATCCCGAGCCCCCAAAAACTCCTTTATCACAATAAACGCTATCAACACAAAAAACACAATTAACATAATCGAAAATATCATCCCAAACCCCATCCCCAAAACCTCTTGACCTTTTTTATCAAATCTCTTCCTACCAAACCTACTCAAATTAATCCTAACCATCCTCTTNTCTTTCATANCAAGAAGAATAAATGGAATTATTTAAATGTAGCGAATNTAAT
>NZDU01000005.1:0-18935 GCA_002688875.1 Candidatus Pacearchaeota archaeon | reverse complement strand
TNNACCNNNNCCNCCACAANTNCNATNTCTCTTTCCCGTCTTTCCAATTCTTCCAGAATTAAATAATCATATATCTTCATTAACTGCATCGCAACCTTATTATCCTTATTGATCTTATAAAGCGTCGCCCTACCAATCTTCCTAACAGGAATCACAATACCAACCTTAACAAGTTTTGGAACAATCGTATTCAACGTCCCCCAACTAATATTCGCATTCAACATATCCGTAAGAGTATAATCAAAATCTCTTCCTTCAATCAAAAATTGCATAAGTCTCATACGAGGACTATCTCCAAGATGCACCAAAAATATTGATCCAGATTCCATAGCAAAAACACTAACTCAAATTATATAAACCTTTCTTTTTATACATCGATGTATAATAATCACAAGAAACAATTATTAATCAATTCTCATTTATTATTAAATGACTGAAAGTAAAAAACTAATAAAACTAATTTTAAACAAGCTAATCAGAGCAAATATCTGGGGCGGAAAACATATACCCTTACATTACATCAAGAATGGAATCCCTGAATATTTTCGGAATAGCAATCACGGCAGGAAGGAATTTGAGAAAGCAATTAAACAAATGATTAATAATAATTGGATCCTAATGGGTAAGAAAAAAACAGGTAAGGGAGTTGATTATCATATCTCATTGAATCCAAGTAAAGCTAGTGAGATCAGAAAGTTATTTGAAGAGGATTAGGATAAAAAAATAAACCACAAATAACAATTTATCACTCATCTTCACCTTCATCAATCTCCCTCATAATTTCCTCGGTAGATATCTTAACATCCTCACAACGTCCCCACGAAAACTCCAAGTCAGCAACTTCTTGGGAATTATACCAATAGACCTTCCTAACCTCAGCTTCCATCTTACAATAGTTTAATTTAATGGTATAACAATAAAGTCAAACTATTTAGAATCNTCNNTTNNTANNNNCNANNTNTAAAGACCTTAAGGATAAAGATTCACCAAAATAATAATTTTTTTAATAAAAATAAATATTCTTTAAAAGTATAATCTCTANCTCNCTCNCTCAGCTTCCCTACGCTCCCTTCTAAACCTCATTCGCTGAAATGGTCTTCCTCTAAGTTCTTTATCAACCTCATCAAGAAGCTCCTCCACAAATTCTTCATCAAAAATTTCTGATACCATATCTGAAAATAAACCATTAATTGCATCACCAATAATAGATCTATTAGGATCTATATCTCTCAATGATAGAAAGTAATCCATTCTCTCTTTTGAATCTGTAGAATGAAAATGATCATCTAATGCAGATTTAGCTGCAGTAACAAGGGGAGATCTTTCCAGAATCTGATTTTCTTGTTCATCACTAAGTCCATAAATACTACAGCGACCATCAATATTATCGACTAAAAAGTCGATAATCTTTTCCTGTGCTTCATTATCACTAATATCCTTTGGAAGATTCCATGCATACTCATTAACATTAGTAGGGTTAATAGAAAAACTCACCTCACCAAATTTATACGGATAATCAAAAACACTACCATCTCTCATTCTCCCTTTAACACTAGCCAATAATGGAACTTCAAAAAACTTTTCTAATTCCTGCACTCCTTCTTGATATTCAATTTTTCCAAAATTATCTCCCTGCCTATATTTTTGATCAAAGAACATCACCAAAACATCTCCTCTACTCAAATTATCAAAATCGATATCCCTATAATCAAATCTCTCCCTACTTTTTTCAGACCAATTAATATCAGTTTTAAGATTATCAAGATCAAGAAATGCTGGATAATCCAAAATAGATTCTAAACAAAAAGCCTCATACTGATCTTTCTCTTCATCAGTTAAATTACTAACAACATCCTCATATTCCCCATAAAATCTTTGGATTTTGTCATCGAATCTTTTATTTTTTCTACTAAACTCATATTTCGTAGGAATTGCCGATCGTCCAGAATATATAAGCACCTCTCCTAACGACATATTTGGATTTAATACAACATCTCCGAGAGTTCTATTACCAATATAATAATCTTTTGTCCTTTCAAATTCATTTTCGTCATTTCTTCTTGCAAATAACCCTTCCTTCCTCGTTTTAAATCTATTAGATGTAAAATACTTATCAACACCCTCTTCTATCTTATCAGACAATCTCAACTCAGAATCTTTAGCACATTTTATTAATTCTTCATCCAATTCATCCAAATCTTCACCCAAAAATGTTTCAGATCTAACATTTAACCCGTCAGTTCTTAAATATAAAGATATAATATCCATAGTGTTATCATCAGATAGATTACTAGGAAGATCTCCAGATAATGATTCAAGACCATAATATCTAAAATAAAAATTTGTATTTCCCACTAAGATATTTACATCAGCTCCATTTCCATCAGACATTTTTTCATAAAGTGGAAAAGAAAATAAATCCTCCTCACTTCTTTTAATATCAAAAATTCCTAATAATGTTGAATCCCCACTACTAGCAGGGCCATCTATCTCCCTCTTACGCATCTCATTCATAAATATAACAAGTTTATCAGAATCACTAAAACGCCCATTATCAAATTCAACACCCAATTTACTATATTCCCGATTAATCTTTTTACTCCAATCATAACCATCATCATAATTCCCAACATCTTGAATATCATCCCTATCAGACCCATCAAAAAACCGATCATACTCTTTCCTCTCCTCAGAACTCAAAAAACCAAGTGCCTTATCAGGATGTTCAGATATAAGCTTAACCTTATCAGAAATATCAGACCTACTTTCCAACTCCCTAACTGTAGGAATAAAATCCTCTCTATTATATTTGCTTGTAACCGCCTCAACAACCGCTTTCTCCAACCCTCTATCATCAACCCTCCCACATCCTCCAACCAACAAACTAGCAGCAACAACCGATCCAGCCAAATAAGATAACCCTTTATTCATATAAAACAATACACTCAATTATATTTAAAATCTCTCTCTTTATTATAACCATTACATAGTAACAACAAAATAGAAACATTTAAATACTTGATTATCCTATGAAAAGTAAGAAAAACAAACACTAAATACCTTAATTGAAAGGAGGTACAAAATATAAAACAAAATGAAAACACTAACAAAAATCGTTGGAGGAATCGCAGGAGTAGCTGTTTTAGCTGCTAGTCTTGGAGCCTATAAAGTTCATTCAGACTTTAAAAAACTATACAGTCAAATGGACAATTTAACTTTTTTTTCAGAAGTAGTTCATGAAAAAAACCCAGGAGCTATAGTCGGCGAGGTATATGAAAGTGCTGCAAACTCAGCAATAGATTATGCTGAAGAATCTGAAAATTAATTTTTATTCTTTTTTATTCGAATCCGCAGCAGGAATTGTAACCCTATTTACAAATTCTAGGGCAGTCAAATCCGAATAAGATCCGGTTCTTGTCCCCCTTCCAATATTCCTATACCACAATGTTTTCATTATAGGTGGAGGCCAATAAATATTTGGTTTCCCCCCATATAGTCTACTTGCCCAGTTGCTGGTAGTTTTCTTTGTTAAATCAGGGGATCTTGGAATATATGTAGCAGCTTCTCTTATTAATCCAACACTCTCTTCAAGTTTAACAGGATCAAGATCATTACCTGGGATAGATATTAATATTGATGGATCTCCTCCTGGATTGTGTCTTAATGTAAATGTTATCTTACCTCCTCCAATAAACTTAACTCCTTCAACTGAATTAAGGGTAATCTCTCTCATACTATCTATTGTACTTGGTTTAAGAGTTCTTTCAACTCCTTGAAGTTCAAAACTCTCTCTAAAAAATTCTCCTTCTATAATTGGGAAAGCTTTTCTAAGTTGATCTTGAAGATCTATCTCAACGCCAGCTTCAATTGGTACGTAAATATCTGCTTTAAATTCAAATTCATTTTCAAGTAATGCTTCTATAGCAACAGTTCTGTCATAAGATACAGGTCTAATCCAGAAATCAACTGCAGAATTAACATCTTCGACACCCTTTTTTGGAATACTCATATACAAATCGACCGAAGCCCCACCGGGCAAGGTACTTACCTCCCTTCCCGCAATCAATCTATTACTAGATTCTAAAACAAATTTACCATTCTCATTAACAACTTGCCCGGACAAACTTTTCTCATTATTTATTTGAAATCCTTCGACTCTCCCTTGATGTTGCATTTGTATGGAGTCTATAGTAAAGCTCGCTCTAGAAATTTTATTACTTGAATACATTTTATTCCCGTCAAATTTTAACAACATATCTCCCGATTTAACATGAAAACTATTAGATTCTATCGCATTCAAACTATTCAAATCTCTCAATATCTCAATGTTACCTCTCCCACCAACTAAAACATTCTCTCCAATAACTGCAGCAAAATTAGGCTGATACCTTTCAACAGTTATATCTCTAACATCTTCTTTAAGATCTTTAAACTCCTCATTATTATAAAACTGATCTCTAACATAGGCATAATCTACTCTCTCCCCATTCGGATCATTTGACTCTTTAATTAGTTGGGTGATAAACCTCCCTCCCCCATTATCAGCTCCTTTAATATCAGTCCATTTATCGTCTCCTACTTTTCTATAATGTGTAAATTCTCCATCTTCGTTAAAATATAATCTAAATTCCCCATATTTATTGACTGATCTTGTTACCCCTTCCTCAATTACGTCATCAAAACTCCCTGTAATATCTTCAAATCTCACAAGTTGAACCAATTCACCAATTTCTTCAATATCATAAAGAGAAGATCCACCTTTTTTAGAATTATCTTTAATCTCTGCAATCAAATCACTAACTCCCTCATCAGTCAATTTAAGATCTTTAATCAATATTGGTTGCCTTCCCGTACTTTCATAATATTCATTAAGTGTCTCAAGCACCTCATCAACTACAAATGGCTGATTCATCATCTCATTCAATCCCGCAATTGGAACCACAAAATCCTTTGTAACCGGATCTACTATTATATGGTCTTTAAATATTAATCCAACTCCAGTCAAAACAAACTTATTATTTGATATTTTAACATGCCATTCATCAAAACCTTCTTTAACAGAAAACAAGAAATTCTTATATTTAACCTTCGCATTCCCTTTAAATAAAAATCCTTCCCCAGTTATCTCAACAGACCCCTCACCACCAATTAAAACATCAAAAGGATTAATTTTTACATGTTCTTTAACTTTCTCTCCATTTTCCTCAGATACACCATACATATTCTTCATCAAAACATTACCTTTCTTATCTGTCTCTCCACTCACAATCATCACAGTCCCATCATATCTCTCAAATATAAACCTCCCCTCACTATACCTTACTACCTTGGTCCCCAATGGAATCCTCTCCATATCCATCCAAACATTCCCATCTCCAATCACATTTCCAGCACCCTCTCCTTCAACCCATCTTAATCCTTCAAACCCAATAAAATTCTCAACCTTTTGCTGCAATAATCTAGAATCAACCTGAGATCCATATTTTTCTCTCGCAAACTTCCCCAAATCCTTAACATCTTTCAAATTCGTATCAAATTCAAATCCTTCTCTCTTTATCTTCAAACTATCCATTCCTTCAAATAGCCCATTAAACACTCCTTCCCCCAAACTAACCCCATCCATAACTATAGCATCTCCGCCTATTCGATCACTAGTCAACCTATCAGCCATATTCCTCAAAGCTTTAAGCTTATCGATAGCTTTTGCCTTCGGATCTCGCCAAACACCATTCTTATCCTCACCTCCAGCATCTATAAATTCCTGAATATTCTCCTCTTCACTCAAATCATCAAGATTATCATTCTCATCTAACTCTTGCGCAAAAAAACCAATAGAACCCATTAAAATTACAAATATAAATAAGAATACTATCTTACTAATNTTTGCATTATTTTTTATCACCATTTTATGGATTAAAAGGTTTTGTCTGACCAAATGGGCCAGTTATTGTCCTTTTATCTTTATCTATTTCAAGTAATCTTCGACCTGCTTTATCTTGAATCAAGACATATCTAGTTTCATCATTTTTTAGCTTTAATTCAAAATAATCTGGAAATCTATCTTTTAATACTACTGCTTCTCTTAAGGTATATCTTAATAAGGCTTCTTGAGAAGGATTTTGAGCCTTAAATATATTTTTAGATCCACTAGGAGTACTCATACTTACAAATGGAACCCCTTCTGCATCATTTCCAATTTCCAAAACTGATCCTCTAAAGAGATTCTGTTTAGCGGCAAAATCAATTAATGGCTTTAATGTTTCTCTAACCCCCACATTTTTTTCTTTACCAAGTGCATTAGAAAAAGCAACAAGATCTTGTATTGCCCCCCTCTGAGGAATATTAATATTATTATTATTTGCAAATTCTAAGAAATCATTAGCAGTTTTCCCACTAATTCTAATTAAATCTCTCCTAGTTGTGCTACTTCCCTGTTCAATAGGTTTATCAAGAACACCAAAATATTCATCTATTGTTTGATCATATTCTAGGCTATTCAAATCAAGAGAAGCAAGAGATTGACTTATCTTTTTACTAGCCTCCCTATTAACTAATCCAGGTAGTAAAAATCCAAACAACCCACTACTTCCTGGTTCAGCTATAACTGTAAATTTTAGACTAGCCTCAGGATCAAAACCAATATCCTCAATATTTATATTTCTCGTTAAATCTGTATGATGTGTTAAAACAGGTACTACTCCTACAGCTCTTTTTCCAGTAAGAATATCCGCATTTCCATAAAGATCCACAACCGACCTAACATCCTTAACATTACTCGGATCAATTATCTGATAACTTCTATGATCTGAAACAACTTTAAGCACTTCTCCAGGTTTATTTTTATTAATCATCTCAACAATATTCTCAACTTTAGCCTGACCATTTCTAGCTCCATAAGTCTCCCCATCTCTAACACTAAAAACCTCATTCCCATGACTAGTCAATTTAAAATCACCATTTTTTTTATCATCTACCACAACTCTTCTCATAGTCATTTTAGTATCAACTTCAACAGGTGCAGTTCCAGAATAAATAATCTCTCCTAAATCTGTATCAATAAACAAACTATCCTCATACTTACTATCTAGACCGACTCTACTCAAATCACTCTTCAAAGATTTTCCAAGTGCCTCACCTTGAGCTTTTAAAATTCTATCAATCCTATCGAATAATGTGCCAACATTTGTAACTATGATCTCTCTTTCTTGAACAGTCCCAATATCTCCATTTTCCAATAGATCTCTAACACTATACTCTATCTCTGCCGTAGAAGTTTCTGCAACATTACCTTCCAACATAGATCTAACATTCTCAGGACTTGTTAACTTATTAAAATAATTCGTAATTTCAATTTCCAACTCAGCCTTATCTCCAGCAAGAACCTTACTATTCAGATGACCAAGTACTTTTCCAACAATCTTATTGGATTCCAACATTTTAGGATATTCCTCAAAATCCTTTAAAGACTCTGAAATAAGTGAAGCCATATTACCTCCATATGTACCTTTACTAGGATCATTTTCATCAACCAATCCATCAAGATTGTCCTTATTATTCATATAGTCGATAACGGTTCCAATATTCTCTGGTTGTACTAAATTGTTCAAAGCATCTCTAGTTTGTTGTTCAATCTGATTACCTAGTCTTTTATTAAAAGCACTATTCTCCAAAAACCCTTCAGCCCCTAATCCTTTAGAACCAAATAACTCACTAACCAATGTCTGCCCCCTACTCTCCAAATTACCTTGCAAAACACCAACTGCCTCAAGCATCCTAGTTCTCAACTCTGCATCTATATTTTTATTCCCTATCTGTTCTTGCAAGATTTTCATAGCCTTAGTAACATCTTCAGGATCTTGAACCAAAAGCGCAGCCTCAACAATTCCTGATTGATGCTCAATAGTCTCAATTAATTTATTGATATCTCCTTTATTAATTGCATCAGCAATACTACTCTTAACAATCTTAGTACCAATCACTTTATCACCAGATTTAAAACTAACCACCGGACCTTTACTTTTATCATCAATAACATGCCCCAAAGTATTCCTATGTCCTTCTAACTCTCCTAGATTATTAAAAAAATACTCTCCCTCATTTCCATCTTCATTAGCTCCCAACACCACCCCCACACCATCATTAACATTTGTTGAAACCGCAACCGATCCACCACTCGACCTAACATCTAACCCTCCTTCAGAATTATAATCTAAAGATATGGATCCAGTATCNTCTCCCAATCTCAACTGCCCAACATTAAGCAGATTAGAAGTTGGAACCTCAAATCCTTTCGCTCTCTCACCAATTTTTTCAAGAAAACTCTCCCACTCCTTTTTTAGACCAATAAATTCCTCACTTTCTGTTAACCCTGGTGGTAATTCCAAATCACCCCCTCCACTACCTTTTGGCAATGTTCTTTTTAACTCTTGAATATCATCGTATATCTTACCAATACCTTCTGCATCAATATCCTCTCCAAATCTAGATTTATAAAATTCCCTAAATCTTTTATCATCCATCAAATCCTTGAGACTATTAATCTTACTTTTATCTTCTCCTTCTCCTAAAGATTCAAAAGCCCCTCTCAAATCATCTTTACTAACCTCAAGCGATTCTAAATCTCCGTTCAAATCATAATAATCTACCTTCAAATTCCCAGTTTCCTGATCATAGTTTATCTTATCAATCCCCAAATGATTTGCTCCAAACCTATGCCCATTCTTATCAACAAAATAATGCAAATCGTCAACACTTCCTTCACTAAAATCAATAGTTCTCGTCTTTGCTTTACCATCCTTAACATTCTCCAAAGTCACAAAAAACCTATTTACTTTTCCATCTTTATCCTCAACAAATTTACCTTTTACAATCTTCCCTCTCTTTATCTCAACATCCTTAAGAAATGCAGGAACATCATCAAAATCCAACCACCCACTTAATTCTCCACTCTTTCCAACAAAACCCAACTTATTTCCCTCCCAAGATAACCTCTCAAGCATACCTTCTCCAATCTCAAAACTATTTATCTCCTCATGATAAAACCCTGGAGTACTCTCCCTCTCTTTCTCAATCGCTTTATTAATAACCTTCTTGGCAACTTCTTTATCCTCTGCAACTAATCTTCTAAATAACCTATTCTTAGTATCATCACTAAACTTCAAATCTTTTTTAGAATCAGTCGGATGAGGTTTTGGATTAAACCAACCTTCCATCAACTTATCCACATTCATTTTAAACTCCTCACCTTTCCCCATACCCTCAATAAATTCATCCATATACAATTCCAAATATATTCTCCTACTACTATCTTCAATACTCAAGAAACCTTCATCACCATCAATATTCGCACCGTATTTTTTAGATTGTTCTGCAAATTCAGGGTCCTTAGTAGGATTTCCACCCTGCCCACTAACTACCATAACCAACAACAAACTCACCACTATCAAACTCAATATTCTCAAACCTTTACTATTCACATTTATCATCTTATTCTACAATTATCACTCCAACATCCCTCCGGAATAGGTTGCCTATTAACTATCTGAGCACTATCTGATTCCATAACATATGTAATCACCCTATTCCCATTAACTATCTCTGTTTTCTTTATGAAACCTATACCCCCTCGGCCAATAGTTGTAAGCCCTTCCAATCTATCTAGTGCACTCTCTGTCGCCCTAGCTCTTCCAGGATTAAGTCTAAAACTCTGTACTTCCACATCACTATCTCCTCCCAAGACTACTGCAGGATAATCTCCAAGAGAATACATCTTCCCCTTAGTTGTACTAGTCCCTAAAAGCTCACTATTTCCTTGAAGAATTCTCTCATAATTATCAGATCCAGTATCATCATTCCTCAAAGTTCCATAAACTTGAACGATAGTTCCCGTCCCAGAATCTTGAACTGAACTCGATGCAATATGAGGATTACTCCCTACAGGAGTATTTCCAGTACTTGTAGTACTTGAATCATCACTACTCGAACTATCGCCCCCTCCACCATCAATACCCNTATCAACCTTAGGCGTTAAAAGAGGTCCACTTGGATTTGAATGAAGTCTGTCAATAACTAACGGAGGAGTTTCAGGAGGAGCCAAGTTTGGTTTTCTAGGTTTCTGAATTGGACTAATTGTATTAGTTCGACTAACTGCCGTTGCTTGCTCATCAACGTTCCCTAATGGAACAAACTTAGCACTAGCTTGCGTTCTATAAACTGGCCTTCGTCTAAAAACTCCTCTCCTTCTTCCAATTCTCCTACCCAAAGCTCCAGTATATCCAACCAAAACTCTCTCGCTAGTCAATTTTTTCTCCCAAATCTCTCCTCCCTTAATGGCAACTTCTTTATCACCTATTTTATATACGTTAGAACCTTGAGCATTTTCTCTAACATACTCAAACCTACTCTCAAATTCTTGTTCAGATAAACTCCCTAAACCATATTTATTAGCTAAAAACTCCCTAACCTTAGCAGATTCTTCTAACACAGAATTAGGACTAGGAACAAATGTCACAGATTCACTATCCACCATCTGAACACCCGGAAACTGACCCTTCTCACCAGTCTGAAACTCAGGATCTAATACTTGCAACACACCAGCAATACTCTGAGCCTCTTCACTAGCCACAGTTTCCTGAATATTTACATTACCTCCCGCAGGAGGAACAGTACCAACAACTTCTTCCCCCGAAACCCCCGCCGGCGATTCTATACTCGGACTCCGAGGAACTTCCTTAATAGAACCAGAAAACTCTTCAACACCTCCAACTCCCTCATCGACTCTAAAATATCTCTTCGCACCATATCGATATTTCCCAGGATGCTCGCTATAACTATCTCTATTACTTAACTCTCCTCCTTTAATCGCAAAAGAAACCTGATCCTTAATCCCATCTCCGGCATAAACTCTCCAAACCCCATCCTTCTCTAACGCAACCAACGAATTCACAAAATTCTCATTAGTAACATAATTCCCAGTCATATCTATAATCCTCTGTTCACTAGTCCCAAAAACCGCCACCGACAAAGCACTCTTACCTCCTCGCGAAGTAAATCCTCCATTAGTTTTGTAAGCTCTTTTTTCTTTATCAAGAATCGTAAATGTAGTCTCTTTAGTTTCAAACCCTCCTATGGAATCAAAAGCAGGATTTACATCAGCACCACTATGATGAACATAGAACTCATCCGTAAATTCTTCACTCTCAACAACAAACTTAAAACTACCTTCAATCCCTAAGGAATAATCAGGTTTCCCAATTAATTGAATACTCTTATCCTTATTAACAGTAAACACCGAATACGGTTCACGAAACCCATTAAAATACCCGATCTCCTCTCCACTATTATCATCCACCAACCCCCACCCCTTTTTAACCCCCCCTCTTTTCTGAATATACTGATCCGAAGCCCTAATATATCCTCCAACCGTCCCCTCAATCTGATAATAAATAGAATCCTCAAATTCAGAAACCTGCATAGCAATAACCGGATATNGATCATCATCTTCAGGCAAATTCTCCAAAGGCATTATCAACTTACCTCCGTTCTTTGTAGTCACCACAACTCTATCCGTTTCATCCCCACTCCCCTTAAATTCTATCTTATCAACCAACGTAAACTTAAGACCTTTAACCTTTCTACCTGATACCAGTTCCAAAATATCTTCCTGTCTCGCAACATCTAAATCTCTCAAAAACTTAGTCTTCCGATCATTACTATCCTTAATTTCATCAACCACCCCTTTAGTATAAAAACTATAAAACAAATCAATTTTCTGTTTATCATCCATAATATCATACATCATCAACTTATTATCTTTATCCAACCCCTCCCACAATCCAGTATATAAATCTGCTTTAGATCCTTCCTCCTTATATTTATGATAATAATCCACCAACAACTNCCTTCTTATATNATCAGCTTCTTTCCAACCCACATTAAACTTCTCACGAGCATCATCTGCTGCCTCAGTATTCAGTGTACCAAGAGACCGAATGTACAATTCACCCATTTTATCACGCCACGTCTCATCATTATTAATATCTTTCAAATCCACATCTTTTTGCCCTCCAACCCCCAGAATCCCAACCCCCAAAACCATCATAAAAAACACCCCCATCAAAATCCTACTAAACCCAACCTTCTCCCTACTAATCATATCTTTCCTCATTCTCATCTTAAATCAAAGTCGTACTTACCTCCCTTCCAGTATATTTATTCAAAAACATATACGAATAACTCTCCGAAGAAGTATAATTCTCAGAAATTATAGTCAATACAGAAAAATCATCAAGATACTTCACATCAACATACAAATCATCCTCGACGGCCATCTCATTAACACAACTTATACAATACATCGCAGGATTTACATTATGACTATCACTAATAAAAAAAGCAAGATCATAAATATCACTCAAAGCAGAATTCTTAGGAAGAGGATAATCTCCAAGATCAAAAGTTATAGAATGCCCATCTCTTCTAATATCCACACTACTACTAACCTCAAATTCAACACTCTTTTCTTTTATAGAAACTGAAGCGCTCCCTTTCCTATAATTAAAATCAAACCCTTCCATTTCTATACTATCAATACAATCCGGAAAATAATCCTCCACATACTTCTCCATGTTCCCCTCAATATCTTCCCGACTAGGAATATTTATCTCACCTTCATAATAATAGTATGGAATAAACACCCCTTCGTAATCCCCATCCAATTCCCTTTTATTTTTAGCATCATCATAATAACCTCCTTGAATGCCCACAGTATCCAACGAACCATCTGCAATCAAATCATAACAATTTAATATCAAAGCCTGCGACCTATCAAAATCAGATTTAACTTCCAAACTATTAAAATAAGCAATATCATTCTTAGTACTCTGACCATTAAAATAAACAATTCCAACCGCAACCACAACGACAACCACAGCTATAATCACAAATACGGAAACTTGTCCCTTCACATCTTTTTTCATACCATTCATAGCAAAATATCCTATATAAATCTACTCACTTCTTTTCCTAACAATATAATATATAACTAAAACCAAAACAACTAATCCCACCAGAATAAATAACCAAAAAAAACCTCCATCCCCCTCCGATTCAACAATCTCCCCACTTTCAACATCTCCTTCATCTTCCGAAACAACAACTTTCTCCTTAGTAAACTCATCTAATTCAAATACAGACATTTCATTTTTATCTCCATCAAAAATAACAATCTTATTCCCCTCATCACTATAGGGCAAGTAAACAACAAAATCCACTTCATCCAAAAACACAATTTCTCCTTCAATCCCAGTTCCAGATTCATTAAACCCCTCTCTAATGGCCCTATTATCTATCGTAAACGAAGAACTAATCTCCTTCCCATCCAAACTAAAAACCGCCAACTCATAACCCTCCAATTCAGGATCTAAAACATTATCTAATCCAATCCTAGAAACCTCAACTCCAACTTTATTTATCTCTACCTCTCCCTCATTCCAAACACCTTCAACCACATAATACAAATTACTTTGCGCACTAATCAATCCAACAACAAAAATCAAACTTACCATCAACAAACTTCCTAACTTCTTCTTAAAATTCCTATCTATCATTTTAATCAACTTCTATCCTCCACAACCTCATATAACCCTTTAATTCTTCTGGCGTATATCCTACTCCTGCACTCTTAAAAATCTGCGCAACTCTTTCAGGCCTCCAAACATTCTTATACCACATTATAGCCGCCGCCGCCCTATATGCTTCAGCCTCTCTCCTCCCACTATCTCCCCTAATCTTACTAACAATATTATTCCCATATTCATCTAGGTCATCATAAGCATAATTAGAAATAAACTCAGGAAGATGTTCATACTGATACCCCCAACCTTTCCCACTTTTACTTGCATAACCTGATGTTTGTGTATACTCTTTTATCCCATAATTATAATACCAATCATGTAACTCTTTATCCATGAAATCTGCAGTATGTCCCAGTTCATGTGATAATACATCTATATTAACAAATCCTTTTTGAGTATTTTTCCCCACACTCATCTCAACTCTTCCATCGCTATGAAATGTCTGCGCAGTATATGTTTGCCCTGGAAAAACATCATCAAACAATGTTATCTTCGGAGGCAACGTATAATCATCAGGTAAAGAAAAATAAAAATCCATTAAATGTCTTATTCTTTCTTGACTTCCACTACCATGCAAATAATCATATGCAACTTTATTATACTTTCCAGTTCGTTTATCCTTTGCAATTTCCAACTGAATCCCAGTTAACGCTTCAAAACCTTTCTCAGTCAACCAGAAATTGTAAATCTCAAGATCTGAAATTCCAGTATAAAAATAGTCATAAGTAGGAGTACCAGAATATGACCTACCTGCAAGATGAGCATAATTACCACTCTTCATAAACCTTGTATTAATCCCATAAGCAACCTCACCCCTACTACTAATCCCCATCTTTAAATCTCTAATCACTCGATTCCCATTCTTATCTTCTTGAGCAAACTTATCAATCGGAATAATATCTCTCACTTCTATACTATCTTTCCCCAACAGTCTTTGAGTTTCAGCACTGCCCAACTTCTTATAAAATGCAACATCTTCTTGAGAAGCAGTTTTATAATGTTTAACCGTCATAGCAACCGTATTTGTATTACTTGAATCAACACCCTCAACAAATCCTCCACGAGGATTAAGATATACCTCCTCTCTATCTTTAGTATATTTAATCCCAATATTATCATTATCAACATAAGCTTCATTCAAAACTTCCATCTCCGGAGTCCTCCCAATTTTATATCTTCCATCAACGGCAACATAAGAACCCTCAACATTACCTAATGGTTGAATAGCAAGATGTCTATTACTTCTAACCAAAATCTCAGGGGGCAGAGTAGGATGAATCCAAGGATGATTATCTGGAGCAACAAACACAGGACCTTCCCTTGCTCCATTAGCTCCCACAACCAATCTCTGCTCCCGATCATTATAAGAAAAATAATTCACACCTTTCATCTTGTTAACCTCTCCTTTATCATCCATAAATATCTTACTACCTTCGCTGTTCAACAATTTACCATTCCCAACAACCAACTGAGTATCTTTCACATAAATTCCTTTTCCATCAATTCTCCCTTCATAACCCACTCCTTCAACACTTATAACTTTCCCGTCAAATTTCAACCCCATTTTATCCTTAGAACTAAAGAAATAATCATTAGTTATCTTCCCATTAGTAATCTTCTTCAACTCCTCCTCACCTAAATCTTTCTTTTTAGGCAATTTAATCTCCACCTTATTCCCATCAAAACTAACCTCTGTTCCTCTCTCCAAATTAATCTCATCTAATCCCAATGGAAACTTACCATCCTCCTCAACAATAAAATCCCCCTTAATAATCAACCCTCCTTCAAAACTAACACTATCTCCTTTTTTAATCCTAAACTTCAACCCACCAATTTCATAAACACTATCTTCCTTAGCCTCAATATTAAGGCCTAACAAATCTACATTATCCAATACAATCCTCCCATCATTCTTATATCCAAAAGAAAGTCTTTCATTAGTTAATTTAACATCCAACAAACTTTCTTTAGTCTCAACACTCTTAGCCCCTTCATCCCCAGTAATCTTGATGTATCTATCATAATTAGTTGGTTTATCTTTAAACACAAGACGGGCCTCTCCCTCAACATTTACTAAAACTCCTGCTGTCCCAGTTCCAGTATCTACTTTCGCATTATTAACTTTAAAAATATCTAAATCCTCAACCATCACTGAACTACCCGATCCAGTTTTACTAAACTCTCTACCTGATCCAATTTTCTTAGGGCCAGAATCTAAATCATACTCAACACCGAACTCCCAATCATCCTCTTCTTGAGCAACCCCAAACCCAGCTAAAACTAACACCATCCCAATAAATATTAAATTAATTAAAAACTTAAATCTCATCGTACTTCATCACATATTTAAATAAATAAGATTCCTCATTCACCACAGACTTCTGATCAATAATAAAAAAAGTAACTTCGTCATTTCCCTTAGCATGCATATCTATCAACAACTCTTTTTCTTCAGCAAGCCTCCCAATACAACTTATACAAATATTCTCCTTTTCATCTAACTGCTCTTTCATCAACTCTTCCATAACTTCATAAATCACTCCCAATCGAACACCAACATCACTATCAAAATTCTTCAAACTATATCCATCATCTCCCTTTTTAATACTCAAAGGATAAATAACTTTAACAACAACTTTCTCATCTAATATTTCAACCTCACTTTTAACCTTAGATTGTTCAACCTCATAATCCGGAAAATCAACAAAATTTCTAGTACAAAAAAATAACATAGTATTCATATATTTCTCCAGCTCATTAGCAATATCCTCTTTTTCAGGAAGATAACTTTCCTTTCCATAATAATGATACGCCACCCCAACAACATTACTAAGTTCAGGACTATCAAAATACCCTCCACTCTCTCCAATATACTCCAAACCGTCTTGAGCAGTACTATCAACACATCCTTGAACAAAATCATACAATGGTCTAACATCCCCAGAAACATTATCAATCTCCAACTCACTCCTAAAAAGAAAGAAAAACAAAACCAACCCAATTATCACAATCCCCACTATAAAAAAAACCGAAACCTGCCCTCTTTTCATAAGAAAACCAGTAAAAATATCTTAATAAACTTTATCACAACTCAATTTAAAGATTCTAAACCCTACTCATATTGATCCAAACCAATACCGGTCTGAACTCCAAATCTATCAACACTACCTGGTTTCCGAGAAACCTCATCCTCGTCTCGAACAATCACATTCTCACCCTCTATAAAATCCTCATAAGAATCACTTGAAAACCTCTCACCCTTCCCACTAGGAATCCTTCCAGGAACTACTGAAAACCCATCCGGACCAGAATAACCCTCAGATTCCCCCCTAACAACAATCGGCTTACCTCTCTCCCTGTCCTCATACTCCAAAGCAAATTTACCCATATCATTATCATACTTTACAGGATTACTCCAATATTCCCAAATCATTCCATTATTCCAACCGGCTCCAACCGGCTCAGATATAGCTCCACTACCCTCAGGATTAATCTTATCATACGTCCTTCCCACTTCCTTCCAATGTTCTTCAATCATCAATTTTTGCGCAGCAGTATATCTATCTCTGAAATCTTTTCCTTCAACAAGTTTTTCCGTAGCAACTTTCTCAACCCTAGGCACTTCAACAACTTCAATTTCCTCAACACTATAATCTACTTCTTTTTCTCCCCCATATGCAGGTTCATCTCCAGAACTCTCAACCCCATAATCCTCAACAACAGGCACAGGATCAAAATTAGCACTACTAACCTCACTTTCTAATTTTCCACATCCAGCTAACGAGCCCACAACCAACAATGCAGTTCCAGCAGCCAATGTATTAATTAAAGTTCTTTTCATCTTACTTTTCCTAACAATTCATACTATTTAAACCTTTCTAATATTTATCACTATATAATAGTAATAAACTACTTCATCTCCCACCATAAAAATAGTTTTAAATATCCCCTAACCTTCAATAAACAAAGAGGACCACATTAAATGAAACCAAATCACATCATCTTTATCTTATTAATCTTAATCCTATCTCTATCAACATTAACTCTAACTCAAGAACAATCAGAAGAACTACCCTTAGAAGACTATACCTCAGGAGAATGGAAAACCTTAGACTCGCTTACTAAAAACAAGGTCTGGGATAAAGCCTCAGATCAAGAAAAGATAAGTTTTCTCAAAAAAGTCTATCCAGATCTAAACTTAAAAGGATTCAATCACGATTCATTAACTTGGCAAAAACAAAACGCTATAGGAAANAAAAAAACCTANGTAGATTTCGACAACCTCCCAATAGGCACAGATTCCATAGAATTCGANGGAAAAGCCTTCACTTACAAATTNAAATTTAGCGAAAAAACAATCACTACAGAAATNGGAAGCATCGAAGGTTTAAACAAATTAGTCCTTGAAGGTTACGACGACGTTTATCTTTTATTAGATGAAAACGACGCAACCTTCAGAATCACCGAAGAAGGAATCTTCTACAAAGGAGGTTCAGTAAGACACGGCAACATCGCAAACGGAATTTATTTCTCTCAAAACAATCAAGATCAAGAAAGTTTAGTAAGCATGGAAACAACCAACCACTACAAAACCAAAAACTCAGAAGTGTTAATCAACGAGGCCATTGTCCGAACACAAAACAAACTAACAGATATTTTCTTCGACACCAAAAACCATATCGAACAATCAGAACAATTCGTTCAAATAGCAAGCTCACAAGCACTAATGATAGGAGAAGATATCTCAATAGAACTAAGAGAAGACTTTAAAAAAGTTAGCGCCAAAGGTAACAACTTAAAATTACTAAACGGAGAAATGCAGGTCCAATTCGATGGAGATAAAACTTTTCTTGCAAGAGAAGACGGAGAAGCAAAATATTCGGTCGACGGAATTTTCAATGGAGATGATCCAGACAATCCAGGCAGACATTTTGTAATAGAAAAAACTCCCGAAGGAAAACTTTACTTTGGAGACAAACAAAGACTAACAACAGTCGGGGAAGTATATGTAAATGCAGCAGGAAAAATCTCAGACGAAGGAGCAAAAGTATTATCAGGAGTTGCAAAAGTGGGAAAGGTCGATCTATCAAAAATCCCAGAAGGATTAAGCCCAGAAGAATATTTAGAAGCACTAAGAAACTCAGATTACAAATCTCTAGAAGCAACAACAACGATAGACATTACCGATTATCTCTTAAACAAAGCCGTCGCTCAAGCCGGAAGAGACTTAATTGACGGAGACAGTTCAAAAGACAATAACCTACTGGGCATGATCAAAAAAGGAAATGATTTATTAGCCGA
>NZDU01000004.1 GCA_002688875.1 Candidatus Pacearchaeota archaeon | reverse complement strand
TTGTCAGATAGAGGAAGTGATGAGAGTTTTTATTTTGCGATTAAAAGTATTCCTATTCCGCCGGGGTGGGTTGATGAGGAGGTGTTTGGGTAGGATGGTATTGAAATCAAAGAAGGTTAAAGAGTTTGGATTGTTTAGATGGAGAATTTCTATAATATTATTGATAGTTTTTTCTTCGGTTTTATTTGTTAATAATGTTACTCAACTTTTTGAGAGGTATGGTTGGGGCTATAATATTAATTTAATAACTTGGATTGGGATAATAGGAAGTGTGATTTATGCTATATGGGAAATAACTGGAGAAAGAGTAAGATGAGAAAATTGATAGCTTTTGTTTTTGTATTTATGGTTGTGGTTAGTGGGCTGGTGATTGCTCAGGATAATGGAGCTACGGATGAGCAGGTTGCGCCGAGTTTTAATGTTTGTTGTGAGAAGACGGTGAGTGGGGCATGGTGTCAGAATACGAATCAGGACCAGTGTGATGAAGGTTTTAGAAGTAGTCCGACGAGTTGTGCGGCTACGAGTTTTTGTGAGGCTGGAGTTTGTATAGATAGTGAAGAGGGGATATGTGCTAAGAATACACCTAAGAAAGTTTGTGAGTTGACTACTGGGACTTGGGTTGAGGGAGATGAAGAAATACCGCAATGTAGTTTGGGGTGTTGTTTGATTGGGGATCAGTCTAGTTTTGTTACGTTGACTAGATGTAAGAGGCTTAGTAATATTTATGGGTTGGAGACAAATTTTAGGACGGACGTTACGGATGAGGCTCAGTGTGTGTTGTTGGCTTTTGCTACTGATAAAGGGGCTTGTGTTTTTGAGACGGATGGTGGGAGAGAGTGTAGGTTTACGACAAGGCAAGAGTGTAGTGGTTCGGAGAGTTCTGATTTAGGGGGAAATGTTACAGGACAGGGAGAGTTCTTTAGAGATTATTTATGTTCGGCAGATGAATTGGCTACGAATTGCGGGCCGACTAGAGAGACAACTTGTGTTGATGGGAAAGATGAAGTTTATTTTGTAGATAGTTGTGGGAATTTGGCTAATATTTATGATGCTAATAGGATTTATAGTAATGATCCTGGATATTGGCAGAAAGTAGTGCCGAAGGGAGATTCTTGTAATTCTGAGGATCCGAATATTGAGTCGGATAGTTGTGGTAATTGTGATTATTTGGGAGGGAGTATTTGTGGAGAGGGTAGGGCGAGGTATGGAGATAATTTTTGTAGAGATTTGAATTGTTATGATGTTCAGAATGGAGAGGATTATAGGAACGGAGAGAGCTGGTGTGAATATATGGGAGAACAAGGAAATGGGAAGGATGGTGTTGGGAGTAGGCAGTTTAGACATGTTTGTATTCAGGGAGAGGAAGTGATTGAACCTTGTGCGGATTTTAGAAACGAGGTTTGTATTGAACAGAAGCATGGTCCGGAATTTGGAGATTTTATAGAGGCTGCTTGTAGGGTTAATAGATGGACTGAATGTATAGATCAATTTACGGAGGAGGATTGTTTGAATGAGGATAAGAGGGACTGTTTTTGGGTTCAGGGCTTGCATTATGATGGTAGTGCTAGTAACACTGAAGTGCAGAATTTGGCAGATCAAGAAGATGAGGCTAGTAAAAATCGAGGAGTTTTGGAAGGAGGGCATATTTGTTTGCCTGCGAATCCTCCGGGACTTGAGTTTTGGGATAACGGTAATGCGAAAGAGGTTTGTAGTTTTGGGAACTCGAAACAGGTTGTAGAGTTTAAGACGGATATTTTTGGGAAGAAGAAATGTAAAGAAAATTGCGAGGTGTTAGAGACTGGTTGGGTTGATACTATGAATAAAGCTTGTGTTAGTATGGGAGATTGTGGTGCGCATGTTAATTTTCTAGGAGTTAAGACTGATGGAGGGATTGTATGGAAACAAGATGGTAAGAGGAAGAGTATACAGACGGGGTTGTTTGAGAATTTCGCGGGAGATGAATATGTTGAGGTTACGAGTGAGGAGATTGAGGAAGGGAGTTATGAGGAATTTGAGGAAGTAAATGAGGAAGATACGACTGTTTTTGAAGAATCTGATGGAGGTGAAGATGAAAACGTTTTTAATCAATAAAAATACCGTCGGAGCAAGCTCCGGAGTATTTTTAAGATCCAACTGGTTGCGCCCCACCACTCCCGGAGCAAGCTCCAGAGGTATTAAACCCAGTTGGATCAGTAAAAAGGGAATGATTAAATTAAATGGGATGTTTATTATTTTGAATTTAGTTGTGAGTATGTTTGCAGTTAGTTTTTTGATGGGGATGGTTATTGGGCAGGATACTGAGATAGTGACTGCTCCGGATCCGGAACCAGAAGATACAAATGTACCACCTGGAAGAGATGAGGTTAGTCCGGATCCTAGTAATAAAATTCCTAGTACAGGGATTGGAGGGGGTACGGGTGGTGATCCGACTAAGCATGATCCGAATGTTCATGTTGATACAGACCCTGGAGGGACTAATACTATTTTTCATGGTATAGGTATTCAGGCAGTGATTCAGAAAGGTACGATTGGGGCGGGGATTTTTGGGACTATTGGGGCCTTGGCAGGGGGAGATGATGGGGCTCAATGGGGGGCTTTGGCTGGGGGGGTTGGAGGGGCGGTTGCAGGGTTGTTGGAGGGAGCTATTGGGCAGGGGCCAGCAATAGTTGTTGGGTTTGGGGTGGCTACTGCGATATTCTTGCTTACATATTTTAAGAAGACTGAGGAGGTTGTTGAGTTTATTTGTTTGCCTTGGCAGGCGCCGATAGGTGGTGGAGATTGTCAAGTTTGTAATGAGTTCGAGCATTGTAGTGAGTATATGTGTAAGAGTTTGGGTCAGGCTTGCGAGATAATAAATCCAGGGACTGAAGATCAGAAATGTGTTTGGGTTAATCCTAATGATGTTAATTCGCCGATAATAAAAATGGTAGAGGTTAATGAGGATCATAGTTTTATACCAGATACAAGTATTAGACCTCCGGCGACTGGAGTGAAGATTAAACCAGATAGTAGGGAATGTGTTAAGGCTTTCTTTCCGTTGGAGTTTACGTTTGTTACGAGGGATTCGGCTAGTGGTGTTGGTGAACCGAGTCAGTGTAAGATAGGTTATAATTTAACTAGAGGATTTGAGGAGATGGAGTTCTTTGTTGCAGGAGATAATTTGTTTAAGTACAATCATACTGAGAAGTTGTCGTTGCCTGGGCCGGCGCATTTGAATGCTGTTAATCCTGAGTTGAAAAATGATGGGGATTATACTTTGTTTATTAGATGTCAGGATGCTAATGGTAATTTTAATCAGGACGCGTATAGTGTTAGCTTCTGTGTTGAAAAAGGGCCTGATACGACTCCTCCGTTGATAGTTGATACGAATGTTCCGAGTGGGAATCCGGTTAAGTTTAATCAGACTAGTTTTGATTTGGAGGTTTATGTGAATGAGCCAAGTGAGTGTAAGTGGAGTAGGGAAGATAGAGAGTATGAGGATATGGAGCATGAGATGGAATGTGCTAGTGATTTGTTTGAGATGAATAATCAGCAGGTTTATCCTTGTGAGACTACGTTGACTGGATTGGAAGATAGGAAAGAGAATAAGTATTATTTTAAATGTAAGGATCAACCTTGGGCTCAGCCGGGGGATAGGAATGTGAATAAGCAGAGTTATTTGTATACGGTTATTGGGACGCAACCTTTGAATATAGTTGATATAGGACCGAAGGAGGATATTTTTGGGGCTACAGATACGATTCCGGTTTTCTTGGAAGTGACTACTGATAATGGGCATGATAACGGAGAGGCGTTGTGCTATTATTATCATGATGAGGATAACAACGAGCCTAGTGGGGAAGAAGATTATTTGTTGTTCTTAGATACTAAATCTAATGTGCATAGTCAGAGGCAGGATTTAGTTGAGGGAGATTATAAGTATTTTATTAAGTGCGTGGATCTTGGAGGTAATGCGGCTTATGATTCGGTTGAGTTTAAGGTTGAGACTGATAGGGAAGCTCCGTTGATAGTTAGAGTTTATAGAGAGAGTGAGTTGAAGATAATTACGAATGAGAATGCGGAATGCGGTTATTCTAATAGCGATTGTAATTTTGAGGTTGAGACAGGGATTGAGATGGATACATTAGACTTTCAGATACATACAACTGAATGGATACTTAACAGGAATTATTATGTCAGATGTAAGGACAAGCATAATAATCAGCCTAATCCGAATACTTGTTCGATAATTGTTCGGCCTAGTTTGAATACTGAGGCGGTTGAAGAGGTTAGTGGGTTTGGGTTTAGTTTTTGAAGATTGGGTGGTGTTAAATGGGATGTAACGTTCACGCTGGGCAACACACCTTCTTGGCATCCCAATGGGATGATATATTTATTTCCCTTTAAGCCGGTCACAAAGGAAGATAGAATAATCAAGTAGGGGTAGTATTTATAGTTTTTGTAGATTTCAGTTTTTGTAAATAGAATGCTTTATATATAGCTATTTTTTTGTTTTTATATGAGAAAAGTTATTGATTTAACACGTGAAATCTACACTGGAATGATGGTATATCCAGGAGACCCGGAAGTAAAGATAATTCAATCACATAACATAGCTGAGCATGGATATAAGGTTTCAAGACTAGTTTTTGGTTCTCATAATTCAACTCATGTTGACGCTCAATCTCATATGGTTGAAGATGGAAAGACATTAAGTGATTATGGGGTTGATAGATTTATTGGAGATGCGTTGTATGTGAGGAGACCTGATGATATTGCACAAAGTGAGGTGTTGGTAGTTGATGGCCCTAAATTCAATGATTCTTTGATTGAAAGAATTATTGCTATCTCTCCAAAAATGGTCGGATTTGTTTTGGATAACGATTTGGATGAAGAAGGGGTCGGAAAATTTCTTAAAGAAGACATCCTTCCAGTAGGACCTTTAAACATAAGGGAAGCATTGCCTGATAAATTTTTATTTGTAGCTACCCCTTTAAATATACGATATGGTGATGGTTCTCCAGTAAGGGCAATTGCAATCACCTATGAATAGTAATATCAAATATGTGTTTAGAATTTACATAGATTTTTGGAAGAATCTAAAGAATAGCCAGTAACTGCAAACGGAACATTGCTATAGAAGTCTTTGTATTGTCTATTTTACTATCAACTTATAAACTAAGTCATCAGTTCTTCTCATTACTTTCTCTATATGCTGTTCTGTAGATATATAAGTTGATCCATCTTCAACAGCCTTTGTACTCTCCCAGAGTGCCATAGGTCCTGCCATTGCTCTAACAATATATAATTCGGCTTCTGCTGATTGAGGTTTTTCAACAACAATCTTTTGATAATCTTCATGACTTTCATTGATTCTAATAAACGGTGCCTCTCCAGTTCTGTCTTCTAGACGGCTTCTAAGATCTCTTTCACCAATTTCGAAGTTTGATAATTCTGGCATTCCAAAAGGAGATGTTCTTTTTTTCCTCTTTCTCCTTTCTGTACCATTCTCGGTCTTATCATCATGAACTCCCCAATCAATTATTTGTTTTTCTGACTCAGGTTTAACCTTCTTATTTAACGGATCTAAATTTTCATATTCAAAAACTCTTTGAAGTTTACCATGTATTGTATGTATCAATTTTCTATCTTTTTCGGTTCTACTTCTTTCTAATCTTTCTTCAACTCCAGGCCAGTAAAGATCATCTAAACTTACCAACATTTCAACTAATCCATTGTATGCATTGCTGTTTCTTTGTGAATCAATTTTGTCCCTTCCTATAGTAAGTGTTAGATTTGGATCATCGATATATCCTTTAAGTTGACGACATTTCCACAACTCACATCCCTGTATTAAATCTTCACCAAGATCTAAAATACTCTTGTAAACCATTACTCCCTTACTATATACTCCAATTCTTCCTGAATCAGTATCTTTGTCAAAATTTAGATTAACATGAAAGACATGATCAACTAGATCTTTAGCTTTTCTTGTTTGAAAACTTACATCCTCATCTATTATTGATGCACCTCTTGGTCTCTTTGCAGGAATTCTCTCTCTTTTCTTATCACCAACTCCAAGTTCAAAACCTATTTCATCTTCACAAAGTAATGGATGATAAATCTCTTGAAGTTCTCCTTTAACTAAAGTTGATTTAAATTTATTCCTAAATGTTTTCTCATCAACATTTATTAAAATCTGCGTCCCATAATTGAACGAACCCCCAAAATTATGCATATCTCTATCGTCAACACTACTTAGTTCATAAGTAATATTCCCTTTATTCTTAGAAATTTCGTATCTCAAATATCCATATTGATCACCACGTGATTGTCTTGAAATAATATGCATTCTCATTCCAAGTGATCCAAATGCTAGTAATCCCACTCCTTTTTCTCCACGCTGATCAACTTTATCATATTTTACAGATTCCCCAATTGATATAGGAAGTCTTTCCAATTCCTCTGTACTCATACCCATACCATTGTCTTGAACAACAATGCTATTAATATCAGGTTTTAATAAAACACTAACCAATCCATTTTCTACGCCAGATAGAGCATCAACAGCATTAGTTACATATTCTTTCAATGCATCCATTGGACGAGTCCCATACTGCCCAGCCATTTCAACTATAAGCCTATTCTGACCTTGTTCACTTATCTGAAGATTTCCTTTTGTCATTTTATTTTTTCCCTAAATTATCCCTATCCAATAATCTTAATACTGTTTCAGCGCCTGCTGGCCGATCTATTCTTCCTAAAATCCCTGTAACATATCCCCACAATTCAGGATCTATTTTTCCAGCAAGCTTTTCTCTTTCATCTTGTGGAGCTTCTCTAAAGTAATCCACTTGATTTGCTAATATTTCAATAGCAGTTGTTACTTGCCCTATTCTAGATTCAAGATTTGTTTCTGGATCGACTAGTAATTCTGCCTTAATTTGGTCAGGAGATTTTTCTGAAATAGCTGACTTAAGCCCATCTATTGAAGCATATAAACCATTAATTAAAGATACTACTGAATCTGGTTTTTCAGCCAAGGCATCTAATGATTTATTAACTAATCCCAAATTTTGAACAACAGCAGTATCATTTTTCTCATCTGAAAAATAACTTACTAAACCTCTTTCAATTGTTTCTTTAACATCCTGACTTTGAGGTTTATCATCAAGATATTTTGTAAGTCTATCTCTGCTCACATTCAAATTTTTTGAAAGTTGCCTAATACTAATCCCATCATATTTTAATTTTGATTTCAAGTCATGCCTAGATTGTTCTCCAGAGATCATTTTTTTTGGATCAAATTCACTAGGATCAAAATCATCCTTAAAAATATCAAGTCCAGTTATCTCATATAACTTTTGCCTCTTAGAAAGAGGAATATTGGGAATAGGAGTTCTACCAGCAGCATAATCAGCTAAAGTACCTTGTTTAAAATGATCATATAATTCTGATTTATCCTCTAATGCTACTAAATATTCATGAAATATCTCATGATCTTTTCTTTCATCAACACTTTTTGATCCACTCATTTTTATAACCTATACATTTATTTTCTATTTCCCCATCTCGCATAAGCTCTACGATAGGTATCAGATTCACCCTTTTCAATTTCTAAAGAGCCTATAACTTCATCATGAGATTTTCCTTTTTTTATCAAATCTTCATATTCCCCATATCTTTTATACTTTTTTTTCTTAGCAGAACTTGACTTTCTCTTTTTTTTCTTATTTGTAGGTTTACCAACTCCTAATTTTTTATTAACTCTCGCACCAATTCTCTCAATGAAATCATCTCTTGAGATTCTTAAACTACTTCCTTTCTCACTATTTGTTTTGACACCTTTACTTAACATAGTATATATTCTTGATCTATATGCAATATCATTTGTTTTAGAATTATCTATTCCATCAATTCCAGTCTCAATTTCCCTATATAATGATATTGATTCTTTTGGAGTTATAAATTCTCCATATTCTGACATTGCAGAATTTTTCAAAGCACTTACATCAACAACTTTAATTTCAAGATTAGCACTATCCTCATTACTTTTAGAATCCATTCCCTTTTTCTTAGAAGTATTTCCTTTAGATCTCTTAGAAGCATCTGCCCCACGATATTCGTAAGCATCAATATATTCTAATAAACTATCCTTATTATATAATTTATCCCCTTTCTGACCTTTAACAATTATATCATCCTTACCACTAGATCTAGTTAATCTAAAATAGTATGAACCATTTTCCTCTAATACTTCCCTTCCAGCTTCTCCATCTTTTTCTCTCCATAGTGCATATGCTTCTTTTTGAGTAATCCATTCTCCACCTTCTTTTGCATTGCCATTATTAGGAGTAGTTTCTTTTACTCCAGGTTCTACATAATTAGTTGGAGATTCAGAAGGATCAGCACCACTATTATCTGTTTCTTCAGAAGTATATTGGAAAATTTTCTTTACTTCATTAAATTTACCAGCTAATCCTGAATCTTCATTACCTGATACATATGCATCTAGAGCGCTTAAGAAACCCCCATAAGCAGACATAGTTTCAATATCACCAGTATTAATTACAGTACTTATAATTCCATCTTGAACTTTTCTTGTTTCACATTCATAATCAGTAAGTATTTCTGTTAAATTTGGTATTGCCATCTTATTTGATATCAACACTCTTCTTATTTTTATAGGAAGATAACTATTTATAGGTATTTAAGTGTTTCTATTGTTACTACTTTACAATTATGTTATTATCTAAGGAATCCAAGAACTATGCTCTTTAGAAATATAAATTATTCTTAATTCTAAAAAAATTTATCATCAATTAGATCCTTTTTCATGGTATTACTAGTTTCTGAATCTTTGTATTTATACTCCAATAATTCATCATCACCGTTGTTGGCAATTTCTTATTTTCCTCTAAACTATCCTTTTGCATAGATTTAATATCTAAAACGTAAAGAAAGGTCATCCATTTATCAAAATTTATTTGATCAAAAAACAACTTAACTTCTTCATTTGAATAAGTGCTATCTTCTGGAAGATTGATCACCATCCATCTGGAATAGAGTCAGAATAAAAAATTTATTCTTGCTAAAGTGCCTGAAAAAGGTGCGATGATTTACTAGATAGTAGGTTCTTAGAAGTATACAGTTTATTGAAATAGATAGGGACCTAATTACTAGCAGAAATACTAACATTTGCAGGCAAAGAGATAGAAACGTTCTTCATCCCACCGCGTTTCTTAAAATTAAAAATCTTATATCCTTTTAATTCATCTGTTTGTTCATCATGTCCTTCGAAAACATCATCTTCAATCTCATCATAATATGTTTGAGTTGGTTCGCCGATCTGTATCTCTAGGATATCTTCTTCTATATCATAATAGATCTGCAATTTTTGGTTTGTCATCGTTTTAATATCTTCCTTGTTATAGAGAACTTTGAAATAATGCAATTTCAATGTTCTCTGAGAGGAACTTTGCTGCGATTTCCTTCGGAAATGTCAATTATGCAAAGTTCTCTATAAATGCTGTACTTATGTAGCCATCGCCATTTAAGTATTTTACATTTATCAAAACATATATAAACAATAATTGATGATGATAATTATGGTAAACGGGATTCTTTCTAGTGAGATTAAGGGAAGATGGGTTGTCCTGTTAGATGAGCGTGTTATTGCCTCGGGAGATGATATTAAGGAGATAATCAAAGAGGCTCAGGATAAATACCCTAATGAGAAGTTTATTCTTGCTAAAGTGCCTGAAAAAGGTGCGATGATTTATTAAATAGTAGGGTTCTTAGAAGTATAGAGAACTTTGAAATAGGTAGGAACCTAATTACTAGCAGAAATACTAACATTTGCAGGCAAAGAGATAGAAACGTTTTTCATCCCACCACGTTTCTTAAAATTAAAAATCTTATATCCTTTTAATTCATCTGTTTGTTCATCATGTCCTTCGAAAACATCATCTTCAATCTCATCATAATAGGTTTCCGTAGGTTCACCAATCTGTATTTCTAAGATATCTTCTTCTACATCATAATAGATCTGCAATTTTTGGTTTGTCATCGTTTTAATATCTTCCTTGTTATAGAGAACATAAATAAAACAATGATGGATTATATAAAAGGTTTATCCTCAAAACAAGATAGTTTTAAATAGATTATTTTGTATTTCTCTTTAGAAAAGAGTGATGGTAAGTAAGAAATCTCAGGTAACTGTATTTGTAATTTTGGGGATAGTTTTAGTTGGGGGTTTGTTGGTTTTCTTTTTGGCTAGGGATAGTGGGAAGATTGATGTTGTGAGTCCGGAAGTGGAGCCGGTTTATAATTTTGTTTTGAAATGTTTGGATAAGGTTAGTAATGATGCGGTTTATGAGGTGATGAATACGGGGGGTTATTACGATCTTCCGGAGTTGGTTACGGATAATCATGTTGCTTATTATTATTATGAGGAGAGGAGTTATGTTCCGAGCAAGGAAGATATTGAGATGGAGTTGGAGAGTTATATGAATGATTTGTTGCCGTTGTGTATTAAGAATTTTGAGGAGCTTCCTGATTATGAGGTTGATAGTGGAGAGGTTGATAGTGAAGTTGAGATAGAAGATGATAGGGTTGAGTTTGAGGTTAGTTATAGATTGTCGATAAAGAAGGGAGAGAATAGTTATAGTTTTGAGAGGTTTGGGTATGTTGTTCAGATTAGATTGGGTTTGATTATTGAGGCTGTTAGGGAGATGATTGATTTGCAATTGGAAACTCCAGATGATATTTGTTTGAATTGTTTGACGGATGTTATGAATAAATATGATTTGGAAATGGATTTGTATGAGTATAAAGATGATGCGATTATTTTTTATGTGTTGGATAAGGAGAATGAAGTAAATCAGGATGTTGGTGTTTTTGTTTTTGCTAATAGATATGAGAGTTAAGATGGATAGGATGAATATTGGGATGTTTAAAGTGAGTAAGGTTATAGTTGTAGTTTTGGTATTTGGGATATTGGTTTTGATGGTTGGAGGGGTTAGTGGGCAGGAGGGTGGAGAGGATTCTGAGTTGGAATTTAGTGAGGATTATGGGATTGGAGATAAGGAAGGGAATGTGAATATTAAAACTAATATTAAAAAAGAGGTGATATCTGATGTGAGAGATAAATATAATTTTGATGAAAATAGTGTTTTAAAAATTACGTATAAAGGGAATCTTGGTGAGAAGGTTTATACTGGATTAGAAGAGATTGATGGAGAGGATTCTTATTTTGTGTTTGATAAGGATGGTAAGATGGTTGAGGGGAAGTTTAAAACATCTAAAGAAGATGAGTTTATTTTGGGGAATGAAATAGTTCTGATTCCTGCTGGATCGGAGGTTAGGTTTAAGGATGGGGAGGCGGTGATTAAAGTTAGTAATAAAATAGTAGATTTTGATAAGGTTAAACCTAGGGTTGTTGATGAGAAGAAAGGGGAAACTGCTTTTACTTTTATAACAGGGGGTCTTTCGATAAGACATGAGGGGCTTATGTTTAAGGAGTTAGGTTATTATGATGGGAAGTATTTTCTTCCATTTCTGGGAAATTATGATGAGATTAGTTTTAAGGAGTTTGGTTTTCATATGTATAATAAAGATAAGGTGAGGGTGTATTTTGATTTTAAGGGAGAGGTTGATAGTAGTTATCTGGGGGCTTATGTTTCGTTTAATAAAGAGAAAGGGGTTTTTGTTACGGGGTCGAATGTTAATGAGAATGGGCCGGCGATTCAGTTTACTCCGAGTAATGTTTATGGGTTGAATTTTGATCAAGGTGATAGTGATAATTTGATGATTCAGGCTCTTGGGAATGAGGAAGGGAATTGGGTTAGGTTGCAGAAGAGTCCTGATGAAGTTATAAGAGGTAGACGTGAGAAGATAGTTCCGAAGATTGATGGGCTTAATCAGTTTGCGATGCATAATAATGGGCATGCGGGATTTTTTAATACGAATACTGAGAAGTTTTATTTG
>NZDU01000003.1 GCA_002688875.1 Candidatus Pacearchaeota archaeon | reverse complement strand
CCCCTCGACATCTTCCTATTCCCATCAACTCCCCTTCCCCCTCGACATCTTCCTATTCCCATCAACTCCCCCGCCCCCTCGACATCTTCCCCACCACCATTCACCTTACCTAAAATTCCCAACCCTTAACTTCCTCGTCCACCACTCATTTTAGCCACCGCCATCGCCGCCTTCACATAACCATTAAACTGCTTCAAATTCTTAACTTCCAAAAGTTTACGCACAAACATCTTAGGCCGAAAATAATATTCCCGATAAGCCCTCTGTTGCATCTCCATCATCAAATCAAACTTACTATCTTGATACTCAAACAACGGTTTATCAAACGCATTATAATCCTCCCAATTCTCTGAGAAAACAACTCCATCGCGTTTAATAGTATCAAACAAAGGACTTCCAGGAACTGGAGTATAAATCTGAAACTGCGCAACACTCAAATCCAATTCCTTAGCAAACTTAATCGTCTCTAACATCTCCTTCCTTCCCTCTCCCTCATTCCCAAACATAAAAAAACCTTCAGTAAGAAGGCCAGCCTGCTTACTCCATCTAACTGCCCGACGAATATGATCCAACGTCTCCCCTTTCCTCATCTTCTTCAAAATCCTCTCACTCCCAGTCTCAACCCCATAAGCCACAAGATAAAACCCTGCCCTCTTCATATGCTTCAACATCGGCAACGAAACCCGATCCGCCCTAATCCCATTCCCCGTCTTCAACTCCAAATCATAATTCCTCTCAATCAACCCATCACAAATCTCCTTAACCCTCTTCGGCAAAAACGTAAAATTATCATCCACAATATTTATCTCCTTAACCCCATACTCCTTAACCAAATGATCAATCTCCGCCAACACATTCTCCGGACTCCTAGCTCTAAACTGCTTCCCCTGAGTCCTAAAATTACTACAAAACGTACACGAGTAAGGACAACCCCTAGAAGTCATCATAATCGCATAAGGATACCTTCTAACTCCAGGAGTCCAATACTTATCTTGGGGCAATAAATCACGAGCCGGAAAAGCCAACGTATCCAAATCCTTAATCAAAGGCCGCGAAGCATTCACAACTATTTTACCATTCCCATCACGAAACGAAATCCCCAAAATATCTTTGTCCTCAACTTCTCTAGCCAATTCAAGCATCGTCTCCTCTGCCTCACTCACAACACAATAATCAATCTGCTTACACTCTTCCAACGTTCTAGCAGGCTCCATAGTCGGATGTGGCCCCCCAACAACAACCTTCGCATCCGGCAACACCTCCTTACTTATCTTAGCCAAATCATAACACAACATAATCGTATTAGTAGTCCCAGCCATCGCAACCATATCCGCCCCACTCTCCGCAATCAACTTCCTCTCCATCTTCTCATCCGACCTCAACGCTGCAAGGTCCAAAATCTCAACCTCAACATTATTATCCCTCAAATATCCTGCAATATACGCCATCCCCATCGGAGGCGCAACCATAGTCGCTTCCTCACTAACATAACTATACACCCTCAAATAATTCGGAGCTATCAATAATACTTTCATCCTATTTTCATACCAATTTTAGTAAGCTGGAGAGTTAACAATTGTTTATAAGTATTATGGAGATAAAGTTATTTCCTTTGATCCTCAAAATATTTATCAATATTAATATAAATCTTTTCCCAACGTTTCTCCGTATCTTCAGGTGAACAATGATAAAGCTCTGAAGTCAACTTATGTGCTAACTGGCTCTCTTTAATTCTAAAATCAGGATCATCTTGGATAACTGTAGGAAAAGGAACACTTTCATTTGCCTCAGCAATTGGTGCTTGATCTGTATCAACCAAGTTTTGAAGGGCAATAGTTCCAGCCCCATTAAATACCCCCAAAAAATAAATATCGTCAAAAGAAATATATCCAGCCTCAGCAGCTTGAAGGTGATGGTCCTTTCGTTCTAAAGCATTAGCTAACCATTTCCTACCTAATTCATTAAGTTTACCTTTAATCTCCGGATGCATAATAAATGATTCTAATAACTATTTATAAATCTATGGTCCGCTCACAACAACCTCTGCGCATAATACAATCCATAAGCCCTTAAAGCACGTTCTTTCAAATACCAAAACCCTTTCTCATCAACCCGAATAAACTCCTTCAACTCCAAGTAAGCCTTCTCAAGCCATTCATCATCCCCGCTAGATTTATACTTCAACAAATAATAAATCGGAAGAATTAGCCTCAACCCCACATCCTTCCACTGAAACAACGGCCTTAAATACAACTCCTTCTCCGAGCGAAGAACATTCACATAACCAAGATTCAAAACATACTGCGCGGGAAAAAAATTAAACCCAATCTTCTCTTTCAAAAATGGAGCAAAGTAAGTATAAGGCAACTTCCCATTAATAGCATCACCAACATTATCCAACCCAGTCATCCTCTCAACATAATACTCAAAAACAACCAAAATATCTCTAAGTGCCTCATCCCACAACTTCTCAACATCCATATTAAAATCCGGCTTCAACTTAAACTCAGTAGCAATCTTAACCTTACTAACGAGACCCGGAATCTTTTTTCTAAGCTCAGGAAAACTATAATCAAATATCTCTTCAAATCTCATAGCCCTCTCTCTAGACGTGGCCTCAAACTTCTTCTCCGAAATCAACAACGCCTCACAAATCGACATATAACTTTTATAACTCCAAAAAATCCGAACCCTCTCACTATCCTCATTATACTCTCCTTGCAAACCCAACAACATCGTATGCAATTTATTAAACATATTTCTCAACCCATCCGAATCCGGCAAACTCTCCCTCTTAATCTCATTCATCTTATCAAGAATCAACTCATCCCCATAAATCACCTGACTCCCGTACTTCAACTCATAATATCTCTGAATATTCATCAACTCATCCAACTTACCCATCGGCAAACATCTAACATCCACATGAAAATGTTTCTTAACATCATAACTATCATTAGGAAAATAAGCAATCTCCAATCCCCCCATCCCAATTTCCTTACTCGCATTCATAGACATTTCATCAAGCTCTTCCTCACTCATCTTCTCTTTAGTAACCACATACAAATCAAAATCATTAAACGGCACAGGCTTCCCATCAACAAAATAAACACTCCCCTCTCCCTTCCCAAAGCCCCCAAACAAAACAATAGAAATAGGATTATGGTCTTTAACAAAACTCTTAACTATCTTATCAAGATATTCTTTCTGAATATATTCATCAACCTCACTACCATACGCAGTATATTTTCTCATTTAGAAATCTATCAAACCTGCTTTAAAAGAATTTATCTACTCATTTTCCAAGTCAACCTTGTCCTGCGTATATTTCTTCCCCTCTTTCAACGCAATATAAGCCTTCTCAAGCTCAACACCAATATCTGCCGCATGATCTAACATTGTAACCAAATTCTCTTTCAAAATAGCAGTATAAACTTCAACAGGATGGTCTCCTCTAATTATCACCCGAACTTTATTATCCTTAATATCACAAAATGCAGCCTCTATCTTCCCAAGTTCCTCATTAACTCTAATCAAAAAATATCCCTTAGGATCCATCCTCCAAGGTCTCGTAATCCCGCTAGCATCAATCTCACGAGGCTTCTCCATAGTTATTTCCTTAAACCCTTCCTTATCATACTTCCCTAAACTCTTAGTCTCATTATCGTTAGAACCTTCATCACCAATCTCTACATCACTACCAGTCTCTTCCATCCTTAAAAATCTCTTTCTTACTATTTAAGTTTATAGATTGATTAACTAGAATTATTAATAACCGTTTTTAGGGGAAAAATTCACAAGAATAAATATAAATAATTTCTTTATTCAACCTTCTTTTTGCACAAGATTAAATATTGTGATCCTACATTTGTATTCAGAATTAAATCTTGCATGTTTAGAAGCCAATAAAATTTACCTACAACTGGATATAAATATCTCATAAAATTAGGATGAGTCGTACCACTTTTAATAGTATTCTCTTCCTTACTCCCCTTAACTTCAGAGTTCCATAATAAAGAGTATATTCTTCCTAGTATTGGGAACCCATAAGACCAAAAGTCCATTATCTCAAATCCATTATCCTTTAGCAATTTTATCATATCTTCTTTTTCATATCTTCTATAATGGCCTACAGCTTCATCTGCCTTCCCAAAAATACTCATCTTTGCAGGAACATTTATTAAATAATATCCATCATCCTCTAGAATCTCATTTGTCTTTTTGAGAAACGAACCGTCTTCCTTGATATGTTCTAAAACATCTATCATCAATATCAACCCGTACTTTCTATCTTCAATATCCATATAGTCCCCAACTTTAACCTGGATATTATTCGAAACTTTCTGTCTTGATATGTTACAGGATTCTTCAGAGAGATCTATGCCTTCTCCTTTCATATTATAGTTATCCATTAAAACTAATATTTCTCCAGTACCACAAATATCAATAAAATACTTATCTTTAAGGTCGGTATATTTTAAGAAAATCTTTTTTAATAATCTATTTCTCTGATATCTGGAAGGATTAGGGTATCTTTCCTTTGGTGTTTGTTTCATTTCTAACGGTCGACCACTAATTAAATCTTCATCCACATGCTTATATGGAATAGCCCCCTTCTTACCTGCCTTAATCGCAACCAAATCTTGTCTCGGATTATGCAAATTTGCATCCATTCTAGCAATTTGCTCACTATTAAGCAATTCCTTATCAAAAGACTTCTTATCCGGCTTCCTACTAAAATCCTTCATATGACCTATAACTGCAGTCACTCCCTCAAAAGTATACTTAACATCTTCCCAACTCTTTATCCTCGACTTAGCATGTTGCCAAACATACCTAGGATCAAGATAAATCTTATAATTCAATTTACAAATTCCTTGAACCTCCTCAGGACTCATCTCAATTGTCCTCAAAGCAGGCTGGTCCATAGCAAGTTTCTCATAATCAGTCTTATCAAACCTCAACCAACCCTCCCTAGCAGCTTCCTCATACAACGGAGTCCCAGGATAAGGCATCACAACAGTCGATTGATGAATATCCACAAGCCCTTTATGCATCAAATCCTTAGCCAAATTAAACGTCCTCATCGCATCACTCTTACTCTCCCAAGGATATCCCACCATCATCGTGATATGCACCGTCAACCCAGCATCCTTAGCATCTTTACAATGTTCGTACACTTTTGAAACATCCGTCCCCTTATCCAACTTATCAATCGTCTTCTGACAACCCGACTCCAATCCATACTTCAACAACCTAAACCCTGCCTTCCTCATCAATTTATACATCTCCGCATCAACCCATCCAAACCTCATATTGCAACTATACATAACCTTCTTATTATAACCACTCTCTATCATCAACTCACAAAACCTTCTCAACCAACTCCCTGGAGGTATAGTCCCCGCATCATCAAATATCTCCTTAGCTCCAAAATCATCAACCAAATGCTTAACCTCTTCAAACGTATTCTCCGGCGTTCTCTGTTTGTAAGAACCCTTTGGATACAACGCATGATCCCACACACAAAAAGTACACTTCCCCCAAGCACAATCCCTAGCACTCATTATATAAAACTGAGGCCTGCCCTTCAAATTAAACTCGTCCTGATAATCCATATACTTAGTCAACACCCTATCCGGAAACGGCGCATCATTTATATCCCTCCCACTATCTTGATAAAACTCAAACCGACCATTCTCTACCACATTCCCACTAGCATCCCTATACCAAATCCCCTCAGGAACCCTACCCTCATTACCTTTCTTCTTATCATTCAACCAATCAACCAAGTCCATAAAAGCAAAATCATAATACCCTCCATTAATAACATAATCTACCTCACTATTCTCCAAACTCTCCCTAGGCAAATAACTAACATGATCCCCACAAATAACAATCTTCATCTCAGGAAACTTAGCCTTAAGATGATCAATCGCTTGCCAATGTTTCTTAACAACCGGAGCCTTAGTCTCAAATAAAAAAACCTCCGGCTTTTCCCTCTCAATCATCTCATCATATTCTTTCCAACTCATATCTCGAGCTATAGCATCACCCCAAATAACTTCATGCCCTTTTTTCTTAACCATCGTAGCCGCAGTACCCAAAACAACCGGATAAAGAAAAGTCGGCTTCTCAAAATACTGAAACTGCCTATTCTGACTTAACAAAGGAGTTCCAAGAGGACTCTGCATCGGAGGAAACCCAACTAATACTTTCATCATAATCTCACCATTTGTAAAGAGAACTTTGCATAATTGACATTTCCGAAGGAAATCGCAACAAAGTTCTTCTTAGAGAACATTGAAATCGCATTATTTCAAAGTTCTCTAAATCTAACAACTCCAATCAACTTAAAAGCTTTTCCATGATCCAACTATTATTAACCACAAAAACCCATTCAAAGGTTTTCAACATCTCTATAAATCTTACCCTCCCTTTTCAACAATCGAAGAATAACATAACACAACACCCCAATCCCACCAACAACCACATCTAAAAACGTATCCATCTTACCACTCAACACTTCAACAACCTTCCCATCAACAATATTATAAGACCCTCTATAACTAGTCAGAAAAACTAAATCAAGAACATACTCATAAAATTCATAAATGAATATAACAAACAAAGACAATAAAATCGAAACAACTAAAGGATCCCTAAACTTCATCTTCTTAGAAAAATAATAAGTTACAGAAGTCAGCATCATCGCCGAAAAAAAATGAAAAAATTTATCCAAGTACATAATTTCAGATTGCAAATATCCAAACAAAACCCCTCCAAAACCAACAAAAACCAAATATAAATAATGAGTCATAGTAAAATTAACCAAAAAAACTCTATCGATAATATAAAACATAAAAATAAGAACAAAGAAAAAAAACAAACCATAAACTCCGATCTTATCATTAAAAATAAACAAAATAAATCCAATCATCAACAACAAAAAAACAATAATCTCTCTTTTCTTAAATAAACCAATCCCCATTTAAATCACAACCTATCAAAATACCCCTTCAACATCCCCACCCCATAACTCACATGTATACTAAGAAATATAAACGGCAAAACAAAAAACGCCAACAAATCTCTATGCCTCAAACTTTCATATAGCGAAAACAAAACAGCCAACAAAACATAAGCCAGAAAAGGCAAAAACCAAAAAAAACTCACACTACTAAACTCCAGTCCAATCACACTCCCGGTTATCGAAGGATCGTTAAGAATACTCCCAATAATCCCTATCAAATAAACAACAAACAAACTAGGAACAAGAAAAAATGGCTTTTTCAAAGTTTCAAAAAAACTCTCCTTCTTAGGTCTAAACAACCCATAATTAAAAATCTGTTTAACCAATGAACCAACCTCCGGCCTTCTCTGATGATGCACAATAATCTCCGGACTATAAGCAACCCTAAACCCAGAATTCAAGGCATCCGATATAAATTTAGGATCCTCTCCAGGAAATAACCTCTCATCAAACCTCACTCTCTCAACAACCTCTTTCCTACAAATCAAATTCGCCGAAGTCAAATCATTCTCATCAGCATACAATTTCTCATCCATAACTCCATACCTCCCAGCCAGTTTCCAAGCCCCAAACTTACTACTCAACGCATAACCAGAAATCCTAGCAAACCCTCCATCCTCATCTGGTGTCAATTGAGGCCCTCCAACAACATCAATCTCAGGATGTCTATCAAAAAACTCATCTATCTTCCTAAGATAATTAACATCAATATGCGCATCATCATCCAAGAAAACAACTATCTCTCCATTAGCCCTATCAATTCCCTTATTCCTATTCAAACTAGGATTCTTCCCTTGAGCAACAATTACATGATACCTATCATTAGGATAATCTAATTTCTTAATATCTCCTATAATCGGAGCTTGCCTCTCAGGAGCCAACGGCACAACTAAAGTAAACCTCATTTTACCTCATCAAAAAAATATAAAAACCAGTTATAAATATATAGGGAATAAGATATATAATAAAAATCCCATCGTTCGCTTCGCTCACTTCGCAGCAAGCTGCGAGGTATTTTTAACCTCCAACTTATGCGCCCCACCACCTCGGAGCAAACTCCCGAGGTATTGACCCAGTTGGAGGAATAAATCGCATCAACAATCAACGCTTCCTAAACAAATAACTTACTTGCATTTTCCTAGGAAGCTTTTTATGAAATCTCAAAATAAAACTAAACGGAGAATGAACCAGCCTCAACCTAAAAACCGAAAAAAACATCCTACCAGGGGTCCACTTACTAACCTTACTTCCCGTCTTATCATGCCACTCAGTCGGAATAGATCTAATTCTAAATCCAAAATATCTAGCATAAAACAAAAGATCCACATCAAAACTCCATTCGCTATTTCCCAATTTAGGATGAACCTTCTTGATAAACTCATTTGTAAACAACTTCGCCCCACATTGTGTATCTCTATAATTAAACAAAAAAAGAGTTCTAACCACTAAATTAAAAACACTACTTCTCAATCTTAAATAAAAATCTCTCTTACCCACCAAACTCTCCTCATCCCATCTATTTGCAATAATCCCATCATAATCATTAATATGTCTAACAAGCCCATAAAAAGCACCACTTGGCGTAGCATTATCTGCATCAACAAACCCAATCAAATCACCCTTCATTCTCAACCCCTCCTTAAACCCCTCCACAACCGCAAACCCCTTCCCAGATTCCTCAAAATCCAAAATAACTACCTCCTTATTATTAACCCGAAAACTTTCAACAACCTCATTAGTATTATCCTTACACCCATTCAAAACAACAACAATCTCATAATCAATCACCTTATCCTTCTTCAACTTCCCAAAAAAATCTATATAATCTTCCAAACACTTCCCAATCCTATCTCCTTCGTTGTACGCAGGTATCACAATTACCACTTTTTTCATACTATTTTTCATTTATCAAGCTTAAAAAGAATATACAATCTCGAATGTATATTATTGAAGACCTTAAACAACCCTCATAAAACTATTTTAACTTCTTATCAAATATTAAAAAGATTCCTATAATGGAGGGTATAATCCCTATAATAATCAAGGTAATTATAGAAAGCGAAAATACCTTACTAGCCGGAACCCCAAACAACCCAAACAAAGTAATCAATGCAGCCTCCCTAGTCCCCAATCCACTAATGCTTATTGGAATCATAGCCACTAACGTCCCAAGAGGCATAATAGCAAGATAATGAAAAAAACTCAATTCAATCCCCAACGACAATCCTATAAAATAAAATATAAAATAAATACTCAACCAACTTACAACATTCCACAAAAAGAACCAAGCAAAATATCTTTTCTTAGGAACACTTTCATAAAAAGAATCGAAAGTAACTTTAGCCTTATCCTTAAACTTCCCACTTATCCTCCTATAAATAAAACTCAATGCCCATTTACTTCTATCCTTCTCAATAAAAAACAAAACCAAAAAAACAAAACCCAAAAAAATCGCAGTAAAAACTAAAATAGGAATATCCAACTTATCTTGAAAAATAAAAGAAAATAAAACCGCCATAAATACAACACTACTTATATCCAAAATTTTATCAATAGTAAAATTAAACAACCCCTTACCGATCTTATCATCAGAATACTTCTTCAAATAATCTGCTCTAACAACCCCTCCAAGCTTCGACGGAGTAACAAACCCATAAAAATTACAAATAATATTTATTTTAATTGCCTCACCAAAACCAATTTCCATTCCCTGTTTTCTAGCAATAATAAACCATTTATATGTTTGAACCACCAACATAACAAAAACGAAAACAACTCCAATAAACAAAAAACCAAGATCAATATTCCTAATCTCTTCCCAAACATTAACAATATCTATCTTAACCAAAATATAAACAAACAACAAAATTCCAATAATCGGCAAGTACTTTTTCCAATTTTTTAAAACTAAGCTCATTCTATTAACCATTTAGATATAAATCCCCTATATTTTTTCTTAAATTCAGATGGGAGAAATCTATATCCTCTAATCAATTTCCTACAATTTGCACTATCGCATTTACATATTAATTTCCAATCACTATTTTCAGTCATATCGTAATCATAAGTTAATTCCTCCCCATTAGGTATATCTTTTATAGCAACTATCTTAAAAGATTCCTTAATACCACAATTAGGTTCACAAGAATGTGAGATAAACCTTGCCAATCCATTTGAATCTCTCCATTTATGTTTTTCAAACTGAATTGCATGATCTCTAACTTTTAGCGGGGCCTCATTAGGTAAATCAGAACATTTATTAGCTTCGTAAACTTGACCATCAAAGACAGCAATAATCTCTCCTTTATTAATTGCCTTTTTAGCAAAAAGAGATTTACCATACTTTTTATTTTCCCTTAATATAATTTTTAGATTATCCATGTTCATATAAACAACCCCTCCCTAAAAACCACCAAAGCCAACAAACAAATCAGAATCTGAAACCCAAATATAAAATGAACTACATCCCTCTCATAGACCTTCCTCTTATATTTCTTCAAAATCAACACACTCAAATGAGTCAACCCATAAACCTTATTATACGGAACATCCAAGCTCCCATCCTCATTAACCTTAGCAAAAGAAGGCTTAACCAGCTTCCCTCGAACCTTCAAAACAGTCTCAATAATATATGGAATAAATACAAAAACAGCTATCTTCTCAAAATTACCCAATATTGCCATTATAGCAATTAAAGCCCCCACCGAATATGTAAGCACATCTCCAGGGAAAACCCTAGCAGGATATTTATTATAAAGATAAAAAACCAATAAACTTGCAACCATGCACAACCCAACAACACTCAACCACGCAGTTCCAGTAATATAACTAATAAAACTCAAAAAACTAATTATAATTATCCCCTGTCCAGCTTCAAGTCCATTAAATCCCGCAAGAAAATTATAAGTCGTCGTAGCCCCCATAATCCCAATCGGTATAAAAAACAAAGGATAATAAATACCAAGATCAACAATCCCAAAATAAGGAAGGCCAACTACCTTCGTCCCAACATTAATCACAACTAAGGGAATCGAAGCAACTAAAGCAAGAAACAATCTAAACCGAATACTCAACCCTTTTGAAGTCCAACCCAAAATATCATCCACAAACCCCACTAAAGCCAAAATCAATATAACACTAAGCAAAGCAAATATCTCAACTATCTCTCCATTACCACCTAAGATAAAAGTCCTAATAGCAATATAACTCAAAACCCCCAACACAAACGAAAGCACAACAACAACGCCCCCCGAAGCCGCCACCCTCTTAACCCGATCCACCTTATTCATATCCTCCCACAACAACCCAACATCTCTGCACTTCTTTATCCATTTAGGCAAAGTATAAAACATCAAAAAAAAACTTATCAACAAACTAACTATCAATATCGGTTCCATAAATAATTAAGAAACTAAGGCTTTTTAAATATTAATCCAATAACATACTAATATTTATAAGTGGCGAATTATTCAAAATGTAATGATTAGCGATATTGCATTAAAACAGGGCCTAGAATTGTCAAGGGGTTCTCTTCATTTTGGGATAAAATATGCAGAGGTAATAGATTCCTTATTAACGAAATCAAAACTAGAAAGAAGTGCTTATTTTATTTTAGGATATATAGCTTCCAAAGGTCTCCCCCCAAATAAAAAAGAACAATTAAAATTAGATTTAGCAAATAAATGTAAATCATTAGATCAGCAGGAGTATATCGATCCAAATAATATAGATCTGTTAATGAGTAATCTAGTCCAAAATTCTACAAGTTACATAGACAAATGGATCATGTATAACAATCTACCTTGGAAAGACAAATCATCCTAACAATCAACCATGCAACAACCTATCAACCTCATCTAACAACTCCTCAGCCCTCTTATCTTTCTCAACACTCTCCCTCCTCTCACAATACAAACACTCCTTCATCTTCTTCTCACTTCTAAAATTGCAATTATTACACACATAACCCATTTTTTAATCTAAGAAATATCTACAACTCAATATATATAAAATCTTCCAAAAACTAAAAAAACAAAGGAGTAATCAACACTTCTATCAACGCAGCTATAATCAATAATACCACAGCCAAAATAACTAAATTCAAAGAATCCTGCAAAATCACCCAAAACTTCTCAGATTTAATATCATGCTTTATCACCGCAATACTAATTATCCCTCCAGCCAACGCCCCCGCAAAATAACTCCCTATCTCCGGAATCCCATGTATCATATATCTAAACAAACCCAACGGCAAATTCATCAAACTAGATTTAGAAAAAATACCAATCGCCGCACTTATCACACTAGCGTTCCAAGCCAAAATAAATATAGCTCCCGCCCCAAAAATAAGAGAAAACAAAAGAGTAAATATAAGCACATAAATATTATTCGTAAAAATATTAACTATCTTATCCTTAGCCCCCAAATACCCCGTAGCCTTAGCCGCACTATTCAACCCGTAATCACTCACACATTTATCAAAACCCGTCGGCCGATTAATCAAACAATAGGTCTCTATCTGAGCCCTAAAATTCTGATTCCCGTCATCGAACGCAATATACCAAAACGAAAACGCCACTATAAACCCAAAAAACAAAAACATAAAATAAGTCAACGCCTTGCTATGCTCCTTAAGCAACCCAAGAAAATTATAACCCTGAAGATCTTTCTCCTCTTCATTCTTTATTGAAAAATACATAAAAGGAAGCGAAAGCATCACCGTAAACGTAACAACCAAAATCCCAGTATATTTAGACAAAACCGGATCTCCAGAAAATATCCATTGAGTCAAAACAAGCGAAAGCGTCGCATAAAACGCCCCCACAAAAAACATCTCCCAAGGCCTCCTCTCAGCCTTCTTCGGATTAATCAACATCTCAAACATTTTTTATCATCCTCTTTTATTTTATATTTTTACCTCTAACATTACTACCTAGATTCCAGACTTTTTAAAGATTTAATTAATAACCTAAAATCAAAATCAAACATAGACTTACAAAACAAAATGAAAACGATCTCCTAACCTAATTTTAATTTATAGGTACCAATAAATTTAGGCGAAGCAGTGGCCTTTATGAGATTTATTCTCATAAACCTATTTTAGAAGCCGGTAGCTAAGCCCAACTAAACTCTTTTATACTTTCCCTATCTTATCAATATATGAAAAACAAAAAGAGGTTCAACCAAATCTGCAAAGATATAAAATCAATCAAAATCCAAGGAGCCAGAAACATAGCCAAAGCAGGACTCAAAGCTTATGCTCTAAACCCCACAAAACAAGCAAAAACAAAACTCCTCTCCCTAAGACTAACCGAACCAATGCTTCAACACGTTTTAAACCTAGCTGATAAACAACCTACAGAAAAAATCCTAAACCATTTCGACGAGGCCCAAGAAAAAATAAACAAACACATTCTAAAACTAATAAAACCAAAAGACGTAATCTTCACCCACTGCCATTCAACCAATGTAACCCATTCCTTAATCAACGCCAAAAAGAAAAAAAAGAATTTCGAAGTCTACAACACAGAAACAAGACCATTATTCCAAGGAAGAAAAACCGCCAGAGAACTAAAAAAACACAACATCAAAGTTACAATGTTCATCGATTCAGCCCTAGCAATAGCCTTAGAAAAAAGACAAAACACAAAGAAAGCAAATAAAATATTCCTAGGGGCTGACGCCCTAACTAAAAAAGGAATAATCAACAAAATAGGAAGCCGAACCATAGCCGAACTAGCCCACTTACACAAAATCCCTTTGTACATAATCGCTGACTCTTGGAAATACTCCAAAACCCCAGTTCCAATAGAACAACGAGCCCTCAACGAAGTCTGGGACCGCGCTCCTAAATCAATAAAAATAAAAAACCCTGCATTCGACTTCGTACCCAAAAAATATATAACTAAAATAATAACTGAACATGGAAATTTAACTTACAACAAATTTCTAGAGAAGGTTAACAAATAATTATTTCTTACTAATCACTCCCACCCGCCAACTCCTCAATCCCCTCTTCCTTCTTACCTGAACTATCATGCACATGCTCATGTGAATGCCCATGCCTTTCATGACCCGACCCATCCCCACTAGGCCCATGCCCTTCATGCCCAGACCCATCCCCAACCCCCTTACCAACCTGCTCCTCCATATGCTCCTTCTGAATCTTCATAATCAATTCATTCATCTCCTCCTCAAGACCCTGCAACCTCTCCATAACATGCCCCTTCACATCCATCAAACTCCCAATCTGATTCTCAACAATAACCTTAGTATCTCCAACACTCTTCTTAACCATATGATCCTTCCCAATATCCACCATCAACTTATCATCCTTAATCTCCACAGGAACAAAAATCTTCTTACCCAAATTAGCAAGTATCTCCTTCCCCTTCCCCAACTCATCCAAACTCTCATTCAAACTCCCCAACTCCACAACGTTCTGCTCAACTACCTTCAACTGCTCATTAAGCTGATTAACTTCCTGCTCCATCATCTGAACTTTAATTATTTCTCCTTGATCCATTTTATTTTTTTCCTTTGTTAAAATGGATTATTTGAAATCCATAATTTCATTATGATCCATTTTATTTTTTTCCTTTGTTAAAATGGATTATTTGAGATTTGCAATCTCATTATGATCCATTTTATTACCTCCATATGTATCATTACGCCTAAATATCTATATTTTTAAATATATGCATTCTCTAAAAATCTTAAAAATGAGGAACCCATTATCTTTTTTCGAAGAAAACCGCGCAATCTCACTACTAATCACCATAATAATCCTAGCCCTAATTTTCTACATCTCATCAATAACCTTCACAACAACTAGCTCTTCATCCGGCTATCTAAGCTACATCTACCACTTCACCGCCTTCTCATATCTATCATTATTCCTCCTAATCACCCTAACAAAAGGAAAACCCTCAAAACCCCTAATCTTCCTCGCCATTCTAATCGCCCTAACCTACAGCATCTCCGACGAAATCCACCAATACTTCATCCCAGGAAGAGCCTCAGCAATAAAAGACATAATAACTAACTCAATAGGAATCATAATAACAGGTATAGCATACAACAATCATTGTAATTGCAATAAAAATAAAAATGGAAATTAAAGATATAATCACTATTGCAATATCTGTTGCCGCCATACTAGTAACAGTTACTATATTCTATTTACAAGAACCAGAAAATATTTCACCTATAGCAATAATATTATCAGTTACATTTGTTTCTGTAGCAATTATCGGTATGACCATGATATCCATTTGGTCAAGATGGAATTACTTATCATTTAGAATATCTAGCAATAAAAACGAAATTGCCGAGATCAATAAGTCTTTAAAGATAAGGGAACTATACAATAACATGGAAAAGAGGATAAGCATTTTAGAAGAAATTATTAAAAATAAAAAAGCGCAAACAGGAATTGATCCAAGATATATCTACTGGATCGTTTTATTAGTTCTATTCCTCCTTTTATTGCAATCTCTAGGATATTTCTAAAATCACTGCAACCCCACCGCCTTACTCAAAGCAATACTAGAAATTATCGAAGCCCCAATATACCACCACAACCAAGTATCTGCAATAGCAGTAAGAGCAAACACACTCCTCATCCATCCAAAAATTAAAAGGATAGGGATCATAGTTATCAAAAAAACATACAACAAATATTGTAAATTTAACAATCATATTTATATACTTCTATAAATTATTTGTATTATGGGTAAACCTCTAAGGTCTGCAGGAATAGCTGGAATAGTATTATTATTTTATTTCTACGTTTACTTAGTTATCCAGAAAGTTATAAGCCTTATGGGATTAGAGATTATCTCTACCATCTCTTTCATCATATTTATTATCATAGGAATTGCATCCTCTATTCTTTTTTTATATGGATTTGCACTTCTAGGTAGAATGTTTAATTCTAAATTATTGCAAATAATTTCTTGGATTGCAATAATTTTATCCATTATCACAACCTTATTTTTCCTAGTTGGCGGTAATTTAATTGGACAAAATATCACAGATAAATATGGAGATCTCGCAAGTCTTGACCTTGAGAATTCCGAAAATAATAATGAAAAACTAGCCAACGAATTGCAAGAAGATATTGCAAAGATTATGGGATATATATTTATTTCATTTATTGTATATTCTTTAATCCATGGATTAATCTCAATTTTTTTAGGAATAGGCATGCTGAAATTAAAAGGAAAAGTAGAGCATGCAAAAATTATAGGTATTCTGAATATTATAGCAGGACTAACATACTTAATCTTCATAGGATTCTTAATTAAATCTGTCTCTTCAATTTTTGAAATTATTATGTTCTTCAAAACATCAAAAAAATATGAATCAAGGATAATAAATAATAACTCTAAAATTAAGCAACATTAAACATCTTCCTAAAAATCATAGAGAATATCACTGCCCCAATCATATAGAATAAAATCCACCAATTACCAAAGATAGGCATTAAATAATCACTGAACCATCTAAACAACAATATCACTGGAATACCTGTATAAATCATTGGTTGCATAGTAATGTGGAAACTCTTAGGAATTATTTCAAATTGTTTCTTCTGTAATTCTAATAGTTTCTCAGGATGATCTCTATATTCCTTCATCTCTTTTTGAAGATATTTCTGCTCTTCTTTAATCTCTCTAAGTGACTCTTGATCTGAAAAATATTTCTGAGAAAGCGTCAAGGCTAAAGATGTAAATGCAATAACAATTGTAAATCCAAAATAAATATTCCAATCAAGCAAAGCACCAAAAGTTGGATCCAAAACTTTCCCAACAAGATATTTTATCAAAGTTATATTGTCCCAATTGTAAGCAATATACAAAGATATTCCCATTACAATAAAAATCCAAAGCATACTCTTTCCTTTATCCTCATCCATATTCCTACTCTTACTTAACAGAAAAGGGTTTTTAAAACTAATCACAGAAAAACTTATAACCCTCCGGATCATTAACAAACCATGGTACAACTAAATGCAGTTATAACTAAAGAGGAAGACATGTTTATAGCCCTATGTCCTGAAGTTGGAACTTCAAGCCAAGGACATACAATAGAAGAAGCAATACAAAATCTAACTGAAGCCACAGAACTTTATCTAGAAGAGTTTCCTTTAGAAAATAAAAAGAGATCATTACTCACAACTTTCGAAGTAGCAAATGCCCCCTCTTAGAAAAATATCTGGTAGACAATGCCTAAAAATTCTCTGTAATAAGTTTAATTTTATAATCAAAAGACAAACTGGTAGCCATGTAATTCTCACCCAAAGAATTTCTTCATCTGAGGAATCCCCAATTCCGAAGAGGCAAAAGTTTTTCTATCCGAAAAACTTNTTCATCGCAGGATTCATATCCATCGCATGTTGNTGCGCAATATTCTGATAAAACTGGAACGTAATCATAATCCCNANTANNANNGCAGTACCAGCAACNAAAGCNCCNANAACATCCGCAAGAGCCGCAAGAAGACCAATAGACAATCCTCCCATAACTGTAAGAGGAGTCACATATCTCTGCAAAATAGATTCAAGTATACGCTGATCCTTCCTAAACCCNGGAATCTGCAACCCACTATTCAAAATATTCTTNGCCTGTGCCGATGCATCCATCCCNGAAGTCTTAACCCAAAACACNGAAAAAAGAGCACAAAAGAACATATAAAAAGCTATATGCCCCAAGGTCTGTCCAAGAAGCGACCACTCCCAACTTCCAGTAATAATCCTCTGAACGATATTAGTACTTGAAATCCAATACAAGAAACCATCAACAGGCTGACCATTAACAATATTCCCAATTATAGTTGGACGTCCTAACCAATTCTGCAACAACCCCCCAAACAATTGAAAATTAGCAATCAAAGCCGAAGCCAATATAACTGGGATAACTGACGCATAGAAAAACTGCAAAGGCCACTTCATACTATAACCTCGAAGTCTATCATAACTCAACGGAATCTCAATCTTCAAACTCTGAGCCCATACAACAACTAAAAACAATATTATCGTAGCCGCTATCGCCGCGAAGGCAAGCATCGCACCCTGACTATCAGCATTCATCAAACTAACAATCAAAGCAATAACCATTCCAGTAGGTTGAAAATTACCTTCAGGTCCTAAGAACCCAAAACTCGCCGTAATCAATCTCCACCCAACTCCCGCCGCTATAAACAAACTAACTCCACTTCCAAACCCCCACTTCTGACAAATCTCATCCATAAACAAAACAGCCAAACCTCCTAAGACAAGCTGGAACATCACAACATATGTAAACCCTGGCGCAGCACGAATCCCTCCCATCAAAACATAAATCACTGCCTCAAACAATATAAAAAAGAACACCATCAATTTCTGCAATCCCTGAAAAAACTTCTTACCCTCTGCCGTCGAAGTGTCTATCTCCAATATCTGACTCCCAACAAGCAACTGCAAGATAATACTAGCCATAACAATCGGCCCAATTCCCAACGTTATTATCGAACCAAAACTAGTCCCCATAATCACAGCAAGAAATTCAAACTGCTCCAAAAAACCCGGATCCGCCCCATAAAGTGCAACATTCGACATTATAAAAAACGCCGCCAAAATAATAAGCGTCCATCTAAGCTTAAGATTAAAACTCAACTTCTTCTCCAGCGGACTCTTAACCTCTGGAAGATGTTTTAAAATATCTACGAATGCCATTTTCTTAATCATCACTCATCAGCTTCACTACTTTCTTTCACTTCCGAATCACTATCATCTCCTAAACCACTATCCTCGATCTTCTCACCTTTATCTTTCTCCTTCAAAACCTCAACGCTCCCACCAACTTTCTCAATTTTCTCCCGAGCCCCATCACTAATCTCCAAGACCTTAATCTTAACCTTCCGAGCAATCTCTCCATTTCCCAAAACCTTATACCCAACCATTTCCAACTTACCTTCTTTCCCAAACTTCTTCTCCAATCCAACATAATCTCTAGAAATATCTCCAACATTAATCACCAAATTCTTCTTCTTAGCCGTCGGCCTACTAGTAATCCCTCTCCTACCAAAATACTTATTCCCATATTTCTTCAACACAAGACTTTTCTTATGATCCGCTTTCTTCCCAGTCCCAGCCATCCCAACCCCACCCTTATGCCCACTCTTCTTAGCCTTCTTCCTAGCCCCATGCCCATGATTCGTCTGCCCTCTCTGCCCTGTATGTTTTTTAGTTTTTTTGATTTTCATGTTAATCTAGGTCCTTTATCCAAATGAGATTTTCTTTTTTGATAATCTATCCCATCACCATCATCTAATGAAATTGCACCGGGCTTAAAAACTATTGATTTTCCAGAAAATTTTATTTCTTCGTCATCTGTACCAAGAAGATAACCTACTATTCTTTGATCTCCTGGGAAGGACCCTCTATTTCCATATAATTCAAACGTTTCTGAATTATCTATATCTCTCTCATAACTCAAAACATGAGTATCTCCTTGAGGTAGTAATATTGCAGTAACAAAATCTCCATCTACTAAAGATTCTACATCGCTCATAGATTCAAGTGATCGGATACCCAATCTAGATTCATCCATCCTAAACCATCCTCCCTATCAATTTATTAATATCTTTCTTATTATTCCCCAAAACCCCTTTAGGATACTGAATCTTCGAATCTATCCCTCCTCGAGGCGGATGCAATCTAAAAAATCCCTTCAACCCCAAATCACTAAGCTTCTTCCCATCCCGAAGCCCCTTAACCACTTCAGAAGCACTCAACTTAACATCCATCTTCCGACCCTGAACCGATTCCCCTCTCTCCTTAACCAACTTCTCCATAGTCTTATCATCAATCTCCCCATAAGCCACATAAAACTTAATCTTATCCAACATCCCCTTAACATTCACATCATTAATATCTACAATCACACAACTATACTTCCTCCTCAATCGAAGTCTATCCAAAGTACTAGCCATATCCTTCCGAACCTTAATCATCCCAGAAATCCTAATCACAGCTACAAGTTTCCTTTCTTTCTTATTATCTGTTTCTTTCGCTTCTACCATTCTCTACTTTACCTTTTACTCCTCTAGAGAGTTTCTCCCCTAATTTTTAAGCCTTTGCTTTTTTGTTTTTTATGCTCAACAGTTCTTATCTAGCTACGCAACTTCTATAAGGTCCTCGCTGAAACCAAGTTTCACCAAAGCCCCTTTAGCGGTCCTAGAATGATCGCCTTGCAGTTCGACACCGTTATCCTTAACAGTCCCCCCACAAGCCAGCTCATTCTTGAGCCCCTTCGCCGTCACTTTCAAGTCCACGCCTTGAAAGCCAGATATTATCGTCGCTAACTTACCAAACTTTTTCTTCTCAGTTCGGATCTGTATTCTCTGTTCTGTCTTCGTTATTTCATCGCAAACACAAGCTTGCAAAGGCAATCCACATTTCGGACATATATCCATGTTTATTTATTCTCAACAGTTTCATTTAATCTGTTGAAAGTAAGTAATCGAGCAATCGTCTTCTTCATCTCCCTAACCTTCGTCTTCCCACCCTTCGCCAAATTCACCTGCTCCTTAACCAACTCCATCTTCAAATCCTTAATCTTACTATCTCTCTCAGCATTCGACATCTTACTCATATCTTTATTTCTTAATATTGGCATTTTAATTATTCCTTACCCTCCTCAACATTCTCATCTTTATTACCCTTTCCTTCCACACCAAAATCATCTTTCTTAGTATCTCCAACATCTTCCGAGCTAGACAACTCATTTTCTTCACTAGACCCACTCTCGATATCATGGTTTAGGCTTTCAATATTTCCATCCTTCCCATCTTTATCCAAACCATCTTCAATCTTACCTTCATTTCCATCCTTACCCTTTCCTTCATTTTTCTTCTCTTCAATTTCAGCTTTCTCAATAGCCTTATCATCACTCTCACTAACACCCTCTTCAATCTCCTGCTCAACAGCAATCGCATCCCCCTTAATTTCTTCCTTAGTATCAATAACTTCCTGCACCGTCTCCATACTTTCTTCCTTAACTTCAACCTTCCCATCTTCTTCAATTTTCTTAACCGTCTTAGTTCTCTTCTTACTCTTCTTCCCTTTCTTAACAACTTCAACTTCCTCTTCAATCGAATACTTCCCCAACTTCCTTCTCAACTCATCATTCACTTCAATCTTATCATAAATCTTAGCATTCGGTGGCATTATCGCAACTTTAATCCCTGTAATCCCCAGCTTGGTCAACGAAGTAGCCTGAGCCCTATCAACTTCCTTATTAGAATCCCCAGCTTTCTTCAAATAACCCTCAGCAAACCTCCACGACTTCGCACGATCCGAAGGCAACTTTCCAGTCAACCTTAACTCACATCCCAAAGCCCCCGCCCTCATTATCTCCTGCAACTTCCTATAAGCAATAACCTTAAACTTCAAATTCCCCATCCTCTCAAGAGCAAGCGCAATATCATCCGCAACAATCTGCGCATCAAACAACGGTTGCTCAATCTCCGAAATCTCAATATGCGGATTCTCCAACTTAAACCTCTTCTTCAAAACCGCTGTCAGATTCTGAATATTCTCCCCCTTCCGACCAATAACCAACCCCGGCTTCGCCGTATGAATAATTATCTTCTCCCCAACCGGCGTATACTCAATATCCAAATTACTAATCTTCCCTTTCCCCAAATCCCTCTTAATATACTCCTTAATCCCATATTCTTCCTTCTTCAATCTAATAAATTTTCTTTCTTCCATTTTACTTATTTCTTATAAATAGCGATTTATTTTCAATCATTGATCTAACCTCCAGGCATTAAATACGTCATTATCTCTTAAAACTTGGTCATCTAACCTAATGTAACCAATCATAATATCCTTAATCCTTCCATATTCTACATCTGATTGTACGGATAACACTTCCCTATGATTACCAGTTAGACTTAGCCCATCACTATCAAAACTAATATTATCTTTTGGAACGCAACGTACTTTTAATTTACCTTCATTCTTTTCCCACACTCCAGTGATACGCCCCATATTATTACTAATATTTACAAATTCATATACTTCTCCATCTGCCAATTTATAAAAAAATGTTTGACCCCATTCAACTTCTTCATTACCAAAAGAATTTATCAAAACCAATTTATTTTCTAAACTCCTCAATTCTTCATGATTTGCTGGATTATATATGGTATCCATCCTACTCCCTCCTCCTCGTCTTCTCCAACGCATTAATACACGCCTTCGCTAAATTTAATGTAGTCCTAATCTTCCCACTCGTAACACTATAAACATCTTTAATCCCTGCAATTCTCAATATTTTCTTCAACTCATCACCAACAACCAACCCCGTTCCCTGAGGCGCCGGCATCAACTTAACTCTACAACTCCCTGCCTTACCTTCAACAATAAATGGCACAGTATGTGGCTCTCCACAAGTACAATCAAAACTCGAACAAGATTTATTTATCTTAAACACATTCAACTTAGCCTTCCTAACCGCCTTTGCTCGAGCAGGCAATGTCTCTTTCGCACGACCATATCCCAACCCAATATAACTATCCCCATCCCCAGCAACCGCCATACAAGAAAACGTAGGCACATTCCCTTCCTTAGTCTTTCTCTGAGTCTGTCTCCAAGCCCTTCTCTTCCCCCCACCAAACTTCCCCTTCGCCTGTCCAATATTCAAAATATCCGACTTAACATCCATCAAACTATCCACAATCTCCGCCTCAAGTATCCTATATTTCAAAGCCTCATCCATATCCTTAATCTTCCCACTCTTAACCATCAACCCCAACCTAGTCTTAGGTCTCCAATCCTCCAACTCCTGAGCCGCCTGCTGCCTCGCCTTCTCAGCTCTCTCAGCATCAGTCATCCTCTTGAACGGCTTCCTCTCCGGCCTCCCACTACGATTATTATTTCCATTACGACCCTGATTTCTATTATTATCTCGATTATTTTGTGGTGGCATTTTATTCAACCCCCTCCCTAACCTTATTAAAAAACTCAAAGTTTTCAATCCTTTCCTTTTCAGGAATCACTTTCTCATCATACGGAATATCAACTCCCGCATCCGCAACTCCCTTAACAGCCGCATAAACCCTACTTCCTTTAGTATTAGGAATCAACCCACTATCCAATATAACTTTCTTCCCCTCATACTTCTTACCCAACATCAACCCAGCCAAATAAACAGCCCCAAGCGATTTCAACGAACCAGCTTTCTCAACAGGCCATCCCTTCTTCAACAAATCCTTAGTACTAACCATTCCAACTATTTTATCCTGAGCATGCACACTCTCAACTATCTGCAACACAACATACCTACTACTCTTCCTAACCACAAGCCGAGGCAAACCTCCCTTCAACAAAATCAACCTTTTAGTATAATTCGTCTTCCCTTCCCTTCGCCTTCTCTTATCTATTTTATTTTGTTTTTTCATTTTTTCTTCTTATCCTTTGATTTATCTTTAGTCTTATCTTCATCCTTACCTTCCACCTTCTCATTTTTATCAACCTTCACTTTATCATCCTTCTTCTCCTCAGTTTTACCTTTATTATCGCCCTTCCCAAATTTCTCAGCTCTCTTAGCCTTTCTCTTACCACTCCCAACTTTCTCCACCTTACCCCCTAAAATCTCCACCCCAGTCCCCCTCAAATAATCTTTCATACTACTTAGACTTTTAAAATCTCTCATTCTAATCTTCTTCCTCAAATCCCAATACAAATCACTCTCAATAACTCGCTTATCCCGAAGCCCAATAATATAAGCCCTAAGCTTTCTAGTTATCTTAACATAAACCTGCTTCCTATTATTAACCTTCTTCTTAATCTTCCCAGGCCCCCTCCTAGTTTTCCTTCTCTCAATCTTCTTTCTACCTTTAACCGGCTTAATACTAATAACCCCTTCCGCAACCAACCCCTTAACATCTTCCTTAGTTATAGCTTCCTTAATCTCATTAAGCCTCTCATTATCAAACCTAACCCGATTCTTCCCAACCTTCAACGCCTTCGCAGCAAGTTCCTTCTTCTTAGTCAAATTCATTTTCCTTTCTCCTTATCTTCAGATTTATTTTCATTTTTATCATCTTTTGATTCATCACTCTTCCCACCACCATCTTTCTTAGCATCTTTCACATCATCCGATTTCTTCTCATCTTTTCCAATCTTATCTTCTAACTTATCATCTTTCTTCCCATCATCCTTACCCTTCTCCTCAGTTTTCTTATCTTCCTTTTCACCCTTCTCCTCAGTTTTCTTATCCTTCTTCTCCTTACTCTTACTATCCTTATCTCTAGCCTTCTTCTTATCTACTTTCCCCTTCTTCTTATCCTTTTTATCTTTCATCTTCTCCTCAATCTTCTTAATAAATTTATCAACATCCAAATTCTTCAATTTAATCTTTTTATCCTTAGCATATTTAGCAATCTCAACCCTCTTCTTATCTCCCATCTTCCCAACAATCGCAACTTCATTATCACTAACCTTCTTCAACTCCTCCAGATTATAAACTACAACAACCTTATCTCCTTGATGCAACCCCCGAATCTTTTTATCATGTCCATGCCCAATCCTCGCATTCTCAACTCTCCCAATCATATTCAACCGAGTCTTATTATCTCTCCCCTTACTTTTTCTATAAATCTGTTTCTTCTTCCTACGCAAACCTAACTTAGAGAATCGATGTGCGCTTGCTCTTATGAATTTCTTTCTTGCCATTTTATGAAACTAATAATTTCTCAAATTTATTTACTAAATTCTCATATCTTCTCTCAGCAAGGTCAACTAACTCTTGATAATTTCCAAATGGAGCATTTCCTTTAGCAACACTGTGCATATCAAAATAAATATTAGTGATAGCATCTAATGTTAGTTTAATTCCTGAGAGCGATTCTACACATACATCAAAATCTCCTTTATAAAAGTTTTCTTCAGCCTCTATACTCAAAAAATCAATTAGAACAAGATTCTTACAATATTCTCCCAATCTGCTATCTATAGTCCCACCCTCTACTATTTTATCAATCCTTCTTATCCTAAATTCAGACTCATTTAATTCTTTCAATTCTCCTTTACTCGCTATCATCTTACCCAAAAACCCTCCCTGGTTTCTCCGTGATAAAAATCCCATCCTGATATATCCTTCTGTCCTTATTCCTAACCTTAGTCCCTTTCTCAATCTGCGCAGCCGCATTCCCTGCACTCTCAATATTCGCACTACTAATCTCAATATCCTCTCCCTTAACCGAAACCTCAACCCCATCAACCAACTTAATCTTCCTATCCACCTTCTCCCCAAGAAAATTATTCACCACAACTTCATTACTATCCTTATTATAACTAACCTTCATCGGAAAATGCACATTCGCAACCTTCAACTTATACACAAACCCCTCGGAAAGTCCCTTAACCATATTCCTAACATGCGCCTTATTCGTCCCAAACAACTTCCTCTCAATCTTCCTCTCCCTATCACAACTCAAAACCACACGATCACTCTCGACCTTAACCTCAATAAACGGATGAATCTCCCGAACAATCTCATTATCTCCTTTCTTCATCATCAACTTATGCCCATCAACACTAGCTGAAATCCCTTCAGCCAACGCAATTTCTTCATACAACCCTTCAGGTTTTTTGCTATCTCCTTCCCCTTTATCTTCTTTCTCAGTATCTCCAACAACTTCAGGGCTTAATGACTTACTCTCTCCAGTAGATCCACTCTCATACTTACCTTCCGAAACAACTTCCTCAACTATCTCCATCTCATCCTGCCCTTCCATTTTATCAACACTATTTTCTTCTTCAACCATTTTAATACATATACGCCAACAGACACCCTCCAATATTTTGCTCCTCAGCTTCCTCATGTTTCATAATCCCCTTACTCGTACTCACAACCACAAACCCAAAATTCTTCGCAGGCAAATACCTCCTCACATAAGCATTAATCTTCTTAACCGAAACAGTATACCGAGGCTTAATCGCCCTAATCTCATTAACATCATCAATCTTAACCGTAAGCTCATTCCCTTCAACCGAATAATCCAAATACCCAGCATCCTTCGCCAAATCCAAAACCTTCCGAAGTATCTTAGAATGCTTAGCCAAAACTACTTCTTTCTTCTTCGCCTTCTTAGCATTCATTATCTGATTCAATCCGTCCGCAACTATATCTTGGCTCATTGTGTTATTACTCCTTCAATAATTTTAACCATTTTCTCATTACTCTTTAAAAATAATTCAAGACCTTCTACTACTCCCTCATGAGAGTGTCCATACATTTTCTTAACTTTATCTTTAGCTAATTCCCACGAATTCTTATAACTCTGTGCACTATTTTCATCACCAGAAATTTTAGCCTCAACATACTTTCGAGAAAAATCTACTACAGGATTTATTACTTCCATAAGATCATAAAAACATTCATCTACCATTTCCATCTTAACTAAACTTCTTAAAACCAAGTTCCTCCGCAATTTCTCTAAAACAATGTCTACATAAATTCAACCCATAGCTATTCACCATCGCCCCAAACCGCCCACATCTCTCACACTTCTTCTGAGTAATCCCCGTGGTCCGATCCTTCGGCTTATTATGCTTAATATACTTAGCCCTCATCGCAGGCTTATTCCTAAACTGCTTCAACATCTTCCTCCAATCACTTGCTGTCATTATTCAAACTCCAATCCAAATTTACTTTCCAAATATTCAACTATCTTTTCCTTCGTAACCCCTTGCTTCAACGGATACTTCCCTCTCCCAATCTTCTTCATCTTTGCCCTCTTCCCTTTCCGAGTAAAAACAACCATAACCTCAAACCCACTTATCCCAATATCTCTATCATAATCCAACCCAGGAACCTCAATATACTCAGCAATCCCAAAACAAAATTGATTATCACTTACAGCTTTCTTCTTAACCTTATTCTCCATCGAAGCAAAAAACCTCTCCAAATAATCCTTAATCTTTTCCTTATCTCTAATCGTAATCTTAACCCCACTCTGCTTTCCAGGACTAATCCCAAAAGCTGGAATTCTCCTCGTACTCTTAACCGTATAAATCTTATTACTTCCAGTTATCTTCTCCAACAACTTCCTCGATTTCTCAAGCTTCTCTTCAGTCCCACCACAATGCAAAACTATCTTCTCAATCTCAACTTCTCTCATCTTATTCCAATTAACTTTATCCATTTTCTTATCTTCACTTTCTTGTTTTAATTCTTGATCTACCATTTTACATAACCCTCTCCAAAGCTTTTATTTTATTAATTAGTCCTTCCCTGACCTCTGGAGAAAATTCATCCCAAGTTCTATCAATATAATTTCCAGATCCATCCAAACTAAAAACTTCCTCATGCTCACAATGTGGTGCTGAATTTGTCCTAACATAAGGCTCATCTATTCCCTTTGATCCATTAGCAAGAAATTCAGGCTCAAACATGATATAATATGTTTTATTATCTTCTGAATCTTCTCTAAATATGGATCTATCTAACCCATCTACTTCTTCCTCTCCCAAAAAAACAACATTTTTCAAACCTGTTTTGAAACGATAGAGTGCACTCAACTTATATCTTTCTCCAACCACTAATTGAAAATCTTCTGCCATTCTATTCAACCACAATAACGTTCTTAACCCAAACCGTTATTTTCTCCTTCTTATCTTTGTGACCTTCAGCATCTTTAGATGCTGAACTTACATCTTCACTAATCTGCGCCAACCTCTTCCCACCCCTCACTACAATCTCCTCGATCTTCCCCTTATGCCCCGTATGCTTCCCATGAGTAACATATCCCACATGACCCTTCTCCATCGCAATAACCTTAACAACCTTCCCATCAAATCCAACAACAAGCGAATCCCCAACATTAATCTTCTCATTATCATCAACCAACACATTATTCCCATGCAACAAATTAACCTGAACCTTATCCTTCCCAATAACCTTCTTCCCAATAACTTTAAACACCTTACTCTCAGCATCCTTCCCACTAACCTCCTCAAAAACCAACTTCTTACTCACATTCAAAACCGCCTTAAAATGCTTCTTCATACTAACCACTCCAATCACGTCAAACAACGAAACCGGATAATTCGTCTCCCTAACTTCCTTCCCATTCAAAATAATCTGCTTCTCATTAATCGCCTTCTTCAACTCCTTCTTACTCTTAACCAATCCAAGCACATCTCTCATCACTACAACCAACGGCACACTATCATTCTGATTATGACTACTCCTAGCCAAATACTTACTACCCTTCCTCGGTATCGGCCAAAACTTCCCTATATTATGTCTATTGTGGTGCATTTTATTTCTTATCCCCTTTATCTTTATTTTCTTTTTTATCTTCGGTTTTACCTTCATCTTTCTTCATCCCCTTACTTTCAACCTTCTTCACTTCAGTTTTCTTACCTTTACTACCACCTTTCCTCTCCAAACTATCCTTCCTCTTCTTATCTTCCAAAACCAATTCCTTAATCTGCAAATTCGAAGGACTAAACATCACAGCAACCTTACTCCCATCTTTTTTAGTACGATAAATTCCTTCAATACTAACTCTAAGTTTCTGATTCTCAACATTCTCAATCTTCCCATTCTTCCCCTTAAACTCCCCTGTCATTATCCTAATACTATCTCCCTTCCTTATCGGAATATTCCTCTTCCCATATTTCTTCCGAAGTTCTTTACTAAGATTACTACTCATCATCTTTCTTTTAATATGCAACGGAGCATTAGCTCTATACTTCCTCTGCTTCCGAGGCTGAACACTTCCTATCCAACTTGTTGAAAATTTCTTTTTCATTTTATTTCTCTTCCCTCTCAACTCTAATCTTATAAACTTCATTTCCAATTACATATCTAGCACTAATCCCGTCATCCCCTACAACAAGTTTATTATTCCTATCTCTTAGTTCACCAAGTGAAAGATTTCTATACTTTCCATTATTAATACCTTTAATCAACTCAGCCATCCGAACTATATCTGCCAAACACATTCTAGCTCCCCTCACAATTTCTTTTCTTTCCATCCTACATCACAAACCTCGCAATTTTATTAATAAAAGGCCATCTCTCTCCAACTTCCTTCGAAATCGGTCCCTTAATCTGAGTCCCCTTCGGATTCCCCTTATCATCCTTCAACAACGCAACCGCATTATCCACAAACGCAACCCTCTCCCCAGTATTCCTCCGATAAGGCTTCTTAACTCTAATCACAACAGCATCAAAAACCTCTCCTTTCATCTTAGGATCCCCTTTCCTAACCGAAACCTTAACCTGATCTCCAAGCTTAGCATATTGCTGCCTACCCTTACGAGTCTTCCCACCCTTAACCCCCGTAATCCTAACAATCCTCGCCCCACTATTATCACTAGCAATAACATTACTTCCAATATTCAATGCACGTGTTACGTTTGCTGCTAGTCCTTTCATAGTCGTGGTGCCTCCTCGTTCATATTTATTAATAAATCATATTGGCTACCTTCAATTAAACATCTAGTCTCAATAGTTCCATCTCTACGGACAGAAACATATTGGCCTTGACCATTAGGAAGATCATACTCTGTTCCAGGTCTTATATTATCCTTAACGTCTCTTACAATTCCTATTAATTCTACAATTCGATTTTCCAATTCTTCAAGACCTAACTCCATCTTACTCATCCCCTCCCAATTTACCTTCCCCATCTTCCTTCTCCTTAACCTTACCCTTCCCATCCCCTTTCTCCTTACTAACCTTATCCACCACAACAAAATGGATTATCTTGCTAATCGGCCTACACTCCTTAATCTCAATATAATCTCCAATGTCAATTTCCTTACTCATACAATCTGGAAGCCGAGCATGCAACTTAGTTTTCTTCTTAGCATACCTCTCATATTTCTTAACATAAAAAGTCCTCTCAAACTCAATCACAACTCTCTTCGGAAACTTCTTTATAACAGTCCCCTTAAAGCTCCTTCCACGAAGACTTATATTCCCGTGCTTATGACAAGCAAAATCATTACATTCATTCTTTTCCATTATTTCCCTTTCTCCATTTTCTCAATTGGAACTAATTTTAACTGAACATGACTCCTCTTAAACCTTCTGCTTCCAAATCTCCTCTGAGGCCGAGCCGCAACATTCGCCATACAAAACAACCTAAACTTCTCCAACTCAAGCTCGTGATTCAAAGCATTCGCCTTAAGCCCCTTAACCAATCTAGTTATCTCCTTAACCGCATTCAACGGATACCGACCACTCATCATCTTACCCTTCCTATGAGGAATCTCACCTTTCATCTTAATAGCTCTTTTCATCTTACTAACCTCATCAAGATCTTTAAGCGCATCATCCACATTCTTCCCACGAATAAAATCACAAACCGCAACCGCATGCTTAGTCGAAATCCCAACATCCCGCCCATTCACAACCGCCTCATTCCTCTTCGGCTTACTACTTTTAACCTTATCCCCTTTCTTAGCATCTTTTTTATCATCTTTCTTCTCCTTCGAAATTTTATCCAACTCCTTATTCGCAGCTTCAGCTACCTTCCCCTTAACTTCTTCAACTATTTTATCATCTATTTTCTTCTCTTCCATTTTATTATCCTTATCATTTTCTCCATCAACCATCCTATTTCACCGACCTGCTAGCACTACTTCGCGTAGCCCCAACCCCAGCGCTACCGTGCTTAACTTTATTTCTTGTAACACTAAACTCTCCAAGTCTATGCCCAATCATCTCACCTTCAATATCAACAGGCACAAACGTCTTCCCATTATAAACTGCAATTCTCATCCCAACCATCCTCGGAACAATAACCAAATACCTAAAATGCGTCTTAATCTGTTTCTTCTTCCCAAGCTTATCATTACACCGAATTATAAACTTCTGAATCTCATCACTTTGCCTCATAACCGTCCTCCTCATATTAGCTCGAAGAAGTTTAGCAAACTCCCGAGTATCCATTTCCTTCAACTCCCCAAGACTTTTACCTCTATAACTAAACTCTTTCTTCTTGAAGCCTACAGCACCTTTAGGTGCTGTACTTACATTATTTTGTTTATTATCTTTATTTTCTTCTGCCATTTTTATTCTTGAACCTCATTAAAAATGGTAGGCTCAAAATTTCTAATTTTATTGTCTGCCATTTTACCTATTTCCTCTTCCCCTTCTTCCTTCCAGTCTTACTAGGCCTCAAATGCCCAACCTTCAACCCAGGAGGTGAATTTCTTTTAGCAATCTTACTTTTTATTCTTTTCCCTCTTCCCCCACCAAACGGATGATCAATAGCATTAACCTTAACCGCCGAAGTCCTATGCCATTTCCTTCCCTGACTCTTCTTAATATGATGACTCTTCCCTGCCTTAACCAATGGCTTCATCTTCCTTCCATCCCCGCCAATAACTCCTACCACAGCACGACCATCTTCATTCAACCTAACCACTCTCCTCTTAATTCCCAATCCTATTCCTTTAGCATCCTTATCCATCACCACCCCACTACTCCCCGCCGTTCTCAAAAACTTCCCACCATCCCCAGGACTCCTCTCAACATTAAAAACCTTAGTACCTTGACTCATATCTCTCATCCTCAAAATATCTCCATCTTCAGGATTATTATTCTCTGGCCTCTTCCCAATATAAATCTCCTGCCCTTCATAAACCCCATCAGCCGCCGGAACAATAAACCTCTCCCCATTTATACTAATCTCAGCCAACGGCGCAGAATGCCCAGCACTCCCAATCAACCGAGCAACCGTGGCTTTCCCCTCAACATCCAACCTAGGATAACCTATCCTATGCAAAAATCCTCTCCTTCTAACTTTAAAAGTCGGACCCCCTCGTCCTCGAGCCTGTTGCGTTATTCGTTTTCCCATTTTATTTAGTAGCCTCCAAAGTTAATTTTCCCTGCCATTGATCTGCATTTTTTAATAAGCCATAAGCTTTCCCCCATGCCATCGGGTATTTTCCTGGAGAAATAAATGTGTATTCATACAAGACAACCCTAGAACTCTCATCTCCAAACTCAATATTATCAAAACCAGCATTCCATCGTTCAATTCTAGTACTCTTTCCATCTTGCCTGAAGAAATCCAATGAACATTCTTCAAAATTCCAAGGATCAGGAATATCAACCCCTCCATAAACAAAAAAACTAGGACCATTTTCAGTATTTGAAGATAACAAAACTTTATCTCCCAAATAAACTCTTCTTATGAAATCTATTTTGGTTACCGAAGTTAATTCATCACTTCTGCCAACAGTTTTAGATCTGCTTAGAAAATTTTCGTACAAACTCTTACATTGAGTGGTATTAAGTTGACTAAGACTTTTTGCTTCGTCAATCGTTACTAATCCCATCCTATATCATCCCCAACTTCGTAGCAACATCTATCGCCAAATCACTACCATTTAATTTAACATAAAAATACTTCTTATTATTCCTAATCAAACTATTCATACTATCTACCTTCACCTTAAAACTCTCTTCAATCTCCTTCTTAACATCCTTCTTATCCCTTCTCTTATCAACCTCAAACACCAAAGTATTATTCAACTCAATCAATCTAACTGCCTTCTCCGAAGTAACTGGTCTTAATGTCATTGTTCTCGCTCCATAACTTTTTTTATTTTATCAAAATAAACTGGGAAATCTCTATCAGAGGGATGCACTAATGGCAAATTAGATCTTGTACCTTCAGCAGAATATCTTTCTATTGATATTACTGGGGGGCTATCGTTAATATAGCGATTATTTACACAATATACTATAGTGTCTACATGATCAGTTTCAGAAACATCCACTACAAGTTCTCTAGTAATGGTTTTATTATTAGGACTTTTTATTTTAAATGTCTGATCCATGCTAACCTCTCCATCTCTCACCAGATTGCATAAATCTTCAACACTAATTGAAGCAGTACCATCTCCACGAGCTAAAGGATATGTTTCTAAAAATAATTTCTTAAGATTGCTAACTCTATCTAGTGTCATTCTCCCTTCTCCCCAGATTTACTTTCCTTACCTTTAATTTTATTAGCCTTCTTCTTAACATTCTTACTTTTCATTTTAGCACTCTTAACCTTCCTAACACTTTCCTTTTTCTTTTTAACCTTCACATTCTCACCAGAACTCTTCCCTTCCTTATAATCCTCCAACTCCTTAACCGCCTTCTCACTAAACATTACAAGTCTAGCACCATTCGATGCCAAATCACTAACAATTAAATCCTTAGTATTAACAACCTCAACCCCATTAACCTTCTTATCCTCATCACTCCCAACAACCAACAACAATCCGCTAGTAACCTTATGCCGTCTCCCTCTCATCTTCCCAATCCCTGACCGAACCGAACTCTTCTGAATCCCAACCCCAACCAGATCCCCAAGAATATTCCTCAAACTTTCAATAAACTCCTTACTCTTCAACTTCAAAACATTATCAGAAACAACCAACGGCAACTCCCTACTAATCTTATCAACCGAATCATACTTCTTAGCAACTTCATCCTTATCTGCAACATAACTCAACGCCGAAAACAAAACTTTCTTCAATTCCCTCTGATTTATTTTCTTCAAACTAACAACATTCTTTGGCGGATGAGCCCTTCTCCCACCTCTAGCAGCCGGAATTATCGCAGCCTCCCAATTAAACTGAGTCCCCCTTCGAGAAAATACCTTCCTAGGAACCCTCGATAATCCTTTACCTCTATCTGATTTCCAAACATGCCTTCTCTTACTTATATTCCCCGAAGCCGAAATATCCATCCCCGCTCTAAACTTACTTCCATAAGGTTGCCAAATCTTCTCAGCCTCAACAACTTTCCTAATCATATCAATCCTAACCACATCTGAAAACAAACCAGTTTCAATCTCCTTAGCTTTCTTCCCTTCCTTATCTAATATTTGTATTTTCATCTTAACTCCACAAACTCCATATTTCTCTGATCCTGTTTCTTACTCGGCCTCAACGCTGGCGTAACCAGTAACTCCCTCTTACTCGGTCCCTGAACACTCCCAAACACAATCGCATAATCATTCTTAATCTTCCCAAATTTCTTAAACCCTTTATCAGAATTAATATCTTCATCACTTATCGAACCAACCTTTATCACTTTATTATTATAAACAACCCTAGTAAAATATCCCATCTGCCCAGCCATCGGTTGTGTATACTCAACACGGGCTGGATGCCATGGCCCTCCACTCCCAGGACCTCGAACTCCCTTCTCCGATTTATGAAATCTCAAACTTAACCCAAACCTCTTAGTAGGTCCCTGCAACCCCTTACCCTTCGTAACCCCCCGAACATCCACCAACTCATTCTCCTTCAAAAAACTACTAACACTTATCTCCTTCGAAAGATTCTCCTCAACAAAACTCATCTTCTCATCCAACGAACCAACAATCCCAATCTCAGCAATATCCGGCATCTTCTTAATCCCAGTCTTCTTAGTCTGCGAATAAACCAAAACACGCAAGTCATCATACTCCTCTTTAAAATCCTCAATCCTCTTCACATCATCACCTTGCTTTTCTTTAGAAATCTTAATCCTCTTCTTTAACTCTTTATCAACATTAGAACATAGAACCTCTCCCACCACTTTATTTTTATTATAAAACCGAACGCTCAAAATCTTCATCGTCGGAAACTCAATAATAGTCACCGGCACCGTAATCCTCTGCCCCTTCGTCATCGAACTCGAACTATTATCTCGAACATAAGCACTAGTCATCCCAACCTTATACCCAATAAACCCCAACAACCCACTTTCCTTCGACAAAGCACTCCAGCTAACTCTAGGAATTCTTTTCTTCGCCCGCACCCTCGGATAAAACTGCAAGCTTCCATGTCTCATATGTCCATGTTTTGGCATCTTATTATTTTCTCCATCAGGAATATTCACATACTCCAAACTAACTCTCAATAACTTAAAATCACAAATAATGTCTGTGAACCTGTCAGTAAAAACCAACCGTTATCAAAACTATGCTGACACACGTCTGTATCAGTAATTAACTTAAACTTTCTAGAAAATTAGCCTATATAAAGGTTTTTATAGATCTATCACATGTAATAATTATGAAATCGGATATAGAAATGCTCGAAGAAACTGAACAGAATTTGATATGGTTCGCAGAGAATTCCGGAAAGATTAGAGAAGAATTTGGTGGTAAGGTAGTGGCCATCAAAGATAAAAAGATTGTTGCTAGTGCAGATAGTGGGATAAAACTACTAAATGAACTGAAAAAACAAGATATTGATAGATATGAGGTTATTGTTGAAAAAATATACCCTAAGGGAGAAATTCATATTTTTTAATGAAAATAAAAGTTATATATGATTCTAAATATGAATGGTTAAAAATCCCCTCAACATTTATATCTCCTACTCAAAAGGTATATTCATTTATTGTCGTTGATACAGGAAGTCCCAACACTTTGCTTAATTATTTCGATTCAAGAAAGCTGAATATTCCCTTCATTAATAAATCTGGAATTGTAAGCATCGGAGGAAATAAATATGTAAGTTATTCTTATGAAAATCTAAAGATTTTATTTAAATCAACAGAAGGAAAACCAATAATTGAAAAGATTCCAGTAAAAATACTTAGGCCTTCTTCATCTAAAATAGCCGAAATAGAAGATTTAGATGTATTTCCAAACATCCTTGGCTTAGACTTCTTAAAAAAATACAAGTTTTCCTGTGATCTAAAAAACAATGAAATTTTCTTGGAGAAAATGGAAAATGAGCATATATGAAGATTTTTACTGGGGAAAATAAACAAACACCGACAATTTTATAAACTAGTGATATTAATTGAACTCGCAATGGATAGACGAGATAATTGGACTTCATACAGAGAAGCACTTTTACTTTTACCAGATTCAGGTATTAATCTAAGAACCGTGGATGGACACGGATCTCACATTGGACCAATTTACGTTACTAGAATGCCTCATGGAGACGATCGCTTACTTTTAGCTCCTAGAAGGGATACTAGAGATGAAGATCGGAGAGGTGATCTAGGGAGGTTGATTGTCGACAGATTGGGCGGTTGCGAAGCAACTTTAACAGAATTAGATAACAATGCTACTTTAATTTTATTAGATTCAGGTCATCAATATGAAGTTTTTGGTAGATATATTGATGTAATTAGGGGAGAGTATGCAGGTTTATTCTCAAGTACAAAACGGAGGGAAGATTTTTACCTAAGAAGTTGGGATTCTCCAGTAGAAGAATTAACTTTTCCAGAAGACCCTAGATATAATTAATGATAAATATCATACTTAATAATATCAAACCGCAAATCCCTTCTCCTTAACTTCCTCCGAACCCTCATCCACACTAACCTTCCTCACAAGAGTCCCTTTCCTCAACGCCATCTCCTTAATCTTAGCAAAATCCCCATCAGCCTCCGATTTCAACTCATCACTAACAACAATCTCATCAATCAAAAAATCATGACTTATCTCAACTTTCTTAAAACTATTAACACCAAACACTAATCCTTCAACAAACTCCGAATCACTAGTCTTAACCTTACAAAAATCCACCTTAGGCTTCTCCTCTTTCTTAGTCGAAGGCTTAGCAGACTTTGGAGCCTTAGCCTTAATCTTCAACACACTCCCATCAACCTCAAACGACAACCCAAAAAAAGCATTAGGCAATTTATCACACAACTCAATAATCTTATCTCCACTCATTTCCCCATTCAAAATATATTGCTTAACTCCCATAAATTGCTTCTTATCTTTAAAATCCAACTCTCCAGTCAAATCTCTAGTAGAAACCACAACACCACTAACCACCGCAAACCTCTCTCCCAACTTCTCCGCAAAATACCTAACCAACTCATTCGCATATTCAGGACCAGTACTAACACTAAACCCCTTCCCTGTTTTCTTCACAACAACCATCGCCTTATTCAAAAACTCCCCCCGACTATATTTCTTAAACTGATTATGAACCAACTCATCCACATTATCCTCAAATATTTTCTTAATAAAAAATTCCATACTATTAATTCTGAATTTTAATTTATAAACCTTCTTATTGATCAGGCTTTGTGAAATAAGTAGTGTCTGTAAAAAAAGTCCATCCGTTAGATTAGCCAAGGGACTGTCAAGAATTCGGGACTCAGGAAGTAGTGTCAAGTGGCGGGACCCGCTTTAAAAAGCTAGGATGATAATTGTTAGTAATGAAAAGAGGGAGGGTAGAAAATTACTTCTGCTATCTACTCAGTCTTAATCCGAACTTTCTAGCAGATTGCTTTTGAGCTCTTATTGCATCGTATCCCTTATGTGCAATAAGAAAGCCTGCATATCTTACGTAGCCCCATGCACTTTCTTGATCTGTATTCAAACTTCTAGCAATTTGAGCACATTCTCTATAAGTTTCTGATTCCTGACCATATAATTCTCCTAATTTTTCTTTAAGATTGGGATCAATCGTGTTGTCAGCAATAAAATTAACCCCGGCTACAATTTCATCCATAGTTTGACGAATAGCATTCCTATCAAAACCAAGACCTCTTATTTCAGCCCTTTTCCTGAAAGATTCGCCAACTACTACTTCTACTGGAGGGGAGAGCTGAAGAAAGTGTAATCCATGTTCTTGGTCTCCGAAATTCTTAACCCCAACATTATATTTAGACATATCTACGCGTTTATTTTGAGTACGTAGCTTTTTAATTATTCCTGATGCTCCAACAACTAAAAGATCTTCATTGTTAAACTCAACATAACTACTTTTATTTTCAAAAAGACTTGCCATATAGGTAGTTAGTATGATTATTTAAAAGCTTTATTGTTATATAGGCCTAATCATAAATTCTGCCCGATAAGTCAGTCTTTTCGTGGACTATTCAGGCAAAGCCGGATGATCTAACAGATAGACTTTATACACAAGAGCTACTTTTTACACAAAGCCTATTAAACACATTTAAATATCTCTCTCAATTAAAACTCTCATGATAAACATATTTCAATCTCTAGGAATTACTGGCCTAATTTTAATCATCCTAGGAGTTCTAATAAAAAGAAAAAACAGAAAAGCAAGAGACCTAGTCTACATCTTAGGGGGAGTTCTTCTAGCATATTACAGCTTCTACATCGGAGACAATATATTTCTGACTCTACAAGTAGTTTTTGTATTAGTCTCAATCTGTGATCTATTTAAACTAACTTCCAAAAAATAAACCTTCTTATCATCTATCAGAAAAAACTTATAAACGCTCTATCATTATCTAAGTTAGGTAATAACATGGGAGAGAAAGAGGGATTCAAACAGTTAGTAAACTACGCCTTAATAATTGGTTTATTTATCATAGCCTTCTTAGTAATAAGGCCCATAGCCTTCGCAATAATCTACGGAATCCTTTTAGCATTCATCTTCCATCCCGTTTACAGACTTACATTAAGAGTTCTAAGATACAAAACCCTCTCAGCAGTTGTCGTCTGCTTCGGAGTCGTAGCAATCCTGCTAACCACCATATATCTAATATTAAGTTCACTTTTAACTCAAGTCGTAAACTTCTACCTCACACTACAAACCATAGACATAAGAAGCATTTTAGAACAAGTTCTCCCAGCAATAATTTCAAATTCAGACATATCCTCAGTACTCGCCAACTCAATAAATATCTCCATCTCAAAAATTCTCGCCAATTCAGCAACGGGCCTTGGAGACTTCGTACTCAACTTACCCTCCTACATCCTTCAACTATTAGTAATCTTCCTAGTATTCTTCTTCGGTCTCAGAGACGGGGAATCTGCCTTCGAATATTTCCAATCCCTTTCACATCTAAAAAAAGAAACACAAAATAAATTCTTCACACACTTCAAAAGTATAACCCATTCAGTAATAATCGGAGAGATAATCGTAGGTCTTGTCCAAGGACTAGTCGCAGGAATCGGATACTTCATATTCGGCGTCCCAAACGCACTCCTCCTAACCATACTAACCATGGTAGTATCAATAATCCCTATCGTAGGCCCTTGGCTAATCTGGATTCCCGTAGATGTCTATCTATTCATAAATGGTGAGCCAAATGCAGGACTAGGCCTATTAGTTTACGGATTACTATTAGTCAACTGGATCGACGCCGTCCTAAGACCAATGATAGTCTCAAGAAACACCGAACTAAACACAGTCATCGTCCTCGTAGGTATGATCGGAGGCCTACAAATCTTCGGAATCCTAGGACTTATCATCGGCCCACTCACATTAGCCTACGTCCTCTTAGTAGCAGAACTATACCGAAAAAACCTCAACGAACCAGTCATCTTCAAAAAAGAAGAAGACGAAGAACCAATCCCAATAAAAAAAGATAAATCTAAGAAAAAATAAATTACCTCCCTAAGATATTAACAACTTCTTCAAAATTATCAACAAAATGCAACAATTTTAAATCTTCTTTATCATGAATCAAAAAATCTTCCCTTAGTGGATGATCTTTCAACCAATCAAAAAGCCCTTCCCAATATTTCTTATTTATACAAACAATCGGTACTTCATCAACTATTCCTGTTTGCATCAAAACCAAATATTCAAACAACTCGTTAAGTGTGCCATACCCTCCAGGATAGAATATTAGGGCCTCACTCTTTATTGCCATAATGAATCTCCTAACAAAAAGAAAATGGAAGGAAAGTTCATGAGAAAATATCTTATCTTTAACATATTCTCCTTTCAACAAATCAGCTTTAATTCCTAAGGAATCCGTTCCAGATTCCATGGCTCCAGAATTAGCTGCATGCATTATCCCAGGTCCTCCTCCAGTCAACACCGCAAAATCTCTTCTGCCTAATTCTCTAGCAAGGCTTTTGCAATGCTTATAATACTTATGATTTCTATTCAACTTATGAGCTCCAAAAAAAGTAACTATCTCTCTATCAATTTTATTCAAAAGATCCAATCCACTATTAATCTCATTCTTAACCCTATCAACAGTTACATTAGCATTAGAAAAATATTCTTTATTTTTATTCAACTTACTCATAAAATATATTAATTTAGATACTATTAAAATTTTTCCCATCAACACCTTTTTATACTTTTATCAATTCTAATTATAAAAGAGGATCTTACAATTCATATGAAACTCCGCATAAAAAAACTAACTTTCAAAACCGGCCGTCCAGTATCAATGATCCATGAAGACACTGCAAAACTCCTAAGCCTTCACGTCGGAAACAGAATCAAAATAACAAACAAAAACAACAAATCCCTTGCCTCAATAATCGACACAATTGATGGAATCGTAACAAAAAACGAAATAGCAGTCTCAGAAACAATAATCAAAAAACTAAATCTAAAAAATAATCAACATGTCGAAGTAACCATCCTAAAAAAACCAAGATCCATAGAACTAATAAAAAAGAAACTAGATGGTGAAACATTAACCAAAAAAGAAATCTATGAAATAGTCAGGAACATAGCCAATAATTCTTTAACCGAGGTAGAAATAGCATTTTTTGTCTCAGCAGTTTTTTCAGAAGGCATGTCCTTAGAAGAAACCAAATATCTAACCAAGGCCATGGTCGAAACAGGTAATCAAATAAAATTAAAAGGCAAGATAGCNGACAAACACTCAATTGGNGGAGTCGCTGGAAACAGAACAACACCGATAACTGTAGCAATCTGCGCAGCAGCCGGATTAAAAATCCCAAAAACTTCATCAAGAGCCATAACCAGCGCCGCCGGAACAGCAGATGTCATGGAAACAATCACCAGAGTCGACTTATCAATAAGTGAAATAAAAAGAATTGTTAAAAAAACAAACGCCTGTTTAGTTTGGGGCGGAGCATTAGGGCTAGCTCCCGTAGACGATAAAATAATAAAAATAGAACGAATAGTCAACATCGACTCAACAGCCCAACTCCTAGCCAGTATCCTCTCAAAGAAAATCTCAGTAGGAAGCAAATATGTCCTTATCGACATCCCCCATGGAAAATCTGCCAAAGTCTCAAAAATAAAAGCCCTAAANCTAAAAAAATCNTTCGAGCAACTAGCAAGAAAATTCGACCTCAAACTAAAAGTAGTTCTAACCAATGGAAGCGAACCAATAGGAAACGGTATCGGTCCAGTCCTAGAAATCAAAGATATAATCAAAGTTTTAACCAATGAAGAAGACTCTCCTAAAGATTTGGAAAACAGATCTATCTTCCTAGCGGCCCAACTTCTCGAACTAACCAACAAAGCAAAAAAAGGCAAAGGCGAACAACTAGCCAAAAAAATCCTAGAATCAGGAAAAGCCTACGAAAAATTCGTAGAAATAATAATGGCTCAAAACCACAACAAAAAGAAACTCAGAAAATTCCAAACCCCAAAACACAAAAAAATAATAAAATCAAAAAACACAAAAAAAATAAAACACCTAAACAACAAACTCATCAACCGTTTAGCAAGACATGCCGGTTGCCCAGAAGACAAACTAGCCGGAATCTACTTACATAAAAAGAAAAACCAAACCCAAGAAAAAAACCAGCCCCTTTTAACAATCTACTCACAATCAAAAGAGAAACTTAAACACGCAATTAAGTTTTATAAAAAGAATAAGAAAGAGATGATTGAGTTTTATTGAGAGTCAACAATAATTTCTAAATATTCTTCGTTCTGTTTAATTAATCCAAAGTTCTCTGATGAAAGACGTTCTCTAATCTCGTTGGAAATCTCAGCATCTGGAATCTCAGATGCCATACATTCTTTAAAACTGTTATAAGATTCATTACATAAATCACAACCTTGTAAATGTTTATACATTTTTATCATAAACTCTTTATTATCTGAAGATAACTCTTCAAATGGTTTTTGGGACATCCCAGCAAGATACATGAGCATATGACTACTATACCCGTTAACAGAACATTCAATATCAATATTCATACTTTCAGCATTGATATCACCATTTAAAAATCTTTCTCAATACAACAACCTATGCACTTCCTTCAACCTCTTAACATGCTCTCTCCTCATTTTACCCAAACTCCCCTTATCCTTCTTCCCCTTCTTAACCAAATCCACAATAGCCTCCCCACTTATCACCTTAGGCAATATCACATAATCCGCCCCAGCACTATACAATTTTAACGCCTCACTTATTCTCGAAGCAACAATAATAACCACCAACTTCCTATTAATTTTCTTAGCCCTCTTAACCATCAACAAATTATTCTCAAAATCCGGAATCGTACTAACAACTATCTTCGAGTTCCGAAGATTAACCTTCTCCAAAATCTCCTCATGCATAAAATCCCCATAAATACAAGCAATCTTTTTATCAATCAAACTCTTAATTATCTCCGGATTATAATCCACAACCAACAAATCTTCTTTCTTAAATTCCCGAAGAAGCAAACTCCCCGTCCTATGGCTCCCAAATATAATCACATCCTTCGCATTATCTTTGATAAACTCTAAATTCTCCTTACTAGTCCTGTACTTATCCAAAATATTCAACGGCCACGAAAACAAACTGAACCCTTTCTTCTCATAAGTAATAAAATAAGTTGTCAAAGACATGGTCAAGATAGTCAACAAAACCAAAGTACTAAACATCCCCTCACTTATATGCCCCAACCCTAAACCTATCGTAACTATTATCAAACTAAACTCACTAGTCTGTGCAAGCGCATTAGCCGTAAAAAACGAAGTCCTTTTCTTATAGTGGAACAATCTAACCAAGAACATAATAACAATTGGCTTAATAATAATAACCAAAAACAACAAAATAAAAAACAACAAAACAAACTCTTTACTTATCAACTTCAATTGCATCCCCAACGCCACAAAGAATATCACCGAAAAAAACTCACGCAACGGACCTATGTTCCCTAATATCTCTGTCTTATAATCGGAATTAGCTAACGCCACACCAGCAAAAAACGCCCCAATAATAATCGACAATTCAGCAAAAAACGCTCCAATACTAAACAAAAACAAAAACGATATCGAAACCAATAAAAACAATTCCCTACTATCTGCCGCACTCCTAAATATTGGATTAGCAACCTTCGATAACAACAACGCAATTATCGCAAACAAAATAGCCTTCCCAACAACCCAAACAATGCTATTAAAAGTCAAATCACTAGACAAAATAGTAAGAGCAACAATAGCCGCAATATCTTGCATCAACAAAATACCAATAACAATNCTCCCATGCAAACTGTTCAACTCNCTNTTCTCAGCNANCAANGTAACAACAATCATNGTACTACTCAACGCNACNACNAGCGCAACATAAGCCGGAGCCGTCCCTGTAAACCCAAGCCCCAACGCCACTAAAAACCCAATCCCAAACATAATCAAAATCTGCAACGTCCCCCCCAAACTACTCACACTCCCAACCTCCTTAAGCTTCTTCAACTTAATCTCCANCCCAGCCGTAAAAATAAGAAACGCAATCCCAATATTAGACAAAGAAAGAATCAACTCAGGATCACTAACCAACCCCAAAACCAACGGCCCCAATATAATTCCCGTTAATATATACGCAGGAATCAAAGGCTGTTTAATAATTTTAACAAAATACGCAAACACCGTCGCAATTATAATCATNGCCCCAATCTCCGTCAAAATAACNAAATCCGCCGGCACCCCCGCCATAATCCCCTGAATCAAATCAAANACTACCATCTCTTTTCTACCTCAATTAACAACACTCAACTTATCTATAAAAACCTAACGNNAATAACTAAAAATACTAGAATCACTCATTAACAGAAACTTCAATAGGCAAAGAAACACCAACNCTCTTTAAAATCTCATTNAANATCTCCGGCCTNCTTTTAAAATCTAAAACTCCTATATTTTTTATCTTTTTTGTATCAANATNTCTAGTTACAAAAACCCCTTTTTCAATCTCCTCCGTAGTCCCCNCGCNAGCAGGTTCCCCAAAAGAAACCTCTAAGAAATCTCCTTCCTTATCATAATAGATATCATACGTGTGATGTTCATTCATTTTATCCTTTCCTCCAAATAAGACGTTATAACAAAACCTTCGCCATTTTTATATTTAACTATAACAAGAACGAAACGATTCGGAAGTTTCAAATATTTGTACCTTTTATAATAATAAGCTTTATCTGAATCAGAATATTCAATCCTATCCGGGTTCTTAAGAGTCTCTCTAATTTCCTCAATATACTGCAACATGTACGGATGCCTCATAAGAATATGTTTCCATTGCTTAGGTGGTAGATATATTTCTCTTCCAGTTTTATCAATAACCTCAAAAACTCTCATCTGAGTAATCTAGGAAACCACACCTTTTAAGGTGTGGGATTACTCAGATCCTAAAAACAAAGGCCTTTACAAACCACACCTTTAAGGTGTGGTGGCCATTGTTTTTTTGATACTCATAAACAATCAAACAAACTCATTATTTTAAATCTTATCTTCAACAACAAAAATTCTTTTAAACAATCCAATCCTTAGACAACCATGTACGACAACAAAACCCCAAGCCAACAACTAGCAGACTACATCCTAAAAAACCTCAAAAAAGGCTACACTCTAGACTCATTAAGATTCTCCCTAGTAAGCCAAGGCTATTCCAAAATCTCCGTAGAAAACGCAATAGAACTCGCAAACAAAAAACTAGCCGAACACATCCAACCAATAAAAGAAAAACCCACAATAACTTACAAAATCATCAAAGACGACGACGAACCAGTAATAGTAGAACCAAAAAAAGAATCTTTTTGGGATAAGGTTTTTGGATGATTATTAGATATGATGAGCAACATAGTCATCAAATGCACGCTTATACCTTTTTGCTATTCCTCTAGCATCTTGTAGTATCTTTCTTTCATCCATTGAAACTAGTCTATATTCTTTTACTACTAGTTTCCCATCTATCATAACTGTATGTGCCCTCACCCCATCTGTAAATATAATATCTGCTAAGTAATCAAAACCTGGAACAAAAGGGGTATCATTTTTATCCCATAACACAATGTCCGCTCTTTTTCCTTCTTCTATAGTTCCTATCTCCTTATCCAAACCAATTGCTTTAGCCCCATTTATAGTCAGCATAGAGAACAAAGTTTTGTAGTCTATGAGGTAATCATGTTTAAACGATATTGCATCATGGATAGCATGCGCTTCTCCTCGAACATCATTAGAATTATTATTTATAGCTGCATCGCTCCCTAAACAAACATTTACTCCAGCTTCTAGCAACTCTTTTACAGGACATAATCCGACTTTAACATAGGCATTTGCTCTTGGACAATTTACTACATGGGCTCCCGATTTTGCTAAATAACCCATCTCGCTATCAGTCAATTTAGTCATATGCGCCAAAGATACCCTCCTATTTAACGCACCGATACTATGTAGGTGTTCTACAGGGCTACTTCCTGTTCTTTCTCTTACAGAAGCAACATATTCGTCACCTTCAGCAGCATGCATATGAAAATGCACATCATATTTTTCAGCCAAGGATAACATCCCTTTTATTAATTCATCAGAGCTGTACCTAACATTAACTGCTCCAAAATGAACTCTAACTAAATCGCTATGATTTTCTTTATGCTGTTTCTCAGCCATATCAATCCTCTCTTGAGGATCCCATACTTGAGCTCTCACCTCTTTCTTTTTATTATTGGCAATAATATCCTTTGATATCATAACGCAAGCGGCTCTAACGCCCATCTTATGATATACTGGAAATTGATAATCTATTTCAGATCCTACAGATTGGAAACATGTTGTACCGGCGCGTAAACCTTCAAGAACGGAAACATAAGACATAGTCTCTTTATCCTTTGATTTTTTAATCTTATCAGTAGCATGCAATAGATCCATTTGCTTATCATGACTTATCCCAACTCCCAATGCTCTATTAATTTGTTGATTAGGATGAAAGTGAGCATTTACAAAACCTGGAGTCACAAAAAAGTCTCTTCCATCAATGATCTCTACATCCTTAGGAGCCCTAATCTTACTACCAATTTTTTTTATTCTGCCATTTTCTATTAATAAATTTGTGCCTTTTATCTTTTCAAAATCACTACCAACATAAGCAGTAGTGTTTCTAATAAGATATTTACAATTCTCAGCCATTACACTTTCAAGCCCCATCAACTTTTAACTCTTTCTATAGTTAATAAACTTATTCAACCATCACCCTCACCCCTCCACCTTAATCACATTAACCGGACAACTCTCAGCCGCCTTCTCACTATTCTCCCTCTCAAACTCAGTTATCTCGACAACATAAACTCCCTTCTTCACCTTACTCTCCTTAAGATCCGACTTCCCATCCTCTTCATTCATCTCCCAATGATCCGGATCAAGCTCAACACAAGAATTACATCCAATACAATTTTTCCTATAATGCGCTACCTTAACCATTATCTCAATCACCTTCAACTATCTTACCCTTTTGATCCTGATATTTCTCCTTATCAACCAAAATAAACAACTTATCATTCTCCCGAACCCTCTCACTAACTTTCATCGTCACCACATCCCCTTTCTCAGCCCCATTAGCCGGTTTCTCATCAACATACATCCCTTCAATTTTCTGCTTCAAAATCCCCGTAGACTTTCCAGTAACAATAATCTCATCACCTATTTCAATCTTTCCAGAAGTCAACAAAAATTCCCCTATCTCTGTCTTAGGATAATAATGCTTACAAACTCCAATCAATCTCTTTTCCTTACTTGACTTAGATCCATAAACTCCACTCCACTCTCCCAACTTCTTCCCAAGATAATACCCTCCATGCCAAAACCCTCGATTATAAACACTCTCCAAATCTTTAATCCATTTCTCAATCTTCTCAGAATTATAACTCCCATCAAAAACACTATCAACTCCTTCTCTATAAGTCTTAGTCACCGTATGAACATAATCAACTGACCTTCCTCTACCTTCAAGTTTCAGAACACAAATCCCAGAATCCAAAAGCTTATCCAAAAACCCAATCGTACAAAGATCCTTCGGCGACATAATATATTTATTATCAACCTTCAACTCTTCCCCACTCTCTTCATCAATCACCCTATAAGCCTTCCTACAATTCTGCAAACAAGCACCTCGATTCGCCGACGCATTCTCAGTAGCAAGACTCATATAACACTTACCAGATATAGCAACACACAACGCTCCATGAGCAAAAATCTCAATCCTAACCAACTCCCCAGATGGACCTTTAATCTCTTCCCTTTTAATATCCTCACAAATATCTTTTATCTGTTGCAAGGTCAACTCACGAGCCAAAACAATAACATCCGCAAACTTCGAATAAAATCTAACAGTCTCAATATTCGAAACATTAACTTGGGTAGAAATATGAACCTCCAACCCAATCAAATTAGCATAAGAAATCACAGCAACATCACTAGCAATCACCGCACTAACCTCCGACTCTTTAGCCGCATCACAAATTTTCTTCATCAAATTAATATCATGATCATATAATATAGTATTCAAAGTCAAATAAGTTTTAACATTATCCTTATTACATCTCTCAACAATCCTCCTCAAATCAGTAAGTGTAAAATTATTCGAAGCCCTCGCCCTCATATTCAACTGCTCTATCCCAAAATAAACCGAATCACACCCCGCCTTTATCCCAGCTTCCAAACTCTCATAAGACCCAGCCGGAGCCATTATCTCAATTTGATTCTTATTACCACTTACCATAGATAATATGAAAATTAAAGGTTTTTAATAGTTTTGATTGAGAAAAATAAACGCCACCACCCGGAATCGAACCGGGAAGCCCAAAAGGGCACTGGTCTCAAGCCAGTTGGAGTACCATTGTCCCATGGTGGCATGCTCTACGCATAACTAAAAGATGCATTAACCACTTTTAAAACTTATCGTATCACAACTACTACCATTANCCGAGCCACAACTAGGTAACTCTATTCGACCTATTAACTAATAAGAAATTAACCGAATAGAGCGCTCAAACCTTCAGCTGCAGCTTCTTTCTTTTCTTCTTTAGGTGCTTCTTCTGCCTTAGCCTCACTACCAGCATCGCCAGCAGCAGGGGCAGCACTCGCACTAGCTACAACAGCATTCTCTAGTTCTTTATCGATATCAACATCTTTCAAACTAGCAATAAGGCTCTTCACTTTGCTCTCATCAATTTCTACACCAGTTGCTTCCAAAACCTTTTTCAAACCAGCTTCATCAACTGTTTTTCCAAGTTTGTGCAACAAAAGTGCTCCATAGACGTATTCCATTATGCGCTTTCCTCCGGGTTATTTAATTCAGCTTGATCTTTTTTATCTTCTTCATCTTCTTTAGTTTTATTCCCATCCTCTCCACCACCATCCGAGCTAGAAGACTCACTATTCTCTCCACCTTTATCTTCTTCGTTCTTTTCTCTTTCAACTTTCTCTTCACCATCTTTATCTTCTCCTTCACTATCCTCCTCCCCTTTATCCAACCCCCCAAGCACCTCCACATCCGCATTCGCCTTCCCTAAAAAATACCCAATAGTCTCTTTACAATAATAAGCAATCTTCTGCGCAAACCCAAGAGCCTTACCCGAACTTGAAGCAATCTCCAACTTAGCAGCCTCACTATCAATCTTAATATCAGTATAAATCTTCTCACTCTCAACATCATAAATAACCAGTGGATTCAACCCAACAGTAAACGGCTTAATATCTAACTTCTGCAATAACGAAGCAACATTCTCTTTAATCTCCTTCCCCTCATCCAAAATAACCTTATCAGCCTTAATAGCAATCTTCCCATCCTCCACCGCAATCTGAATCCCCACGGCCCCCAACTCACTTATCGCAGGACCAGGAACCAAATCAGTCGGACCTGCCTTAACCTCAATATCCTCCGGAGCAATCTGCCCTGTCTTAGCATACGCCGGAGTCTTCTTACTAGCCATAATCCCAGCAAGTTCATACCCATCCTTATCCGAAACAACCAAGGCTATATCGGCATTAATATGATTCTCCAACGGCAAAATAGATCCCTTCCCAAATTTATTCAAAGCCCGAACCACAATATTCTTCTTAACCATCACCACAAATGCATCCTCTCTAATAGCTTTCTTAATATCCTGAAACTGCTTAGAAGGTAACCCCTTAACACTAACCAACATCAAAGTCTTACTACCCTTAATCTTCTCAACCAATTCATTAACCTGATTTTCCTTGATATTAATTGTCATTCTACAACTCAACCCCCACCGGCTTACTCATCGTAAATTTAACCTTAACATTCTTAACATTATCCTTCCCCTTCGGCAAACTACTCAAAATCTTATGATAAACTGAAATAATATTATCAACAACCTTCTCATCTTCCAAACTCGCTCTAGCAACTCCCACCTTAATACTAGCCTCCTTAACAACTATCCTAATGTTACTATTAACTCTATCAACCATCTTCTTAACAACCTCGCTTTCTTCATTAGGCAAAATCCCCAGTTGAGGGCTCGGCATCTTCCCAGCAGGTCCAAGAACACGACCAAAACTCGTAGCCACAGCCGGCATCAACTTAGCATTCGCAATAAAATTGTCATAGCTCCTAATCAACTTCTTAATATCTTTCTTCTCTTTATACTTCCCAAAATCATCCTTCTTAATAACACTCACAGCCTCGCTATCCTTCTCAAAAAACCCCGCAATTTTCCTCTCCTTAAACTTATGCGGAATCTCCGCAAAAACATTAAACGCCTGCTTCCTAACATCGAACTCCTTCAGATTCACAATTAGATCTATCGTCTGATCAAACTTCCTTTCCTTTCCCTTCTTACTTTCTTCATCCCTAAGCTTCTTAACAGCCTCGAGAAAACTCGTCTCTTCAGTCATTTTATATTTTCCTTATTATCTTTCTCACCATCTCTCACTATTATCTACTACCTATGCACCCGAATTCCAGAACCGAGGAACCAGATGATGTAGTCATCGATAAAATACTGATTAATTTACCATATTTAAAGTTATCTAATCAAAATTATAAACCAAAGAAGTAAACCAGTAATCTAACTCTCTCATCCACGAAATTGGGACAGGATTAAAGCCTGAATAGGTTATGCCATATATCTCTGCAGAAAAGAGCTGTATCAATTCTATCTGCTCTTTTCTGTCTAACTTTCCATCCAAACATTTTCTTATCAGCTCCAAAGCAACTCTCAGAATTATTTCTTTTGAAGTATTCTTTCATATGATTCATAAAATCCCAAACAAAACTCCTCATTGCATTCAACCATTCATCCCCATGTCCTAACCCAGCCCCTTTTCTTGGTATCACATAAAACTTAGACTCAGGAAATAGCTTAGCGTAACAGGGAAAGCTGTAGTATCGATCAAGTCTAACAGACTTGATCTTAATATCCAATAATCCTAACATTTCCATGGCCTTATGGAATGCTTTTGCTTCACTAATTAAACTGGTTCCAAAACATACATACATCTTGCTCTTCAAATCTAGAAGAGAAAACTTGTAAACGAATGACCTTTTTGTATTTTTAGAATCCTTAGCTTTATCCTTAAGCTTCTGAGCATAGGATGAATAATGTTTACTAATAAACAATCCAAATCCTGTGGCATCGCCACAGGTATCTACTTCTTTAACTCCTTTATTCTTGAGAATTAAAATCCATAGATTAAATAGAGCGCAATTAACTTCAGGATCTGAATAAAGCCTTTCAATAGTTTTGTAACTTCTATCTATTCCTGTTATGAGTGAGAATAATCTAGTCATGTTAGCCATCATTCTATTACTCTTACCAGCTAGTTGACTCAACAACAGAAGCTTAAGCTTCTGTTCAACAGTTAAAGTTGGTTTATCTCCCTTACCCCTATAAAAGCTAATATTCTTACAAGCCTTTTCAATAAGCGGATTCAAATTATTCATAGCATTTCTGAATCTTTCCTTAAATTCTTTTTCGTATTTCTCCCAATTCATTCCTTTAGATTCATGTTCTTTTTTATACTGTTCTAAGAGAAAAATTTCCATCTCTTTTAGTTTATTATGTATATGTTTCTCTCGTAATTGAGCCATCTTATCACCTTTTTATAGAAATATAGTGCCTACCGCAGAAAGTTATTTCTGCGATAGAATATATAAGATGAATAACCATAAATCTTATAAATGATAGTGCCTATTAATTTCAATGGCATTTATTAGGAAGAAAGTCTTTAAAGGTAAAATATATTATTATATAGTTGAGAATAAGCTGATTGATAATAAGGTTAAACAAAAAGTTCTTTGCTATCTTGGCACTGCTCAGTCTTTACTAAAAAAACTTAAGAATTCTAAGTAGATTCTAATCCTGTCCCAATTTCCCCCCATCAGAAACCTTTAAATACTATTTAATCTAAATATAACCGTCTACTTCGGTAGATAGAGGAGTTGAACTTCGGTTTTTCTTCTCTTTTTTTATCTTAAAATTTCATAATTCTAAACAGTCTGTTGAACCTTAGGGGTTTTTGCGTTCTTCAAGGTTTAGTTACTTACAGAGAACTTTGCATAATTGACATTTCCGAAGACTTCAAAATCGAAGATTTTGAATGTATTAAAAATTAGAGATTTTTAAGGAAATCGCAGCAAAGTCTTCAATTCCAAAGGAGTTGAATGAATCAGAGAACTTGTTCTCTGAGTTCTTCTTAGAGAACATTGAAATTGCATTATTTCAAAGTTCTCTACAAATATCTAATCAATTAACTAATATCAAAAAGTCATCTCTTACTGATAAGTTTAACCACCGCCCAAATCCACCATTCAAACCCCCATAACCCGCGCCTCATCATACCAATCATCTTTTTTCATACAATCAGAACAAACATAAATCATCAACCTCTTACCATTCTCATCCTTATCCTTAATCACCGTACCCTTCAACTTCCCAAACTCCTCCTCAATTCCCTCATCACACAAAACACATTTCTCAACCATAAATTACCTAAGAATGCCAAATTAATAAATTTATCTAAAAGTTCGGATATTCTTTTAAACCTCCTAATCTATATCTTAAAATGGCTTCAATCGCAGATGCATTAAATTTTGTAGAATCGTTAGGAGCATTCTCAATCATCCTACCTTTCATACTTGCATTCGGAATAATCTACGGAATTCTCGAAAAAACAAAAATGTTCGACAAAAAAAGTACCAACATAATCATCACCCTATCCAGCTCACTAATCGCAACAGCCTTAGGATATTACAGCAACTGCCTATCAATCTTCGTAATCTCATCCATCATCTCAATCACTAGCGTATTAGTATTATTTATCATCATAGGATTCTTCACAAAAAACCCCAACAAACTTTCAGTTCTCGCCTGGGCATTAGTCCTAATAATCTTCATAACAATCTTCAGAAGAAACCCCCAATGCAAAATACCCGGAATACCAATCTGGATCTGGCTCCCATTCATAGTAATCGCAGCAATCATAGCTTTCATAATCCTAAACCCTTTAGGAAAAAGCAAATCCTCACCAACAAGAGCCTCTCCTAGAAGCAGTAGATCTCAACCAGATAAACAAGGTCAAAGACCTCAAAGGGGGAGACCAAGGGGAGATAGAGATAGACCTCCAGAAGACGGAGATATTTATGATGAAAATCAAAACGCAAATGGAGGAAATCCTCCTCCAGAACCAAACGATGGAGATGTGTATGATGGAGATGTGTATGATGGAGATGTGTATGATGGAGATGTGTATGATGGAGATGTGTATGATGGAGATG
>NZDU01000002.1 GCA_002688875.1 Candidatus Pacearchaeota archaeon | reverse complement strand
TATGCAGAGGAAAGAAAAACTGTATTTGAAATGGCACAAGGTTATGGGTATAGACCAAGACTTAGTACACCAGCTGTTGGTAAATTAGATATATTTCAAACTGTACCATCATCTGGAAGTGGAGATGGTGTAAATCCTGATATGAGATTTGGATTGCCTATATCAGCAGGACTTACAGTAAAATCAACTTCAGGAATTAATTTTAAATCTGTTGAAGATTGTAATTTTAAAAATTCAAGTTCTTTCGATCCAACAGAAGTAACTATTTATGAAGTGGACGATGATGGAGTTCCAAGTAAATATTTACTTAAAAAAACTATACAAGTAAAAAGTGGAGAAATAGCAACAGAAACTTTTGAGTTTAGTACAGCTACTCAATATGATAAAGTAGTTTTAGCTGAGCCTAATGTTACAGAGATAACTTCTGTCGTTGATAGTGATGGAAATACTTGGAAAGAAGTTCCATTTTTAGCACAAGATACAGTTTTTGAAGAAGTAGAAAATACATCAACTAATGATCCAGAACTATTTCAATTTAATGAGACAGCTCCGTATTTATTAAAATTATTAAAGACTCCATATAGATTTACAACTTTNATTCGTCCAGATGGTAGGAGTGAAGTGAGATTTGGGGCTGGAGTTTCAGATAATCAAGATGAGGAAATAATTCCAAGTCCTGGAAATGTTAATGCTGATATTTTACTTAGTGGTGGGAGGAGACTTGATAGTGCTTTTGATCCAACAAATTTTTTAAATACAAGAACATATGGATTAGCTCCATCTGATACCGCATTAACAATTACATATTCATATGGGGGGAGCATTAGTGATAATGTTGCTGCTGGTAGTATAGTTTCTATTTCAAATCTTTTGTATGGAGAAATTAGTAGTACATTACATCCTACTTTAGTTCAAGAGTGTAAAACATCTCTAGCAGTAATTAATCCAGAACCAACAAGTGGTGGTGGAGGCCCAGAAACAATTCAAGAAGTTAAAAATAATGCTCTTAAATATTTTCAGTCTCAAAATAGATGTGTTACAAAAGAAGATTATATAATTCGTGTTTATTCCTTACCTCCAAAATATGGCAATATTGCTAAAGCATATATTGTTCAGGATACTCAACTTGAGGGTGGTATGCAATCACAGGTTAGTCAAGGTGTTTTTCAAATAGATACAGATCTTTTTGATGAAGATAGTGAAGTTGGTGCTAAAAATCCACCCATAGAAACTTCAAATCCATTAGCATTAAATATGTATATTCTTGGGTATAGTCCAGATAAAAGATTAGTTACAGTAAATCAAGCAGTTAAAGAAAATATCAGAACATATTTAGGGCAGTATAGAATATTAACTGATGCTATTAATATTAANGATGCTTGGGTTATTAATATTGGGGTTAAATTTTCAATTATTACGAAGTCTGGATATAATAAACAAGAAGTAATTTTAAGGTGTATAGAAAAAGTAAAACAATTTTTCAACATTGATAGGTGGCAAATTAATCAACCAATTGTTATTGTAGATTTAGCACAACAAATTTCTTTTGCCGAAGGAGTAGCAGCAGTTGTTCCTCCAGAAGCTAATAATCCAAATAGTTTGCCAGTAGTTGTATATAATAAATACAGTCAAGTTGAAGGGTATTCAGGAAATATTTTTAATATACAATCAGCTATAAAAAACGGAGTAATTTATCCGTCCGTTGATCCAGCTATATTTGAACTTAAATTTCCAAATCAAGATATTGAAGGTAGGGTTAAGGGGGATAGTACTGGAGGAGAGAGCTAATGCATTATTTTGAATTTGTAACAAAAGATACAACATTATATCAAGTAAGTAAAAGTTTAAATTCTGGGCTAGATGAAATTCTTGAAATACGAAAAGATCGTGGTAGTGATGCTTCAACTATTAGAGTTTCAAGAGTATTGATTAAATTTGATTTAACAGATATTTCTTCTTCGATATCTAATGGAACTATATCTAATCCAAAATATTATCTTAATCTTTATGATGCAGGTTCAGAAGAATTAAATGTAGAACAAACTTTATATGGATATCCAGTTAGTCAAAGTTGGGATATGGGATCTGGTAGATTAGATAGTGCTCCTATTATTGAGGACGGAGTAAGTTGGAATTATAAAGATGATAATGATACTGCAACTTCTTGGACTGGAAGTTATACTACTCTTGCTGGAGATTCTTATGCAAGTGGAACTCTAATAGTTAATGAAGGAGATTATGCGAACCAAGAATTTAATATTGGTGGAGTTGATTTTACATTTGTAAGTGGTTCAACAGCTGTATTTAACGATAGTTCCACTCAAATATTTGTAACATCTGGATCAACAACTGGTAGTTCTGTTGCAAATTTAGAGAGTGCAATTAATGATAATAGTTCTTTACATGGATTACCGATAGTTGTTGAGGCTTCTGGTTCAGATCCTGCTTATTTAATATTATCTGGAAGTATAGCTGGTACTATTGCAAATTTATCAGCAGGATCATCTTCTGTAGTATTTGAATTTAGTGGAGATAAAACTAAAGCTTTAGAGAATGGAACTGATTTAGCTGTTACTTTACCTCCAGGTGGGGGGACTTGGTATACTGGAAGTGGATATGAAGCTTCTCAATCTTTTACAAATGAACCTACTGATGTTAGAATGGATGTGACTGATATTGTTAATAAATGGGTAGATAGTACAGTTCCAAATGAAGGGTTTATATTAAAAAGAAGTGGGAGTGTTGGAAATTTAGATACTACTGTTGAAGAGGGGAATAATACACATTATGGAAATTTTAAATTCTTTTCAAGAGAAACACATACTGTTTTTCAACCAAAATTAGAAGTTGAATGGGATGATTCTACTTGGACAACGGGGTCTTTATCTGCACTTTCTAATACTGATGTTGAAGATATGATTCTTTATATGAAAGGGGTTAGACCAGAGTATCAAGAAACTTCAAAGACAAAGTTTAGGGTAGTTGGTAGAGAAAGATATCCAGTTAAAACATTTTCCACCACATCAGATTATTTAACAGTAAAGACTTTACCAAGTGGTAGTACATATTATTCTATTAGAGATGCACATACTGAAGATGTTATTATTCCATTTGGTAGTGGTTCAAAGGTAAGTTGTGATTCAACAGGAAATTATTTCAATTTGTGGATGAACGGATTGCAGTCCGAAAGATTTTATCGGGTACTTTTTAAAGTAGTTAGTGGTAGTGGAACTGCTGGTGAAACCGTTCAATATTTTGATGAAAATTGGACATTTAAAGTTTCAAGATAAATTATGCCGTATACTTTAAAAGAATTAAAAGATAATGAAGCTTGGACAAGCATGAATGATGCAGATGCAAGGGAATATGAACTTTTATTACAAGAAGCTATAACTAATTTAAATATTTCTGGATCTGGTGATCCAAATGTAGCTCCAACTTTAAGAGATGAAAATGGAGTTGTACTTTCATTTGAGGATCGTAATACAGGAGATGCTCTTGATCATCCAAATCAATACATTACAATTAATAAAATGTCTGAAGAACACACTAAGGATGACAAATTTGATAAGGTTATAGATAATATATTTAAGAATGTAGTTGTGGTAGATCCAGAAACAGGAGAAGTTTTAAGTGGAGTTTTAACACGACAAGAACATATAGCAGCTATAGATCAATCTGTTTCAGAAGCAGTTTCTGAATCACAAAGGGAAGCAGATTTAACTTTAAATCAATCTTTATTGGAAGCGAAACAGGAAAGAGACCAAGCAGTTGCTGTATCGATACAAAATACTAAGATAGAAACTGAAGCTGATATTAGGACAGAGTATGAATCTATTGTTGCTGAATTAGAAGCTACTATAGACGAAGAATTCGCTTTAACAATACTTTCACAACCAATGGATTGTTGGGCAGAATGGTTAGAATCTTATGATGTTGTAGTTGATTCTGAAAGTCCAGAATTTTATCCAAATTCAGCTGAAGGTGGACATATAATATGTGAAATTAGGGTTAGTGGACAAACACCAAGTTATCAATGGTATCATAATGAAATTGAAATCGAAGGAGCTAATAAACCTAAATTTGAAAATGAACACGCTAATGCAGATTCTATTGGAACTTATGTTTGTAAAGTTTGGAATTCTGGAGCTGAAGTTTGGTCAGAACCAATAGAATGGACATCAAAGGATTAATAAATGGCAACATTACCGACTATCTCACTTAGGGCTCCAGTTGGAGGAGAAACATATAATGTAGGACAACGAATAGTACCAAAATGGTCAACTAACAGACTTCCTACTGGAGTTGATAGTTCAACAACTGCATATGTTGAACTTTCTATTTGGAGACAAGATTTACAAGAATGGATTGTACGAAATAAAGGTACTCATAATGATGGTGCATTGAGTGGTGGAGTATTATTGCCAAGTGATTATCCAGAAAGAAGTGATTATAAACTTAGAGCTAGAGTTATAAGAATAGGAAGTGCTGGTCCAGTTTTACCAGACCGTGGTGTACAGATCGAAGATATATCTGAAGTTTTTTCTATAAATGGAGGTCCTATAGTTGAGGATATTATAGAAGATCCTCCAGCTCCACAAAAAGCAGGTTCAGTTCCAACAGGAGTTAATGGTAATAATGAGGTATTGATATCAATACTTTCAGCTCCTTCAGGACAAACTCTTGCAACTCAACATCAATTACAAGATGAACCTGTTACCTTTTCAGTAAATGCTGCAGAACCATTAATTACTGGAGTAATACAAACTCCACTTGAACCTTCAATACAGTTTCAAATAAAGGGTGTTTCTGATGATGATTGGATGGGTCCAGGGGGGCCTTCGGAGCCAAATCGTTGGTTTGGTGATGGGGGAATTGGACAGGCTGGTAATCCAGAAGCTGGAATTGAAGGATTGAGGATGCGGTTAAGGAAATGTCCTGGTGCAACCATTGAATATAGAGTTTATAGTATAGACCTTGGGTGGCAGGATTGGGTTAAAGATGGAGAACCTGCAGGATACATAGGATTAAATAGATACATATCTGCATTTCAAGCTAGAACAACAAATGCTCCACAAGATTTTGAAATTTCATATCGAGGTATGTTTAATAGATTATATGGTGGAGATACTTGGTCTGAATGGGTAATAAGTCCTACGATAATTGGGTTGCCAGATTCGACTCGATTTGGGGAACAGTTAGATTCGGAAGGAAATATAACAACAGCTGGACAACCAGCGAGATTGGAAGCAATATCATTTGATTTGGTAAGACTTACCGAGGCATTAGCAACTGAAGAAGAAGATGAATAAAATGAAAAAAAATATTAAAATAGAATGGGGTGGTAGTAAAAATACTACAATTCTTAAAATGTTAAGAGAAGTCGGGCCAGGCCAGAGTTCTCCAGGTATACCAGAAAAAATTGTTAAGCGTCCTAAAGTCATTGATAAAATTCATAAGATAATAAAAGAAGGTGAACCTGCAGTTGAAGTGATTTCTCCCCGCTTAGGTGCAGTTATAGAAGAAGAACTAATTGATCCAGGAGTTGAACTGTCTTATGATGATACTACAATTTATAAGGTTGGAGTCCCCATAGATTTTACTGCAGCAACAATAGATCCAGAATGGGCAGCTACACTTTGGGGGACAGCAGCAGAAACACCAGTAATAAGGGATACATTAACAGTAGAATCTCCAGGAGAAATATCTGATGTAATACCAAATCCTATAATTTTTGATAGTAAATCGTTAACTTCAGCTAGTTTAACAAAAGAAGTTACCAGTGATCCTGTAATGATTACTGGGATAAATAGACCAATTAAAATTTCAATTTCATCAACTGGAACTGCTCATAATAGTGATGCTGGTAGCCATTATATTAAACCTGGAGCTAAATATAATATAAATGGAGGTAGGTGGCAATCAGGTGAGGATGAAGTTAGTAACGGAGATATGATAAGTTTAAAATGTTTTGCTCCAGAACCAGTTAGATCAGAAAGTTATTGGAGTAGGAGACAAAGGCGTTGGTGGAGAGGACGAGATAGAAAATCAAAAACAGTAGGGGGTGGAGAACAGGTAGTAACTGTAAATATAGGTGCTTTAGAATCGAAGTGGGTAGTTACTTCTTCATAAAGAGATAAGATATGATACAAGGATTAAATAAAGAAGATCAAAAATTATTAAGATTAGGAACTTATCATGAGGTTGGGGATTCTGGTTACCAATGGCCTACATTTGGGGAAGAAACTGATTTTGTCGAAATGTGGGTTTATGATGTTGATGGAACTTATATTGAAAAGAAAATTGTTGAGTATGAAGATTTACAACTTGATTCGAGTGGGTTAAGATTAAATCCTGGAGCAGATTTAAGAAAACTTGGTTATAATAAAGGAAGATATAATGTTAAATATAATTTTTTTAGACGACTTGCTGGTTCAGATGAAGTAGTTTTAATGAAAATTAATCCTGATGAATATGGGGAAATTTATAATGAATCTTATTGGGTTGATGAAGATGGAAAAATTTATGCTGGAAGTGAAGAAGATAAAGAAAATGGTGAAATTGGAGAGGAGTTAGTTATTAAAGATTATGGGTATTGGATTCATAAGATATCTCCAGATAGAAAAGAAATTAGATTAGCTCCATATGATATTATTTCTGATAAATATAAAAAAGATTTTTCATTACTTCCTGAAACACATTTAAGTCATACTCCAGTTAAAGAAGATGAGTATGGTAAGATTCAATTTATTACATCAGATGAAGGTGAAACGGTATTAAGAGTTACTAAAAAACCAGAAGTTGATCCTGGATTCACTAAACAAATGGTTGGTGGGACAGTTATTATTAATAATGCATTTGTAGTTCATGAAGAAAGGAATGTTATTCCAATACTTGTAGAAGATGAATCAAGTTTACCAACTGAAGTAACAGAAGGTATACCTCCAGTTCATACTGTGGAAGAAACTCGTGGGTGGGTAACAACAAGTGGTGTTCAACCATGGGCTCCACCAAAACCAGCACCACCACCAGAATATTCTACTGGGTTTAAAGTTATTAGTCCAATAAGTGGAAAATCATTTGGTAAGGGGGATGTTGTTATGCCTGTTTGGAGGTCTAATTTTATTCCTAAAGGGGATGATGAAAATGAATCAGGATTTATTAAAATATCTTTGTGGGATGGTAAATTAAATAAATGGAAAGTTATTGAAGATGAATATCCAAATACAGGTAGATATCATAGAGGAATAAGAATTTCAGATAGAACTAATTTTCCAAATAGAAATGATTATAGAATACGATTGGAACTTTTAAGAGTTGGAGCAATTCCAATTACTAAAAATGTTTATACAGATAGTGCACCGTTTAGTGTTGATATTACATACCCACCAAATATTACTAGCCAACCAACTTCAAGTTCTACACGAGTAAGACCAGGAAGAAGTTTTTCTATACATGGACTTAGAGTTACAGGAGTTGGATTATCTTATGCGTGGTATAGGGGAGGATCTAAATTACCTAATGGTGGAAGATATGGTTCAAATACTCCAACTTTAAGAATTAATAATTCTAGATATAGTGATGAAGGAAATTATTCATGTAAAATAACCAATGCGGGTGGAACTGTAACAACAAAAACTGTTTATATTGATATAAATAGCCCGTGGAACCCATTTGATTAAAATTATGAAGAAAAAACAAAATAAAAAATCAGTAAATTGGGGTGGATTTAATTCTACTAAAATACCATTAATGAGTTGGTGGAGTAATTTTTTAAACAATAGTCAACTTAATTTTGGAAGTGGAGGTTCGTATAATGCGGATGAAGATGAACCTACAAATCCACCTGAGGGTTGGATACCAAGTTTAAATCCTGATATTTTTATAGGAAATTTAAGTCCAGAGAAAGCTTGGGTTTGGACAGGATCTGATTATGAGTGGGCACACAGAGACACTGAATATGGAAAACAATTTGTAGGCATTCCATCTCCAGCTTTTATTACAAAATATATTTGGGATTTCGGAGATGGTAATACTATTGAAAGTACTCCAGAAGAACCAAATGTAGATCATGCTTTTGATGAACCTGGAGCTTATTCAGTTAGTTGTGTTACTGTATACAATGATGGTACGAGAAAAGCTGGTGCTATAAATGTAATTGTTGAGCCATTAATTGATTCAGTTTCGTGGGATTTTGGAGATGGTACTGTAGTTGATGAATATGCTACAGCTCATATTTATAATGAACCAGGCACTTATACTGTAACAGTTTCTGTTAATTATTCAAATGGAACTTCACTTGTTAGAGCACGAGAAGTTGTTATATATCCAAATGATCCACCTACAATAACTTTGTCGGTTGATAATAGGAGAACTGATAAGGAAACTCCCATTGAATTTACAGTAGAAGCATCGGATACTGATGGAGTTGTTAAACTTTTAGAATGGGAATTTGGAGATGGAAAAACTGAAGAACAGGATGTGTGGGAAGGAAATGACGAAATTCAAGTTTATAGTTCAAGTGGAACGTATACAATGTCACATCTTTATGAAGTTGAAGGAAATTATACTGTTACTTGTACTGCAATTGATAATAATGGGTTAGAAACAGAAGCAGAACTTACTATTACAGTTGATGATGTAGAATATATTCCATCTTACGCTCCATTTATTTCAACTGTGAGTGATGTTATAGACAAAACTAAAGTTAGAGTGGAAGATACATGGAAAGACCAATCTCTTTTACGAGGACATATTGCAGGAGATTTGGGATCTAATAGACATCCTGGAGATTGGGGAGAGGGTGGACCTTGGGAATATCCATTTGATAAATGGCAATTAGATTATAGAATAAGAGATAAAAAAGATTTAGATACATATCTTCATTTTGATAATGATAAAACTTCTCTTGTTGTAAATGTAGAACAAGATAATAGTGAATTTAAGGAATGGCCGTATTCGGTAGTTTATAAGTTATATGAACCTTTACCAGCTGGAATTACTGAAAAAACTTCTGCTTATGTTGTACAAGAAAAGATTCCACAACACGAAGATAAAGTTTTATTAATAGATTATGTAGATGAGGATATTGGTGCTTTAATATTACGAGATCCAAATACAACTGAACTTGAAAGTCCAATTTCTGATTTAGAAACTCAGTATCAAACTTGGGATGAAATATTAACAGATGATCAAACTGTATCAGATGATTTAGAAAATTTAATTTTTAGTGCAAGTAATCCAGTAGGAAGTTCATATCTTAATGTTGATTATAGTAAGTATGAGAATTTCATTAATTTTAGTTCTGCTAAAAAACGAATTGAAAATTTTAAATCTAAATTAGAAAATATTGAATTATATACTAGCCAGAGTAATTATTATTCGTCATCAGTTAGTGCTTCTACTGATATTGTTGCTAGTTGGGATCTTAAAAAACGACAAACAATAAATAGTTTTATGGGGTATGAGAAATATTTGTATTTTGGAAGTTCGTCTTATAGTAGTAGTTCACTCGGTGAATATTTTGATAATTCATGGCCAAAAACAAATTCAAGTAAACCATATAGTTTGTATGAAGTAACTTCATCAAAGGCTATAGGTTGGTATAACACTCAAATTGAAAAAGCACACATATATGATGTTAAGAATTTTAATATGTTATCAAATCAAGTTCCAATGCATGTTGCTGGTGATGATGGTAATGTTATATTTATAAATTTTTTGAATATGATTGGAGAATATTTTGATAATATTTGGGGTTATATAAAACATATGCCAGATATTCACAATAGAGATGATGATA
>NZDU01000001.1 GCA_002688875.1 Candidatus Pacearchaeota archaeon | reverse complement strand
TTCATTATCATCGTCAAAAATTCTGAAAAAGAATGGAATATCACTTTTTAAAACAGAACAATAAGCTATTCTATGTGTACCAAGTACAGGCCAATGAGATGAATAATTATAAATTGGTTTTATTATACCTGATTTAAATGTTTTGAATATTGAATAAGATCTTTCACGGCCTCGACCTTTATTTGTCCATCTAATATGATTCAATATATCTTTCTTAATTGTTTTCCAACTAAGATGATGCTCAAAATCATTACATTTGTAACAATCGCATTTAGTAGAATCAAATTCGAGTAAACATATGTCATGTGTCCATGCTGTTAAATAATCATTGAATAATTCGTATGGTAGTTCTAAATACAAATAATCACCACCATGATATAGTATTTTTTCATTTGTTGGTGGATAATTAACAAATTCTGGATCTTTATTTATTTTAGGGTGCACACTACCATTATAGTTTTTTGCCCATTCAGTCAATTTTTTTTGAATTTGTAATAAATCATTCGACCTTATAGTATCAAATGATTTGAAATTAGAAAAAATATCTGTCATATAATTAACTCCAGAATGTTTATATATTTTCATTTACTATACCATTTTCTAAAATACTCTTCCATAGGTATAAATTCCTCAACATCCAACAAATCTAAGTTTTCTGGACAACCCAATTTAACTATAGTTTCTTGCCAATGGCCATGTTTACCAAAAGTTGGAAGTGCTGTAATGCCATAATCTCTACAATATTCTTGTATTAGAGTTCCTGGTCCCAATGGATGAAAATTTAAATCACCTTCTTCAATATTATAACCTGAATTTCCATTTATTACCTTTTGTCTATGAAAATATAAATTAACCAACATATCCATTGTGTATGAATTGCCATAAAAACAAATATCGTTGATGTTAAACATTCCAAACTCATGTTCCATATTTCCACCGTGAGTTGTGTGTAAATGATTATCTTCTAAATACTCATATGAAAAATGTCTTTTTGGATCAAATACTATATCAGGTCTTGATTTTATAACAAGGTCATATTCAAAATCATTATCAATTTCATATTGTCGTTTTAACATTATTGATTGTGCAAAACTATAAAATAAACTACTCCAATGATCATCTCCATAAAAATATTTTTGATCCATAATATCATATATTGATTTTTTTATATCATACCACTCTACTATTCCTTTAAATTCTTTCTTTGATACATCTCTCCATTCATACGGCTGAGATACTCCTCTCCTATCACCACTATAATTCCAAGTATGAATAAAATAATCTACATCTTCAGTAGAAGTTCCCCAAAACCATTTTTGGTTGTATTTAGCCATATCCCAATTACGAAGTTGTCCGCTCATACATACTGCTATTTTCATAATGATTTTAATTCCTTAATTAGTTCCTCAATTTTTCTCTTTTTATAAAAAATCCACTCTACACCCCTCTTTTCAATTAAGGAAGATATTGCATCATACATTCTCCACTTATGAATTTCTTTGAATGTTTGTGGTATTACCGAGGTCAATCCTACACCTGGAATACAAATAACTTGAATATTTCTATTTACTAAATGAGTTCCATTCATATAATGAAATGCCGTAGGAACTAAATTAATAATATGTGCATCAAAATACATTAGTGAATATATATCCATAACTTTAGGATGCGCAAACCCAAAATAATCGTGTATTAACATGAATCTTTTATCTTCATATCTTAAATTTGAAGGTGAGTAAAATATTTTTTTTGATAGTTCTCCTTGTTTATCTATCAAATTAATTAGACTATCAAGTGTTTGCCTATCAATAAACATATCAGACCTTGTTTGTATCACTCCATCAAATTCTTCTTTACATTCTCTTCGTAATTGTTGAGCTCTATATAAGGAATATGAATAGCAGGCAGAAACTTTGAGACATTTTTCACTAGCCCAAGCATCATTGATATCAACTTTTTCATATTTTGTAATAAATTTATATTTTGAAAAATCCCAATCTTCAACAGGACCTCTTGTTTCTGAATACTCACTTGATACATCTTTCCAAGTTGATATAAAAAAATAAAATTCTACATTATCATATATACTATTCCAATGTTCAAATAATTTTGAAGTTACATCAAACCCACTCATTCTACCCGATATACATACTGCTATTTTCATATTTCAAATCCTGTCAATCTCTTTAATCTTATTCTATGCGACCTACATACAGTATATAAAGATGCTTCTTTCGAATCAACACAACCACATTTTTCCTTTCGATTTTGATGTGATATAATCCATAAAATAAAAGAACTACAATATATCATTTTATCTTCACATATACATTCATGATGATACGGTGTATGTTCAAAATTAGTAGTATATAATGTATTATCATCTAACTTTATTTGAAATATACTACTAAAATCTATTTTTTTAAAATTATGGTTAATAATTATATTACCACTAAATACTTCATCATTATCAAGTTCTTCTTGTCTTATAATAAAAGCAACATCTTCTAACTTTCCCTTTCTAATAACAACATTTTTAGGTAAAGTAGATAATTTATAATCTGTACATAATATTAGATTATATTTTCCATTAAAATAACTATTATTCATATTTATTTCCGTCTTTTACAAAATTTATTACCTTTGTTTTTCGTAGTCCATTGATTTTTGGTTTTTTAAATCCTATTTCTTCTTTCCAAAACTTAGCATCTTCTAACATTTCAACTATTAAAGGAATATGACCATCTTGTGAAAAAACAATACCACCAGGTTTTAAAAGTGGATATAAATATTTCAAACAAGTTTTTGTAGATGATACTAAATCAACATCAAGATAAATTGCAACTATATCTTCATTAAAGTTGGGCATAGTATCTTCGAACCAACCTTCATAGAATTCACATATATCTATCTCACCGAATTTTCGAATATTTCTTTTCACCTCATCAAGTGTTCCACTATATGAACCTTCCTTAAAAGGGCCTCCAATCTTTGTTTTAAATAGACCATCATAGTGTAGTTCATTATTTTTTGGAATTCCTTTAAAAGAATCAAAAACTACTAATTTTCTATTAAGTTCTTTAGCAAACACACTAAATTTAGCAGTGCTTCCTCCTTTAAAAGAACCGCATTCTATAATACAACCCTTAAGATCCCGAGGAATCTTTTTGAGTGCATAATAAAAATTCAACATTTCTTCTTGGGTGTGAAATTTACAATTTATTCTTTCAGAAATATAATCTAATCTTTTCTCTATATCCAAAAAAGTCCACAATTTTCCTTTCATTTATTTTCCAAATAAACTAATAATGTCTTTAATTTTGCAACTATTTCCCAATGTACTCTATGTTTATTATCAAGAGCTATAAAAGATGTTTCAACCTCTAATAAAACTGTTGCTACTTTTATCCAAATTTTAAACATAACCTCGTTATCCTTCAACACTGAAGATATTCGAGTAAATAAATTAATATAAACATTATCACCTCCTAACATAAGTCTCATCCCATCCCATAAAATAGTATCCATCTGTGGATAAAGTGGTTCATACTTCTCTTGTGCCTCTTCTCGTTTTTCTTTAGTCCACTCTGGTGATAATACCCCTCTTATCTTCATAGCAGAAGTAGTCGATTGTATAATTTTAATAAATGTTACCAAAATTAAAGCATCACTTTTATCTTTTCTATCTTCACTTAAATCAATATAAACTTCACATAATGAAATTAACGTTCTTGTATCTAATTCATTACAAATCTCATCTATATTTTCATTAACATATTTTTTCAATTCATCAAATGAATAGTTATCTATAAACTCCCTAAGTTTATCTCTATCTTTTCCAAATGGACTTGCTCCGCCCCAATGTTCATACAAAAACTTACTATTAGGATCATCATCATAGGCAATTTTTCTTCCTATCATTATATATGGTCTAATAAAATCCAAATGTTTCGATTCTTTCATAATACTCCCTCAATAAGTGTCCATAACTTATTTTTCATTAAAACAACCTATCATATAAATCATTCTTAATATCATAATTAGAAATTAAATCAACATTATGCTGTAAAACCTCTTTCATATCAATATATATTTTTAAAAATTCTTTCTGTGATAATTTTGATAATTCTAATGTAACATCCATAACCTTTTCAAATCTTTTCCAATGATCTAATTCATCATCGTAACTCTCATCCCACCATTTTCCAAAAGTTTTAAATCCTCGTTCNCTCATTTCNNTNANAGATTNATATGGTCCAAACTGAANAATTGGATGNCCACAATANATNGGATTAAANGTNGAACTNTGNAGATGACATGCATTATCNTCAAATGGAAATGCACAAAACACAATACTTATAAAAGAATTTTTATAATGTATCGGTTGAAATGGTAAATCTGCATCAAAAAATCCCTTTNCNAATCCTGCATCACCATGATTTGTTTCATCTGTTTTATCAATATCAAACGGAACTTTAGATTTTAAATCTTCAATATTTTCTTTAGTTAAATATTTTTCAAATACTGGAGGACAATATTCATCTGACAATGTAGGAAAACTTATAAGTGATTTATCAAAGAGTTTATGATAATTCATAAATAACATAAAAANATTTCTTTCTGNACGATTAGTTCTATTTACCTTTAAGAAGTACTTTATTCTTTCTAAATTCTTAGATTTATATTCTATTTCATTTTGTATATTAACCTTCTTAGGTAAATTTTTCTCTCTAATCAATCGTTGAGCATCATAAACGTTCCACATAAAAGATACTAATTTTATTTTTTGACCTCTTTCATATTCATCATATGTTTTTTCTGCCAATAAATTATTAGTTACAAAAATAACATTTTCAGGAGATAAATCAAGTTCTGAAATACTTTTATATAATGGATCTATAAACCATTCCCCATCTACACGATTTCCTTCAAGTGTATTATCGAATAGTAAAAATCCTTGTCCTTTTCTCACACCATCAAGAACCTTATTTGGTATTAAATTTATATGTTCTGTCCAAAGTCTTTGGTTATGATGAACATAAGTAGCATACACAAATGGTAATTTAAAATCAAAATCATCTACCCACACATCTTTAAGTCCTAACTCTTTCGGTAGACTTGAATGACTAAATAATGGTCTACAGATTGGAAATCCACGATTATCTATCTCATTCATTTCAGGCACATTTTTATATATTTCAGATATATCTGGGGGCATATCAAGCATACTTACTTGATTAAATCTATCTACTAATGAAATCATATACCTTCTCACTTATATTTTTACACCCTAATATACTTGGGTGGCCAGTTCCAGGATTTATATCCATTTCATCCCATTCAATATTTAAAATATTATCAAAATTAATCTCAGTCCTATAACAATTCAATTCTATTTTTCTTTTTCTTTCAATTACCGATACATCAAGATGATTATGCCATTCTATAAAAACATAATCTATTTTTTGTGATACAAGAAAAGATTGTAATAAAACTATATCATAAAAAAATTCTCTATATAAATTAGTTTCGAATTTATTATCATGTTTAATCAATTCATTTTTATAATTTGCATAACTTTTAAATACATTTTCTAAATTTTTGTCTTTAGTATTATCTTGTTTCCATTGATATCTTCTCTTATCAAGAAAGTGCTTTGTATACCAATCTTTTTCATTTATATATTCATAGGAATTGTATGAATAATTGTATTGATGATTCCCAAATGAAATAGGACTTCTATCTTGAAAAGTTAATCCTATTACACAAAGTGTATTTTCAACCTTTTTCAAATCATTTACAGTTGAATATAATATACCTTTCATAGAATTACCACAAAGAGAACTATTTTTATAAATTGGTAAGTCTAATTTTTTAGATAATAAGTTAGGCCATTTATCTTCTTCATTTTTAATACCATGTCCCTGAATATTACTACATCCATTAATATATAGTGAATCATATTTTTTCAGCATTAATTTCCCCTATACGCTCTTAATGCCTTTATTTTATCATTTTCATCAAACTCAAATATATCAACGACTAATAATAATTCACTATCAATGGTTAATTCCATTTCACAACATAGAATACCTATAATATCTTCATGTATGTGTATTATATTCACATCAATGGTTCTAACTGATTCGAATATACCTTTAAATACGTCCATAACATCTTTTTTACCAGTAACCGTTCCAATATTCCAATCGGTTAAAGAACACTCATCTGGAAAAATATCATAAATACTTTCAATATCTTTATTTTCAAAAAAATCTAAATAATCTTCAACAACTTGTGATCTAATTATATTATCAACTACACTTTTTGACATAACCTTCTCCTTTTTAGTTATATAACAATACTTTCGTTTCCAGGATATAACTCCCTTTTAAAATCTTTTTTTGCTTTATCATGTAAAGGAAAATATCCTGCATCACCTGGTTTGGTATGTGGTAATTTTATTTTAGCATTTATTTCTTCACGACCATCAACATCAGATGTCCACCATTCAATTTTTTTTCTAAAATCCCATTTTGATTCTCTATCTTGTATTTTACTAAACAACGGTAAAAGAATTTTCTCACGTATTTCCTTAGATTCTAAGGTCGAACTATCCTCTTGTTGCTCAATAAGTTTATGATATTTTTCAGGCAATTTCATATACAATTGAAATGATGACATTAAACCTCTCAATTCTTTTTTAGTAATTTGTGGCATTTCTAATTGAGATTCAGAACGATANACATCTTCNTGTTTNCCTTGATTTTCTGGAATATATCCTCTCTCNACACATAAAGAACGTAAAGGAGCCCCACGATAAGGATGAAAAAATGTAACAGTAGCACTTGTTGGATTTAACTTTCTATTCAACATTATTGTTTTCATTATATCTTCTCTATCTTCATCAGGTAACCCTATAATATTAAATGATGAACACCGTATTTTATATTTATGTGCTAAATCAAAAACAAATTGTGTATGTTCATCTCGATAATTTCTTTTTAAAACTTTTCTTCTAACTCTACTACTACCAGACTCAACNCCAACACTTATGTTTCTCANTCCAGCATCAACTGCCATCTTAAAAGTATCTTCTCTAACAAGTCTTGGTTGTAAATTTACAGAAAATGGTAAATTAACTTTTTCTTTCCACAACTCACAAAATTCTGTCATAATTTCTGGTTCATGTAATGGAAAAATATCATCAACAAACATAAAAAAGTTTAAATTAAATTTTTTCTTAAACTCTGCTAATTCTTTTACAAGTAAATCTGCATCTTTTATTCTATAATATTGTTTTGCTGATACTTTTGCTGCCTTATGAAAAGTTTCATTTGCACAATAAGAACATCTAAAAACACAACCTCTTGTCCAAATAACAGTTGCCATGTTATACATACGACCACCCAATGGTCTTAAAAAATGTCTTGAATCAAAAATACTTAAATCTGGTGCTAAACCTTTATCAATATTTGGTAAACTCACACTATTTTTATGAACAATACCATTAATTTTATAATCTTTATCTTTAACCCAAAAATTATTTACTGTATACAATTTATCCCAACCATCTCTACCATACTTCTCATATCTATTAACTAACTCAACTAATTCTTCTTCTGTCTCCCCTCTCCCTACAATATCAATACAATCCTCAACAATCATATCTTCAGGTACTAATGTTGATAAGGGTCCTCCACATATTGTAGGTATATCAGGAACTAATTTTTTACAATATCTTAATAATTCCATACCAAATACATGATTAGGATCAACAGTAGAAATACAAATAATATCTGGTTTAAAAGATTTAATTTCATCTTCTAATGATTTAAATACATCAATTTCTTTTTCTACTAAACCAAGTTTTTCAAAATCTGGATTAACTACTTGTAAATTCTTTTCTCTTAATGCATCATCAGATGGAACTTCTCCACATCTAACAAAAGTTGTGTCAAATAACTTAAATTCATGACCAGCTTCTTTTAAATAAGCAGACAAATATCCGATTCCCAAAGGAGCCCGAGTTACCATTACTTTGTTCGGATATATCATTAAAACCTTCATAATAATAAATATACATAGATTTTAATATTATAATTTTTCACATTTTATCCTTCTGATAACCTTTTAAAAATAACCTCACTTATATACCTACAACCTTTTTCTGATGGATGTCCTGTTTCTTCGTCCATCCAAGCTAAGGAAATGCCGCCGTTGGTTGATTCAGTAAATAAATTTTCAAACTTAATAATTTTTGTTTCATCTATTTTTTTACAAATTGGAAAATCTAAACCCGATGATGATGAAAAGTCAAAATTTAACCAACCACGTGGTTTGTTCAATTTTGATGGTGAAGAGTTAAAATTTACAAATTTATACTCAAAATTATTTTGTTTTAAAAAACTCTGTAACAAAATTAAATTACTTACATAATTTAAATTTTGATTTTTTTCCAAATAGGTATCGTATGTTAATAAGGACTTGTAATATTTTATAAAATTACCTAAAACTATATCTGATTCATCAAAATTTTTGTCTTTTTTCCTATTTCATTTAACATTTTTTCACATATCTATATAATTTATAAAGAATTGACAATCAGACCAATATGGAGAAGACATGATCGAAGGAATAAGAAAAAGATTAAACAGGAAAAACGAAAAG